>JBJMNN010000131.1:0-23531 GCA_045804245.1 Gemmatimonadaceae bacterium | reverse complement strand
GCGGCCGGATGCTCCTCGGCACCGACATCGCCAGCGCGCTCACCACGCTGCAGGCGATGCGCGTCGACGTGGTGGGGCTCAACTGCTCCACCGGGCCGGAGCACATGCGCGAGCCGGTGCGCTTCCTGACGGAACACGCCTCGCGTCCGATCTCGGTGATCCCGAACGCCGGTCTGCCGCTCAACACGGGGACGGGCGAGGCGATCTATCCGCTCGAGCCGCTCCCCATGGCGGGGATGCTGCGCGAGTTCGTCGAGGAGTTCGGCGTCCGCATCGTCGGTGGCTGCTGTGGTACGTCGCCGGAGCATCTCGCGGCGATCGTCGCCGCGGTGCGCGAGGCGGAGTCGCCGCCGCGGAAAGAGCACCGGCGCGAGGCGCTGGTATCGTCGGCGATGCGCGCCACCGCGCTGCGCCAGGAGCCCGCGCCGCTGCTCGTCGGGGAGCGCGTGAACGCGCAGGGCTCGCGCAAGGTGAAGCGCCTCCTCCTCGCCGACGACTATGAGGGGATTCTCGACGTCGCCCGCGAGCAGCAGGAGTCGGGGGCGCACGTGCTCGACGTCTGCGTCGCCCTCACCGAGCGCGGCGACGAGGCCGAGCAGATGTCGAAGCTCGTCAAGCTGATCTCGATGAGCGTCGAGACGCCGATCATGGTGGACTCCACCGAGGCGTCGGTCATCGAGGCGGCACTCGAGCACATCCCCGGCCGCGCGATCATCAACTCCATCAACATGGAGAATGGCCGCAAGCGGATCGACTCCGTCGTGCCGCTCGCCAAAAAGCACGGCGCGGCGCTCGTCGCGCTGACGATCGACCCGGTCGGGATGGCCAAGACGCGCGAGCGGAAGCTCGAGGTGGCGCGGGCGATCTACGACATCGTCGTCGGCGAGTACGGCCTCGCCCCCGAAGATCTGATCTACGATGCGCTGACGTTCACGCTCGCCACGGGCGATCCGGAGTGGATCGACAGCGCGAAGGAGACGATCGAGGGGATTCGCCTGATCAAGCGCGAGCTGCCGGGAGTCTTCACGATCCTCGGCGTCTCGAACGTGAGCTTCGGGCTCGATCCCGCCGCGCGCTACGTGCTGAACTCCGTGTTCCTGCACCACTGCGTGAGCGCGGGGCTCGACGCGGCGATCGTCAACCCGGCGCACATCACACCGTACGCCGAGATCAGCGCCGAACATCGAGCCCTCGCCGACGACCTCGTGTTCAACCGCAGGCCTGATGCGCTGCAGCGGTTCATCGAAGGCTTTTCCACCGCCGGACAGAGCGACGCGCGCGCCGAGAAGGAAGATCCGACCGCGGGCATGACGCCGGAGCAGCGTGTCCACTGGATGGTGCTGCACCGTAAGAAGGAAGGGATCGAAGAGGCGCTCGACACGGCCGGCGTGCGCGAGGATCCGGTGCGCGTGTTGAACGAGGTGCTGCTTCCCGCGATGAAGGACGTCGGCGACAAGTTTGGCGCCGGTGAGCTCATCCTTCCCTTCGTGCTGCAGAGTGCGGAGGTGATGAAGAAGGCGGTGAAGCACCTCGAGCAGTTCCTCGAGAAGGCCGAGGGCTACACCAAGGGGAAGGTCGTGCTCGCGACCGTGTACGGCGACGTGCACGACATCGGGAAGTCGCTCGTCAACACGATCCTCAGCAACAACGGCTACACGGTGTTCGACCTGGGCAAGCAGGTGCCGGTGAACACGATCATCGAGAAGGCGCAGGAGGTCGGCGCCGACGCGATCGGACTCTCGGCGCTGCTCGTCAGCACGAGCAAGCAGATGCCGTTGTGCGTGCAGGAACTCGACAAGCGCGGCATCCAGATCCCGGTGCTCATCGGCGGCGCGGCGATCAACCGCCGGTTCGGGCGGCGCGCGCTGTTCGTCGAGCCGGAGCGCGCGTACGAGTCGGGAGTCTTCTACTGCAAGGACGCGTTCGAAGGGCTCGAGACGATGGACGCGCTCCAGGGCGGCACCGATCGCCGCGAGGAGGCGATCGCGCGCCTGCTCTCCGAGGCGCGGAGCGACAGCTTCCTGCACGGCAACGTCGGCAAGGACAAGGCGCAGGGAATTCAGGGAGGTGAGCGAAGCGACGTGTCGCACGATCACGCCGTGCCTGCGGCGCCGTTCTTCGGCACGCGCGTGCTCGAGAACATCCCGCTCGACGAGGTGTTCGATCTGCTCGACCTGGACGAGCTGTACCGCCTGCAGTGGGGGGGACGCGGCTCGGGGCCCGAGTACGACCGGATGGTGCGCGAAGAGTTCGAGCCGGCACTCGCGCGGCTGAAGGCCGAGGCGAAGGCCGAGGGCTGGCTGCAGCCGAAGGCCGTGTACGGCTATTTCCCTACGCAGAGCATCGGCAACGATCTGATCGTCTACGAGCCGGAACCGTATCAGCGCGACGGCTCGCTCGTGGAGAAGACGCGATTCCACTTTCCGCGGCAGGAAGGGCGCGAGCGGCTGTGCATCGCCGACTACTTCCGCTCATCCACGAGCGGAGACGTCGACGTCGTGGCGTTCCAGGTGGTCACGGTGGGCGACGAGGCGACGCGCCGGTTCGAGCGGCAGCAGGCCGCGGGCGAATACAGCGAGGCGTTCTACGCGCACGGCATCGCCGTCGAGAGCGCGGAGGCGGTGGCCGAGTGGCTGCATCGCCGGATTCGTCGCGAGCTCGGCATCCCGGGCGGCCGCGGCAAGCGGTATTCGTGGGGCTACGGCGCATGTCCCGACCTCGAGGATCACGCGCAGCTCTTCAAGCTCCTTCCCGCCGAGGACGCACTCGGCATGGAGCTGACGTCGGCGTACCAGCTCATCCCCGAGCAGAGCACCGCCGCCGTGATCGTGCACCATCCGCAGGCCAAGTACTACGCCGTGCGCACCGCCGCCGAGGGCGCGGGCGCCGGCGTCTGATCACTGCATCGTCGTCTCACCGGAGGGATCCATGACCTCGCCCGCGCTGGCCCGTCTCGTCGACCCCGATTCGCTCGTGCTGTTCGACGGCGCGATGGGGACGATGCTGTACGCCAAGGGCGTCTTCATCAACCAGTGCTACGACGAGCTGAACGTGCGTGCCCCCGACCTCGTGCGCGACGTGCACCGCGCGTACGTGAAGGCCGGCGCCGAGGTGCTGGAGACGAACAGCTTCGGCGCGAACCGCGTGAAGCTGCAGCAGTTCGGCCTGGCCGAGCAGGTGCACGAGCTGAATCGCCGCGCGGCGGAGCTCGCGCGCGAGGCCGCTGAACAGGGACGCGACGTGCTCGTGGCCGGTGCGGTCGGACCGCTGGGCGTGCGGATCGAGCCGTACGGCCCGACGTCGCGCGACGAAGCGCGTGCGTTCTTTCGCGAGCAGATGGAGGGGCTGAAGGCGGGTGGTGCAGACTGCTTCATCCTCGAGACGTTCGGCGACATCGAGGAGCTCGGCCAGGCGATCGCCGCGGCGCGCGACGTCGATCCCGCGATGCCGGTGATCGCGCAGATGACGATCGGCGCGGACGGCCTCACGCCCTACGGCGCGACGGCGGAGGACGTCGTCCGCGCGCTCGATCGGTTCGGCGCCGACGTGATCGGTCTCAACTGCTCCGTCGGACCGCAGACGATCCTCGAGGCGATCGAAAAGATGACGCCGCTGACGCGCAAAAAGCTCAGCGCGCAGCCGAACGCCGGCATGCCGCGCGACGTCGGTGGGCGGAGCATGTACATGGCGAGCGCCGAGTACATGGCGGAGTACGCACGGCACCTCGTGCATGCCGGTGCGAAGGTGGTCGGTGGCTGCTGCGGCACCACGCCGGAGCACATCCGGGCGATGTGCGAGTTCGTGCGTCCGCTCAGCCCGCGCTTCGCCCAGCCGGGCGGCGGCGTGTCCACCGTCGCGGCGCCTCCGGTGCTGCGCGACGTGGCGCATCGCGCGCCCGACGTGCAGGCGGTGCCGCTGGCGCAGCGCTCGAAGTGGGGAGCGAAGCTTGCCGCCGGCGCGTTCGTCACCTCGGTGGAGATCGTGCCGCCGCGCGGTGTGGACGCGACGCGGATGCTCACAGACGTGCGCAAGCTCAAGGTCGCGAACGTCGATGCGGTGAACGTCCCCGACGGGCCGCGCGCGCAGAGCCGCATGGGCGCGCTGCTCACGTCGCTGCTCATCGAGCAGCAGGTGGGGATCGAGACGGTGACGCACTACGCCTGCCGCGACCGCAACCTGCTCGGCATGCTGAGCGACCTGTTGGGAGCGTCGGCGATCGGGCTGCGCAACATGCTGCTGATCACCGGCGATCCGCCGAAGATGGGACCGTATCCGAGCGCGACGGCGGTGTTCGACATCGACGCGATCGGTTTGACGAATCTCGTGCGCAACCTCAATCACGGCCGCGATCCGGGAGACAACGCGATCGGCACCCCGACGCAGTTCGTGATCGGTGTGGGAGTGAACCCCGCGCCGATCGACCTCGAGCACGAGCTCAAGCGGTTCGCCTGGAAGGTCGACGCCGGGGCCGAATTCGCGGTGACGCAACCGGTGTTCGACTCGACGCAGCTCGAGAACTTCCTGCGGCGCACCGAGGGCCAGCGGCCGCCGATCATCGCCGGCATCTGGCCGCTGGTGAGCGTGCGCAACGCGGAGTTCCTCGCGAACGAAGTGCCGGGGGTCAGCGTGCCCGACGCGGTGATCGAGCGGATGCGGAAGGCGAGCGACAAATCGAAGGAGCACGCGGTGGCCGAAGGGATCGCGATCGCGCGCGAGATGCTCGATCGCGTGCGAGGCGGCGTGCAGGGCGTGCAGGTCTCGGCGCCGTTCGGGAAGGTCGAGCTGGCGCTCGAGGTGTTCGGAGATACGCTTGTCCGAGCCGCGCCTGAATCCCCCGTCGCGAGCGCGTCGGTTCCGGCGTAGCACGCGAAGCGCGCAGGCGCGGATCCGTCGCCGGTCGCGAATAGAAGATGCGCCGGCGCCGTCCGCTGTCAGGTCGGTATTCTCATTCGCAGCTTCTCTTCACGATCAGGAGCACGTTGCCATGCGTTTGAACTCACCTCGCAGCTTCTCGCTCGCGGCGGCGCTGATGTTCGCCGTCGCCGGGTCGGCCGGCGCCCAGGGTGCGGGCCGCTTCTCGCTCACGAGCCCGGACCTCAAGCCGGGCGGAACGATCCCTCTACGCCACGTCGGGAACGTCATGGGGTGCCCGGGGCAGAACGTGTCTCCCGCGCTGAGATGGAGCGGCGCGCCGACGGGCACGAAGAGCTACGTCGTCACGACGTACGATCCGGACGCGCCGACGGGGAGCGGCTTTTGGCACTGGGTCGTCTACAACATCCCCGCGAGCGCGACGTCGCTGCCGGCCGGCGCAGGCGATCCCAAGAGCAGAACCCTGCCCAGTGGCGCGACGCAGGGGAACACCGACCTCGCGCAGCCGGGCTACGTCGGGCCGTGCCCGCCGGCGGGGGACAAGCCGCATCGGTACATTTTCACGGTCTACGCGCTGAAGACCGCGAAGCTCGAGCTGCCGGCTAACGCCACCGCGGCGATGGTCGGCTTCAACGTGCACGGCAATCAGCTGGCGAAGGCGACGCTCACCGCGAAGTGGGGCCGGTAGCGCGTTAGTCGAGCTTCATCCCATATCGCTGGGCGGCGACGAGGGCCGCGACGCACTCCAGGCGTCGCGGCCCTCCGCCGTGAAGGGAGCCGTGCGGAAAGGTCAGCTCCCAGAACCGCCCGTCGCGCGGATCTTGGTAGAGCTGCCGCCACCCGCCCTCGGTCACGCCCAGCAGCGTGAGCCGGCGCGAAACCAGCCAGAGGATCCGCCGGTCGACCTGGTCGTGAACCGATCCGACCCCCGGCTCGGTCCACGAGCCGGCGAGCAGCTCCTCGTCGGGCCCAAGGTCGGCGAGCTCCTCACCCATGTGCCGGCAAGTCGGAGCTACGCCGCCGCGCGCTCCAGCGGCGCGCGCTCGGTAAGGCGCAATTGTTGGGAACTGCAACGAATGCGCAGTACCCGCGACAATATTGCAATCTTTCGGTGATTTGGCGCCTTTTTGCTGCTGGTTTTTTGCATTTTTTGCACGATTAGGTTGACACTGTCACATTGTATGCATATGCTGACTGAGAGACCCCGCTCGAACCCATGGATCCCGTGCCCACTCTCGCCCCCACCGCGACGGACACCGCGACCCACTGCCCGTACTGCGCTTTCCAGTGCGGTATCCGGCTCAGTGAGGCCGAAGGCGTCCGCTCGGTCGCCGGCGACCCGGAGTTTCCGGTCAACAAGGGCGCCCTCTGCATCAAGGGGTTCACTTCCGCCGACACCCTCGACCATCCCGATCGCCTCAGCACCCCGCTGATTCGCAGCGCCAGTGGCACCCTCGAGCCGGCTTCGTGGGATGCGGCGCTGGACCGGATCGCGTCCGGCATTCGCGCCGTCCAGGAACGCCACGGGCCCGACGCCATCGGCGTGTTCGGCGGTGGCTCGCTGACGAACGAAAAGACGTACCTCCTCGGAAAGTTCGCGCGCGTCGGACTGCGGACGCGGAACATCGACTACAACGGTCGCTTCTGCATGTCGAGCGCGGCCGGCGCGGCCATCAAGGCGCTCGGCGTCGACCGCGGGCTGCCCTTCCCCGTCGAGGACATCGCGCGGGCCGACGTCATCGTGCTCGTCGGCAGCAATCCTGCCGAGACGATGCCGCCGCTGATGCAGTACTTTCAGGCGCAGCGGGCGGCCGGTGGCACGCTGATCGTGGTCGACCCACGACGCACCGTCACGGCGCAGTCTGCGACGCTGCACCTCCGTCTGACGCCGGGCTCCGACGCGGCGCTCGCGAACGGTCTGCTGCACCTTCTCGTGAAGCGCGGTGCGGTGGACCTCGACTTCGTGCGCGAGCGTACCGAAGGGTTCGAGCAGCTGCGCGGCGTGCTGGCCACCTACTGGCCCGAGCGCGTCGAGAAGATCACCGGCGTCTCCGAAGCGCTGCTTCTGAGCGCAACCGAGCTGCTCGCCAAGGCCCGTCGGCCCATGGTGCTCACGGCGCGCGGCGCCGAGCAGCAGGCGCAGGGGGTCAACAACGTCCTCGCGTTCATCAACCTCGCGCTCGCGCTCGGGCGGCGCGGGCAGCCGTTCACCGGGTTCGGCACGATCACCGGCCAGGGCAACGGCCAGGGTGGTCGCGAGCACGGTCAGAAGGCGGATCAACTTCCCGGCTACCGGAAGATCGACGACCCGGCGGCGCGCGCGCACATGGCGGCGGTCTGGAAGATTCCGGAGCACGAGATCCCCGGACCCGGACGCTCGGCGTACGAGCTGCTCGACGACCTCGGTCGCGACGGCGGCGTGCGCGCGCTGTTCCTCATGGGATCCAATCCCGTCGTGTCGGCGCCGCGCGCGCTGCACGTCGAGGAGCGGCTGCGGTCGCTCGACCTGCTCGTCGTCGCCGACTTCTTCCTCTCGGAGACCGCGTCGCTCGCCGACGTCGTGCTGCCGAGCGCGCAGTGGGCGGAGGAAGAGGGGACGATGACCAACCTCGAGGGCCGCGTCATCCTGCGTCGCCGCGCGGCAGAGATTCCCGACGGCGTGCGCTCCGATCTGGAGATCATCCGCGCCATCGCCGAGCGGCTCGGTCGCGGTGAGCACTTCGCGTTCGCATCGACGGCCGGCGTGTTCGACGAGCTCCGGCGCGCGACGGCGGGCGGCGTCGCCGACTACTCCGGCATGACGTATGAGAAGATCGACGCGCAGCAGGGAATGTTCTGGCCCTGTCCGTCCGTCGATCACGAAGGGACGCCGCGCATCTTCGCCGAGCGCTTCGCCACGCCGAGCGGGCGCGCACGGTTTCATCCCGTGCGCCACGAGGCGCCGGCGGAGGAGCCCGATGTGGACTATCCGCTCTACCTCACGACCGGGCGTGTGCTCTCGCAGTACCAGTCGGGGACGCAGACACGGCGTGTCGCGCGGTTGGCGGCGCTGGCGCCCGAGCCACTGGTGGAGATCAACCCGGTCGCGGCGAAGCGCGCCGGCGTGACGGATGGCGTGCTCGTGACACTCGTGTCGCGTCGCGGCACCGCCATCGCCCGCGCCCGCCTCACGCGCGACATCCGCGAAGACACCGTCTTCGTGCCGTTCCATTGGGGCGGCCCGAGCTCGATCAACCGACTCACCAACCCCGCGCTCGATCCGACGAGCCGCATGCCGGAGTTCAAGGTGTGCGCCGTGCGCATCGAGGCGCCGTCCGTACGCCAAGGAGTGATCAGCGTATGATGCAGGCAGACAGCGAGATGTTCGCCGGTCCCGACAGACAGCGTCTCGTCGTGATCGGCAACGGAATGGTCGGCGCACGCTTCGTCGAGGAGCTCATCGCGCGTGGCGGAAACGACCGCTACGACATCGTGATGTTCGGCGACGAGCCGACGGGCAACTACAACCGCATTCTGCTCTCGGGGATCCTCGCCGGCTCGCATGACGTCGAGGACACCTACATCAACCCGCTGGAGTGGTACGAGGCCAACGAGATCACGCTGCACGCCGGTGTGCGCGTCACGGCGGTCGACCGCGACGCGAAGCTGGTCCGCGGCGACACGGGGGTGCTCGAGCCGTACGACGTGCTCGTGTTCGCGACGGGAAGCAGCCCGTTCGTGCCGCCGCTCAAGGGGTTGAGCAGCCATGGTACGGAGATGAAGGAAGGTTTGTTCGCCTTCCGCACGCTCGACGACTGCGAGCGCATGATCGGCTTCGTGCCCATGGCGACGCGCGCCGCCGTGATCGGCGGCGGACTCCTCGGACTCGAAGCCGCGCGTGGTCTGCTCGAGCGCGGGCTCGAGGTGCACGTCGTGCACCTGCGCTCGCACCTGATGGAGATGCAGCTCGATCCCTCGGCGGGGCAGCTCCTCAAGGCCACGCTCGAGGGGATGGGGGTGAAGGTCCATCTCGACCGCATGACGTCCGAGGTACTGGGCGAGCACCGCGTGGAGGGGCTCGCCTTCGCCGACGGCACGACGCTGCCGTGCGACATGGTGGTCGTGTCGGCGGGGATCCGGCCGAACGTGTCGCTCGCGCTCGACTGCGGCCTGATGGTGGAGCGGGGGATCGTCGTCACCGACGAGCTGCGGTGCCCGGGCGACGCGAGCGTGTTCGCGATCGGTGAGTGCGCGCAGCACCGCGGCCAGCTGTATGGCCTCGTCGCACCGCTGTGGGAGCAGGCGAAGGTGCTGGCGGACCGTCTCGCGGGGCGTATCCCCGATGCGCTGTACACCGGCTCACGCGTGTCGACGAAGCTGAAGGTCATGGGGATCGATCTCGCGGTGATGGGCGATCAGGATCCCGCCGACGCGAACGACGAGGTGGTGACGTACAGCGAGCCGGCGCGCGGCATCTACAAGAAGCTGATCGTGCGCGACGGGCGTCTCGGTGGGGCGATCCTGCTCGGCGACGCGAGCGCCGCTCCGGTGCTGCTGCAGGCGTTCGATCGGGCGTCCGAGCTCCCTGAGAATCGGGCGGAGCTCCTCTTCCAGCTCGCATCGGGGGAGAGCGCGACGAGCATTGCCGACATGCCGAGCTCGGCGCAGATCTGCAACTGCAACGGCGTGTCGAAGGGCGCGCTCGTCGCGGCGGTGGAGGCGGGACACTGCACCCTCAAGTCGCTGTGCGACGCGACGCGGGCGGGGCTCGGCTGCGGCGCGTGCAAGTCGCAGGTGCAGCAGGTGCTCGAGTTCGCGGCGGGCGACAAGGTGCAGGCCGACCCGTCGGTGCACTACTACGTGCCGGGCGTGCCGCTCAGCAAGGCGGACCTCGTCGCGGCGGTGCGCGAGCGCGGGCTGCGCAGCGTCTCGTCGGTGTTCCGAGCGCTCGCCGATGGCCACGAGGACGCGGGCAGCAAGGCGGGGCTCGCGTCGCTGCTGCGCACGATCTGGGACAAGGAATACGAGGATGAGCGCGACGCGCGGTTCATCAACGACCGCGTGCACGCCAACGTGCAAAAGGACGGCACGTTCAGCGTCATCCCGCGCATCTTCGGCGGCGTGACGACGGCGGCCGAGCTGCGCCGGATCGCCGACGTCGCGCAGAAGTACGGCGTGCCGATGGTGAAGCTCACCGGCGGCCAGCGCATCGACCTGGTGGGCGTGAAGAAGGAGCAGCTTCCGGAGATGTGGCGCGAGCTCGGGATGCCGTCGGGTCACGCATACACGAAGTCCTTTCGCACCTGCAAGACCTGCCTCGGCTCGGAGTTCTGTCGCTACGGCGTCGGCGACAGTACGACGCTCGGCGTGCAGATCGAGCGGCGTTATCAGGGGCTCGAGACGCCAGCCAAGCTCAAGCTCGCGACGGCGGGCTGCCCGCGGAACTGCTCGGAGGCGACGACGAAGGACGTCGGCGCCGTGGCGATCGAGGGTGGGAAGTGGGAGGTGTACATCGGCGGCGCCGCGGGCGCGCACGTGCGCAAGGGCGACGTCCTCGTCGTGGTGGACTCGCACGAGGCGGTGCTCACGTACATGGGGCGCTTCATGCAGTACTATCGCGAACACGCGAAGTACCTCGAGCGCACCTACGACTTCGTGCCTCGCATCGGTATCGAGACCCTGCGAAGCATCCTCGTGGACGACACGGAAGGGATCTGCGCGCGACTGGACGCGGCGATGGACGCCGCGGTCGACGCCTACGTCGATCCGTGGCAGGAGGCGATCGAACCGGTGCACCCGTCGCAGTTCGCGGACGCGCTGGAACCCGTCGGCGCGGGGCCGGCATCATGACCGCGGCCTCGATCGCGCTCGACGGCACCGTGCATTACGATCTTGGCTCGATCGATCGCATCCCGCCGGGCGAAGGCCAGACCTTTCTCGTCGCCGGACGCGAGATCGCCGTGTTCCGCGCGCGCGCCACCGACGCGGTGCATGCCACGCAGGCGCGCTGCCCGCACAAGGCGGGACTTCTCGCCGACGGCATCGTCGGCGACGGCAAGGTGATCTGTCCGCTGCACTCGTACAAGTTCGACCTCGCCACGGGGACGCCACTCGGCAACGCCTGCCACTCGTTGACGACGTACCACACCGAGATCACCGAGGACCGGCGCGTGCTGCTGTGGCTCTCGCCGGCGCGCGGATGGAGCGGGGGCGCGTGAGTCTGCTCGGCGGCGCGCGCATCGGGCTGCTCGAGGCACGGCTCTCGAGCGAGCTCGCGGAGCTGGTGCGCCGCGAGGGTGGTGAGCCCGTGTGCGCGCCCGCCGTGCGCGAGGCACCAGTGGACGTCACCCCGCTGCTCCCCGCGCTCGCTGACGATCTGCGACTGGGACGTCTGCGCATCATCGTCTTCCTCACCGGCGCCGGCGCGACTTCGCTGCTGGAGCAGGCGCGCGACGCCGGCGTGTACGAGCCGCTCGTCGATGCGCTGACCGGCGCCACTGTCGTGTGTCGCGGACCGAAGCCGGCGGCGGTGCTGCGAAAGCACGGCATCCCGGTCCACGTCAACGCGCGTTCACCGTACACGACGGCCGAGCTGCTCGAGGTGCTACCCGACGCGCTGGTCGCAGGCCAGGGCGTCGCGCTCGTCCACGACGGCGGCAGCAACCCGGTGCTGGTCGAGGCGCTACGAGCGCACGGAGCGTGGGTGAAGGAGCTGCACACGTACGAGTGGCGCCTTCCCGACGACCTCGAGCCCATCCAGTCGCTGATCTCCGAGCTGATCGACGGTCGGCTCGACGCGGTCGCATTCACCAACCAGGTGCAGGTGCGCCACCTGTTCGAGGTCGGAGCGCTGACCGGACGGACCGCCGCGCTGCAGTACGCGCTCGCGCACCGCACGAGCGTCGCCTCCATCGGGCCGACGTGCTCACGTGCGCTCGACGAGCACGGCGTCCCGCCGCAGGTCGTCGCGTCGCCGCCGAAGATGCGACCCCTCGTCTCGGCGATCGGCGAGCACCTCGCCGCGCGCCGCGGCCATTCCACCGCCGAGAGCACTTCGTGATGCCACTGCCGAGAGAACGCGCCGCCGATGCGGCGCCGACGTACGGACACAAGCCAACCGTCTTCGCCGCGTTCCTGCACTTCGATCTGAGCTTCATGATCTGGGTGCTGCTCGGCGCGCTCGGCGTGTCGATCAGCGAGAGCCTCGGGCTGAGTCCTGCGCAGAAGGGGCTCATGGTCGCGATCCCGATTCTCAGCGGCTCGCTGATGCGCATCCCGCTCGGGCTGTTGAGCGACCGGTTCGGCGGACGACGCGTCGGGCTCGGGATGCTCGTTGCGCTGTTCGTGCCCTTGCTCGTTGGCTGGCAGGCGGGCACGTCGCTCGGAACGCTGCTGGGGGTGGGCCTCATGCTGGGCGTGGCCGGCGCGTCGTTCGCCGTCGTGCTGCCGCTCGCGAGCCGATGGTATCCGCCGGAGCGGCAGGGACTCGTGATGGGGATCGCCGCGGCGGGGAACAGCGGCACCGTGGTGGCGAACCTCGTCGCGCCGCGCGTCGCGGCGATCGTCGGCTGGAACACCGTGCTCGCCCTGACGATGATCCCGCTCGCGCTCGTGCTGGTCACCTTCTGGGCACTGGCGAAGGACAGCCCGACGCGCGTGGCGCAGCAGTCGCTGAGCAGCTATCTGGGTGTGTTGCGCGAGCGCGAGCTGTGGTGGTTCTGCCTGTTATACAGCGTGACCTTCGGCGGCTACGTGGGGCTGAGCAGCTTCATGCCGCTGTTGCTGCGCGACCAGTATCACCTCACGGCGGTGAACGCGGGCTATCTCACCGCACTCGCGGCGCTCGCCGGCAGCGCGCTGCGGCCCGTCGGCGGCTGGCTCGCCGACAAGCTCGGGGGCGTGCGTCTACTCTCGGTGCTGCTCGGCGGGATCGCCGCCATGTACGTGGCGGCATCCACGCTGCCAGCGATCGGACCGATGTTCGCCGTGCTCGTGACGGCGATGGTGTGCCTCGGCCTCGGCAACGGCGCGGTGTTCCAGCTCGTGCCGCAGTGCTTCCGGCGGCAGATCGGCATCGCGACGGGCGTCGTCGGCGCGGTCGGGGGACTGGGTGGGTTCATGCTGCCGACGATGCTCGGCCAGTTCAAGCAGCGCACCGGCTCGTTCGGCAGCGGCTTCGTCGCGCTCGCGCTCGTCGCGCTCGTCGCGCTCGCGCTGCTACGCGTGCTGATGGCGCGGAGCGAGCGTTGGCGCTCGTCGTGGCGTGAAGCGGTGCGCGCGAGCGAACCCGCGCGCACGCAGGCCGCGGCGTGATGCGATGGTGTCGCTCCGAGCAGTATTAACCTTCGTGGCCGACGCGCTGCTCGCGATCAGGGAGCGGGCTGGCTCGACGGCGGCGTCATCCCTCTGATCCGGAAGTAGGTCACGACGTTGCCATAGTGCTCGCCATCGTGCGTCGCGTTGAGCGCGAGCGCGAACATCCGGCTCTGTTTCTCGTCGAACAGTGTCGTGGACCGCGCCGCCGATGCGTCGCTCTGGGCGTACGCCCGACGGCAGTATTCCGTCGACGCGCGGAGCGCCGCGACGAGCTGCGTCTTGCTGGTCATCGATTTCTCGATGTCGTCCTCGCTCTTCGACGGCTCGCCCAGTGCGGCGGCACAGATGAGGTTCTGCGAGCCCGCGACGTGCCCGATGAGCTGGCCGAAGGTTCGCACGGTGGCCACCGGTCGGAACGCGTAGTCCGAATCCGGCATCTGCTCCGCCGCGCGAAGCAGGTAGCCGCTCTGCGCCTGCCACATCGCCCGCACCGCGGCGACGCCGGCGCCGCCCGCAGCGGGCTTCGACTTCTGCGCGTGCGCGATCTGTGCGAGCGACGCGGTGGACACGACCAGCGACGACAGCAGGATGAAGCGTTTCATCGGGCCTCGAGTGATGGGTGGGGGAGCCAAGGGTAGCTCCTGGTCGAGGCCGGCGACAGGCTCGGAGAGGCGGAGTTGGTTGGTTGGATCGTGGGTTGGTTGGATCGCTACTGCGACCAATCCGTCGTCTCTCGGTCCCAGCGATGCTTCTTCAGCTCCGCCAGCAGCGCGCTCGACAGGGGCGGCGCGTCGCTCGCGGCAATGTTCGACTTCACGTGCGACGGCTTGCGCATCCCGGGGATGACCACGCTCACGTCGGGATTCGCGAGGATGAACCGGAGCGCCATGTCGGGCATCGACGAGCCTTTCGGCACGAGTGGCTTGAGCGCGTCCGCGTGTTCCACCGTGGGGATCAGGTTCTCCGGCACGAAGTAGGTGCCGCGCCAGTCGCCTTCCGGGAACTTCGTGTCCTTCGTGAGCGTGCCGGTGAGTGAGCCCTCGTCGAATGGCACACGCGCGATCACGCCGATGTCGAGCTCGCGGCACAGGGGGAACAGCTCGTCCTCCGGCGCCTGGTCGAAGATGTTGTAGATCACCTGCACCGCGTCGACGAGACCGGTGCGCAGCGTACGTAGCGCGTTCCACGGTTCCCAGCGATTGATGCTCACGCCGACGGCGTGGACGAGCCGCTCGCGCTTCAGATCGTCCATCGCGCGCTGCCAGCGGTCATCAGCGGCCCAGTCGTCCTCCCACACGTGGAACTGCAGCAGGTCGATGCGCGGACGGTTCAGGTTCGCGAGGCTCTTCTCGGCGTACTCGCGGATGTAGTCGGGCGGGAACACCGCATCGAGCGGCGAACCGCGGCGCGACGGCCACTGGCGATTCTTCGGCGGGATCTTCGTCGCCGCGTACAGCGTCTTCGCCGGATTGGCCGCCATCAGCTTGCCCAGCAGCCGCTCGCTGTGACCGTCGCCGTACGCCCAGGCGGTGTCGAAGAAGTTGCAGCCGAGATCGACCGAGAGCTGCAGACCGGTGAGCGACTCCTCGTCGTCGGAGCCGGTCCAGCCAGCCATTCCCCACATCCCGTAGCCGATCTCGCCGACGTCCCAGCCGGTGCGGCCGAACCTGCGGTATTTCATTCGTGGGCTCCCTTTACGTGTCGTGCCTCGGCGAAGGGAGGAAAGATTGCGTTGGTGTCATGCGATGCGCTACGCGCAATGCGCTACGCGCAATGCGCATCGCGCACTGCGCTACTCTCACCGATGCACATTCACCACCGGCAGCACTCTCGTCCCCGGCGAATTGTTGCGCGCGATGTTGATCAACCCCACCTGCACGCCGTGCAGCTCCTCGGCGTAGTTCACGATGCCGATCGCGAGGCCGCGCTGCACGCCCTTGAGCTGATTGAACGCGCCGACCGAGAGTCCGTGCAGCGTGCCGTGCTCGAGTCGCGTCCAGCCGGCGGAGACGAGCGCGCCGCGAGCATCGCGGGCGCCGGCGCCGAGGCCCCCGAGGGCCAGTCCGTGCACGTCGGCAGCGCCAACTCCGACCGCGGCGATGCCGACGCCCCGAAGCCGCTCGCCGGCGCCGACTCCCACGCCGCCGATCGCGAGGCCGGTGAACGTCTCGCCGGCGCCGACACCGAGCCCGCCGATGGCGAGGCCGCGCACATCCTTCGCTGCACCCACCCCGAGGCCGCCGATCAGGATGCCGCGCGCCGAACCTCCGGCTCCCACACCCAGACCGCCCACGAGGAGCCCGGCGACGTTTCCACTGGCGCCGGCGCCGAGACCGCCGACCACGATGCCCTCGACGTCGCCGCTCGCGCCCGCGCCGAGCCCGCCGACGACGATCCCCACGATGTCCCCGCCGCTGCCGGCGCCCAGTCCGCCGACGAAGCCCCCGCGCAGCGACCCGCTGCTGCCGATCCCGAGGCCGCCCACGCCGATGCCCGTCACGTCATGACCGGAGCCCACGCCGAGGCCACCGATCATGAACCCCTCGAGATCGCCGCCACTGCCGATTCCGGCGGCGCCGATCCCGATGCCGCGGAACCGGTCCCGCGCGCCGACGCCGAGGATCCCGATGCCGACGCCGTCGATCCGGTCGGCGCCGGTGACCGGCAGGCCCAGCGCGAGACCGCGCACGAGCCCTCGGCTACCGTTCTCGTATGGAGACCAGATCGTCGCGTTGACGCCCTCGACGCGCTCGAGGTGGCGGTCGCGGTAGTTGAGCCGTAACCCGATCACTCGCGGCACGTCGCCGATGGCGATGCCAACGTGGTCGACGGTGAGGTCGACCTGGGCGGTGAGAGGACGGGGGAACGCTGCGAGCAGCGTCAGCGTTACGGCGCCGAGAGAAGCGCGGAGAGCTCGCATGAGATGCGGGTTGGAGGCCGCCCGGGCGTACGCCCGTCGCGAAGGGGCGGTTTCACGCCCGTGCGTCCCCTCTGCGCGGGCGATAACTTGCCCAGGCACCCGCCGCACGAGGACTGCATGAAGGCCATTCTGCTGATCGACCACGGCTCGCGCCGCGACGAAGCGAACGAGATGATGAACTGCATGGCCAACCTCGTTCAGGCGATGGCGGGGCCGGACGTCGTCGTGCGCTTCGCTCACATGGAGCTGTGCGAGCCGTCCATCTCGGCCGGTGTCCAGCAGTGCGTCGAAGCGGGGGCGATGGAGATCATCGTCTTCCCCTACATGCTCTCGCCCGGCAAGCATTCCACGGGCGACATCCCGCGGATGGTCGGCGAGGCCGCCGCTGGGTTTCCCCAGCTCGCCGTCCGTGTCACGAGCGCGTTCGGCGTGCACGAGAAGCTCGGCGAGATCATCCTCGGACGGGCGGGGCTGCCGGTCGCGAACTCGCTCAGCACCGAGGAGGCGACGCGCTGCTGGCACAGCTCGCAGTCGGGTACGGCATGCGGAGACGCCTGCCGCTGCCACCCGGTGAGCGAGCCCGTCGCGACCACGCGTACCGGGATCGCCGCCGACTGACGTCGGACCACTTCAACCGGATCGAGCCATGTCCAGCGAGAGCGCGACCGACCTTCGTCCCGCGCTGACTCGGCTGTCGGACGACGAGATCGCGTTCCGCGACGCGGTCGCCGGCTTCGCGTCGGACGAGGTGACGCCGCGCGTGCAGGAGATGGAGCGCGCGGGCCGCATCGACCCTGTCCTCGTCGAGCAGTACTTCGCGATGGGCCTCATGGGGATCGAGGTGCCGGATCAGTATGGCGGCGCGGCCGGCTCGCTCATGATGGTGGCGCTTGCGGTCGAAGAGGTGAGCAAGGTCGACGGCGCCGCCGCGATCATGCTCGACGTGCAGAACACGCTGGTGAACTACCCGATCAACCGCTACGGCAGCGAGGCCTTGAAGGAGAAGTACCTGACGCGGCTGACGCGCGACACGATCGGCGCGTACGCGCTGAGCGAGCCGTCGTCCGGCTCCGACGCGTTCGCCCTGTCGACGCGAGCCGAGCGGCACGGCGACGGTTGGATGCTCACGGGCCGGAAGATGTGGATCACGAACGGCGCGGAAGCCGGGATCTACGTCGTGTTCGCGAACACCGACCCGGGCGCGGGCTACAAGGGGATCACCGCGTTCATCGTCGAGCGCGAGATGCGCGGGTTCGCCGTCGGCAAGAAGGAGGACAAGCTCGGCATTCGTGCGTCGAGCACGACGGAGCTCATCCTCGACGGCGTCGAAGTGCCGCCAGAGAACGTTCTTGGCCCGATCGGCCAGGGCTACAAGATCGCGATCGAGACGCTGAACGAGGGGCGCATCGGCATCGGCGCGCAGATGATCGGCGTGGCGCAGGGCGCGCTCGCCGCGGCGACGGCGTACGTGAAGGAGCGCCATCAGTTCGGCAAGGCGCTCGCCGAGTTCCAGGGCATCCAGTTCCAGCTCGCGCAGGCACGGACGGAGACGGAAGCGGCGCGACTGATGGTCTACAACGCCGCGCGCCTGAAGGACGCTGGTCAGGACATCGCCCTCGAGGGCGCGATGGCGAAGCTGTTCGCGAGCCAGGTCGCCGAGCGTGTGACGTCGATCTCGCTCGAGCTGTTCGGCGGATATGGCTATACGAAGGATTATCCCGCCGAGAAGTTCTACCGGGATGCGAAGATCGGGGCGATCTACGAGGGGACGTCGAATATGCAACTTCAGACGATCGCGAAGAGCATGCTCAGGTAAGGTCAGTCCAGCCCCTCCATCCTCTCGATCGATCCATCCTCCCGATAGCGGAGCTCCCTCACTTTCACGCTTCGCAGATGTGTCTTCCCCTCCGAGAGCGAGGAGTCGTGATAGAACAGCCACCACTTGCCCTTGAACTCTACGATCGAGTGGTGCGTCGTCCAGCCGAGTACGGGAGTGAGGATCACATCGCGGTACGTGAACGGGCCGTACGGATTGTCGCCGGTGGCATAGACGAGGAGGTGCGTGTCGCCGGTGGAGTACGACAGGTAGTACGTGCCACGATACTCGTGCATCCAGCACGCCTCGAAGAATCGGCGCTCGCGATCCTGTTGCCCCAGCGGTTGGCCAGTCTCGTCGAGAATGCGGATCTCGCGCACGGGTTCGGCGAAGTGCTTCATGTCGTCCGCGAGGCGCGCGATGCGGGGGCCGAGCGCCGGTCCGTCGTCCATCGGGTCGCGGGGCACGGCGGAATCGTACGTCCCCGTGCGCCAGCGCTGAAGCTGACCGCCCCATAAACCGCCGAAGTACATGTAGTGCGTGCCGTCGCTGTCGCGGAACACGCACGGGTCGATGCTGAAGCTGCCGGGAATGGGCTCCGGCTCCGGCGTGAACGGCCCCGCGGGTGACGCACTCGTCGCGACCCCGATGCGGAAGACGTCGTTCCGGTCCTTGAGAGGGAAATAGAGGAAGTAGGTGCCGTCCCTGTACGCCGCATCGTTCGACCAGAGCTGGCGTCCGGCCCAGGGAATGTCCTCGACGCGCAGTGCGACGCCATGGTCGGTGACCTCCCCTCCGACCTCGTCCATCGACAGGACGTGGCAGTCCCGCATGTCGAAGTGATCCCCCTCGTCATTCTCCGGAATTCCGGCCTCGATGTCGTGCGAGGGATAGACGTAGAGCCGACCCTCGAAGACGTGCGCCCGGGGATCGGCGGTGAACATGTGGGTGACGAGCGGCTGGCTGGCAGGCATTCCTGGTTCGGGTGGGGGTGAGCGGGCGCTCGGGGGTACGTTAACGGGGTCAAGGCACTGCTGTACTCTGTGCTCCGAAGGCAGTGCCGTACTCTGTACTCGGTACCACCGACGTACCAGGACGACGCGAAAGGCCAGTTCCGGTACTGCGGTCGTACTCGGTACCAGTGCCCTAGCCTTCCAACCTTCGCCATGCTCGGGCTGTCTCTGATTTACGCACCCACCCCGAGAGCCCCATGCGCCTCCTCCGCCTCTTCACCACGTTCGCCCTCCTGCTCTCCCCTTCCCTGCTCCTCGCGCAGCAGGCCGACCGCGAGTCCGACGCCGAGTGGCTCGAGAAGTGTCGCGATCAACGCTCGTGGGGGAACGACGACCGCGGGCGGGCATGCGAGGTGCGCAACGTGCCGGTGCGGCTGAGCGGCCGGTCGATCTCCATCGACGGCCAGCGCAATGGCGGCATCCGGGTGTTCGGCTGGGATCGCGACGAGGTGCAGGTCACGGCACGCATGCAGGCGCAGGATCGCACGGACGCGGAGGCGCGCGAGCTGCTCTCGCGCATCAGGATCGTGTCCGACGCTCGCGGCGTGCGGGCTGATGGTCCGTCGACCGACGGCGATCACGAAGGCTGGTCGGTGAGCTACTACGTGAACGTCCCACGCCGGTTCGATCTCGATCTCGCGGCGCACAACGGGGGGCTGATCGTCGAGGGCGTGTCGGGTAAGCTCGCGCTCGAAACCCACAATGGCTCCGTGGGGCTGCTCGGCGTCGGAGGCGATGTCCGGGCCAATACCCAGAATGGCTCGCTCAACGTCCAGCTCACCGGCACGAAGTGGGACGGCACGGGCCTCGAGGCTGAAACGCGCAACGGCTCGGTGCGGCTCGCGGTGCCAGAGCAGTATTCGGCGCAGCTCGAGACGGGAACGGTGAACGGGTCCATCCGAACCGACATTCCCGTCACGCTCTCGGGACGCATCTCGCGCCAGCTGAGCATCCCGCTCGGCGGAGGGGGCCGGCCGATCCGCGCGATGACGACGAACGGATCAGTGTCGATCGTGCGGCGGTAGCTTCGCTCGGTCCACTGGTGAAACGAAACGGGGCGCCGGCTCGTGCGAGCCGGCGCCCGCGTCGTTCACGGACGCTTCGACTGCGCCTGCCGCCCGATCTTCGTCGTCACGGCGATGAGCGCCGAAGACTCCTTCGCGCCAGACCTGGGAGCGGGACCCGACGTCGCTTCCAGGTGCTTCCCGCCTTTGGAGTGCAGCAACAGCTGGCCTTCGTTCCCCTTGTAGACGGCGATGGAGGCGATGTCGCGCTCGTCGAGCGCCGCGAGCTGTGCCTCCGTCGCGACCTTTCCATCGATCGTGATCGTCGGCTCCGGTTCACCCGCCGATGACGTGCGTCGCATGGACGGACGCGGCGTCTTCTCCCGCGACTTCGACTCGTCCGCCCGTACGGCCGCGAGCTCGCGCTCGACGTGCGCGACCATCTTCTCGCTCGAATCCGACATTCGTTTCCGCTCGAAGGAATACTCGGACCCACCATACCTGGCCGCCTCGGCAGGGTCCGACTTCAAAGCAGGACGCGGCATTCGATCCACGGTCGTCACGAAGATCGTGTCGCGACCCGTCGGCAACTCACTCTTCACGACCTCGATGCTGCCGATCTGCCGCGCCTCGAGCGCGCGCGCCTGCTCGGCGTTCACAGGTACGCCGTTGACGAAGTAGTCCACCCCGACCTTCGACGGTGTGCGCAGGAATCCGCCTTCGGCCGCGCTGCGCTGCGCGCCCGCGACGTCCATCTGAGCAATCTCCGCCGACGTGGGCACCTTCGCCTCACACGCGGCGAGCACTATCAGTCCACCAACGGCAGCCAGCGCTATCCCGCGCGCCAGTGCATGACGTCCCTTTATGGCATTCATCGCCAGGATCCTCCGTTCCAGATGTGATGGCCCATCGACGAGCGCGAGCGCGCCGATGCGCACGGCGCTCTGCCGTGCGGCCATGTCGATCAACAGCGCGCCATACGAGCGCGGCGACGCGCCGCCACGCAGTACGCGCGCATCACAATCGAGCTCGATCGCGAGCCGAACCCGGTTCGTGAGGTACCACACTGCAGGATGCCAAGGGAACGCGATCGCGCAGAGCCACGCTCCGCCCAGCAGCAGATGATCGCGCGTCCACAGGTGCTCGCGCTCGTGCGCCAGGATGAGGCGTTGATCCTCGTCCGATCGCTCGAGCAGCGATCGAGGCACGACGATCTCCGCGCGAAGGAATCCCAGCACCGCGGGCCCGAGCCTGGGCGCGACCCGCACGGCGGTCCCGTGCAGCGAATGCGACGGCCAGCTGCGTCGCGCTCTCGTGAGTCGCCGATTCACCAGCACGAAGAGCAGGAGCAGCGTCGCACTCACGCCGACCCAACCGGCGAACATGATGCGCGCCGCCTTCGGCGACACGCGGCGCTGCATCGCGTCCGAGAATGCGATCGCCTCGCCGCCAAGCATCGCGCGCGCTGCCCGCAGGCGATCCACCAGTGTGCGCTGCTGCTCGGTGTGCGCAGCAGGCGCGGTTGCAGTGACGATGCCAATGGGGAGTGACCGATCGACGGCCTCCGGCCGCGGCGCGACGATCGCCAGAGCGAGAATCCCCGCGAGCGCGGCAGCAAACGCGAACCGCGTCGGCCGTCCGAAATGTCTGCTCGCCGAGGCCGAGACCTCGGCGCCGATCGCGAGCAGCGTTCCCACGGCCAGCACGTAGACCGCCCACGCCGCCGTCATGGCTCCCCCTCCTCCTCGAGCCGGTCGGCCAGCAGCCGGCGCATCCGCTCGAGCTCCTCACGCCCCAGCTTCCGATCCGACACGAACTGCGCGAACATCCGCTCGGTCGAGCCGTGGAAGATCGCGTCACGAATGCGCGCCAGGGCGCTGCCCCCGGCGCGCTCGGCGCCGATGGTCGGGAAATAGCGGTAGGCGCGCCCCTCGGGCTCGTGGCGCACGTAGCCCTTCTCCTCGAGCGTCTGGAGCGCGGAGAGGACGGAGGTATACGCGAGGGGCTCGTCGAGGGCATCCTTGACCTCGGCGACCGTGGCCGAGCCGAGCCGCCAGAGGATGCTCATGACCTCGAGCTCGCGCGGCGGAAAGTAGATCTCGTTCATGAAGCCTCTCTACGGGTTCTTCCGTAGTATGCAGCCGACGGCGGCGCTTGTCAACTGCTTTTTCCGTAGATGACCGCAGAATGGTGCTGGACGGGGTCTCTCGGGGTACTAGCTTCTGTGCGCGCCCGCCGGGTGCGCAGTCCCTCACGCACGAGACCGCACTCGATGACCACGAGAATCCGGGGGCTGGCCGTCGCTATCATGGCAACCGCCGCAGCGCCGCTTCATGCCCAGACTGCACCGGCCACGGCGGGTCCGTCGGGCGCTGCGCCCGCGCCGGCCAGACCGGCCGCGTCGCCCATCACCTACGACCGCACCGGTGTGGGTGACACGTCGATGTTCGCTCCGCTCGAGCTCACCGCGCCGAACGTCTATCGCGCGGCATCGGGCGCGCCCGGACCGAAGTACTGGCAGAACCGCGCCGACTACGATATCAAGGCGTCGCTCGATACGACGGCGAAGACGCTCGCCGGCTCGCTCCGTCTGCGCTACACGAACAACTCCCCCGACACGCTGCGCTTCATCTGGCTGCAGCTCGAGCAGAACGCGTTCAAGGACAAGTCGCTCAACTCGTACATCTTTCCGCAGGAGTCGCGCTTCGGCGCCCGTGGGTTCGAGGGTGGCGACGTGATCGAGCGATTCGACCAGATCCTCGCCGGCGCGCGTCGTGTAGCGGTGAAACGCCGCACGAACGAGACGGTGATGAAGGTCGATCTCGCCGAGCCGCTCGCGCCGGGCCGCGCCGCGACGTTCGACGTCGCATGGCACTTCCTCGTCCCCGAGCACGGCGCGGACCGTATGGGTCGCGACGGGTCGCTCTACGAGCTGGCGCAGTGGTATCCGCGCGTCTGCGTCTACGACGACGTGCGCGGCTGGAACATCGAGCCGTACCTCGGCCAGGGCGAGTTCTATCTCGAGTACGGCGACTACACCGTGGACGTCACGGTGCCGACAGGGTACATCGTCGCCAGCACGGGTTCGTTGGTGAATCCAGCGGCCGTGCTGACGCCGACGCAGATCGCGCGGCTGGCGCAGGCGCTCAAGTCGCCGACGACGGTGAACGTCGTCACCCTGGCCGAGCTGCAGAGCGGCGCCGCCCGCCCGCGGCGCACGGGGACGATGACCTGGCGCTTCCGCGCCGAGAACGTGCGCGATGCGGTGTGGGCCGGCAGCCCCGAGTTCATCTGGGACGCCAGCGGCTGGAACGGCATCCTTGCCATGGCCTACTACCGGCCCACCGCGGTGGACCCGTGGCGCGACGCGGCCGACCAGAGCCGCATGTCGATCATGGAATACTCCGAGCGCTGGTTCCAGTACCCGTGGCCACAGATCAGCGCGGTGGAGGGGCCGATCAGCGGGATGGAGTACCCGATGGTGGCCATGGAGGCGCACAGCGACGACGTGTTCGACCTGTACAACGTGGTCACGCACGAGATCGGGCACATGTGGTTCCCGATGATCGTGGGCTCCAACGAGCGCGTGCACATGTGGCAGGACGAGGGCT
>JBJMNN010000130.1:0-6144 GCA_045804245.1 Gemmatimonadaceae bacterium | reverse complement strand
GGATCGCGCTGGGTCGCACCTCGATAGACGCCGGAGCCCCAGCCGGCGCGTCGCGTGACGCGAGCGGGGAGGACGAATCGCTCGTCGTGCCACACGCGAGCGCGAAGCCGACGAGCGCGAGCGTGAGCGGGCAACGTGAGAATCGGCAGGACAGTGCGGCATCCATGTGATCACCTGAGAGGTGGCGAGGTTCGAAGCGGAGACGGTGTGTATTGCGCTACCGGAAGGTGCGCTCGTAGGTTGGACCTCACGGCTGTTCCATCGCCGCACGAGCTGACGCGGGAAATCCGCGCGGAAGACGCCATGCCCTCGCGTGGCAGGTGGCTCGCGACTCTCGTCGCCCGCAGCAATGCCCGATCAGACGGAGCAGGAGATCTCGGAGGCGCTTGCCGCCCTGAGCCGCGGCGCTCCCGAGGCGATGGACCGTCTCATGCCCCTCGTCTACCGGGAGCTGAAGCGCATCGCGCACCGTCAGCTCGGGGCCGAATCGAGCGGCCACACGCTGTCCACCACGGCCGTCGTGCACGAGGCGTATCTGCGCCTCGCCGAGCAGTCGGCCATCCAGTGGCAAAACGAAGGGCAGTTCTTCGCGCTCGCCGCTCGGGCGATGCGTCGCGTCCTGATCGACTACGCGCGGCAGCATCAGGCCACACGACGGGGAGGCCCGGGCCGGCGCGCCGTCGCGTTGGAATTGCTCGAGCATGGCGACTCGCCCGCGATCTCGATCCGGCAGCGCGCCGACTCCCTGCTCGCGCTGGACGAGGCGCTCGAGAACCTTCGTCGCATGGACGAGCGGCTCGCGCAGGTCGTCGAGTGCCGATTCTTCGCCGGTCTGACGGAAACCGAGACGGCGCGTGCCCTCCACGCGTCGCAGCGCACCGTCTCGCGCGACTGGCAGATGGCGCGCGCGTGGCTGCACGAGGCGTTGCGCGATGACGTCGCCTGAGGGTCCGTCGTCGCGCGCGAGCGCACTCTCGCCCGAGCGCTGGGCGCATCTTCGCGCGCTGGTGGACGAGGCGATCACGATGACGCCCGAACGTCGCGCCGCCTACATCGCTGCGTCGTGCGGCGGCGACTCGGCGCTCGCGGAACAGGTCGCGCGCCTCGCCGCCGCATGCGATCGAGCCGACGAGGGATGGGGATTTCTGGCGCAGCCCGCAGCCGACCTCTCCGCGCCGTTGGTCGCGCTCTCGGCCGAGCCGTCCACGGACGGCTACGCATTGGGCGCCGACGTGCCGTTGCGACGCGCCCGGAGCCAGATGGTCGACGTGCTCGCGCGACTGCGGCATGCCCTTGGTGATCGATACGACGTGGAGCGCGAGCTCGCCTCGGGCGGGATGGCGACGGTGTATCTCGCGCGCGACCTGCGCCACGAGCGGCGAGTCGCGATCAAGGTCCTGCACCCCGAGCTCTCCGCGATGCTGGGAAGCGAACGCTTCCTGAGCGAGATCAGGACGACGGCGTCGCTGCATCATCCGCACATTCTCCCGCTGTTCGACAGCGGCAGCGCGGACGATCTCCTGTACTACGTGATGCCGTTGGTCGAGGGCGAGTCGCTTCGTGCGCGCATCGCGCGTGAGAAGCAGCTGGCCGTGGCCGACGCGGTGGCCATCGTGAGCGAGGTCGCCGACGCGCTCGAGTACGCACACCAGCGCGGCGTGGTGCATCGCGACATCAAGCCGGAGAACATCCTGCTCCAGGAAGGTCGGCCTCTCGTTGCCGATTTCGGCATCGCGCTGGCGATGCAGTCGGCGGGGGCGGAGCGCATGACGCGCACCGGACTCTCGCTCGGTACGCCGCCCTACATGAGTCCCGAGCAAGCCTCCGGCAGCGCGACCATCGATGGTCGAAGCGACGTCTACTCGCTGGCGTGCGTGCTCTACGAGATGCTGATCGGCGACCCACCGTTCACCGGCAGCACGCCGCAGGTCGTGATCGCCCGAGTGATCGCCGATCCACCCGCGCCGCTCCGCACGGCGCGACCGAACATCCCGCCCCAGCTCGAGGCGACGATCGTGCGTGCGCTCGCGAAGCTGCCCGCCGACCGCCCCGCCTCGGCGCGCGCATTCGCGGAGTCGCTCGCGTCGGCGATGGTGGGCGCGGCGGCAGTGAGCGAGGTCGCGCACCCACCGGTCACGAAGCGCGTGCGCGATGTCCGCAGGACGTCGCCGATGCGGCTCGCGGTGGGTGCGATCGCGGTCATCGCGCTCGCAACCGCTGGCTGGATCGCGTCGCGCCAGAGCGCGGCGCCGTCGGACACCACGCGGATTCGCTTTCCCAACCTGATCGATCAGGCGGTGTTCAGCTCCGTCGCGATGACACCGAACGGCCGCGCCCTCGTCTACACCGCCTCGGCGGAGGCCGGCAGGCCGCTGATGGTGCAGTCATTGGACGGGTCGCCGCCACGCGCCCTCCGCGGCACCGAACGGGCACAATGGCAAGCCGTCGCGCCCGATGGACAGCGCGTCGCGTACTTCAGGGACGGGACGTACGTCGTCGGAGCACTCCCGCTCCCCATCGCACCCAACAACGGTTCGACGAAAGAGTGGTTAGAGCGCTGGTCGCGATGGGTCGCCAACCGTCCGGCGGGCAACGGATGGAAGTACGGAAATGGCGCCTGGGACGGCGACGACGTGCTGGTCAAAACCGACAGCGGTCGCGGATTGGTGAAGGTGCGGAAGGGAGCGACCACGCCCACGGTGTTGACGCGTCCGAATTTCGCGCGCGGGGAGGCGAGACATGACGTGCCGCTCGTCCTCTCCGACGCGCGCGCGGTGGTGTTCACCGTCAACATGCACGGCGGACGGGGGATCGTCGCCGGTCCGCTCGCGATCGCCTCGCTCGATCCGGGGCGCACGCTGGAGCCGCACGTGCAGCTCGGCATCGAAGGGCGGCACGCGATCGCGTTCGTCGACGGATGGCTGCTCTACACGAGCGTCGACGGGCTCGCCATCATGGCCGTCAGGCTCGACATCGCACGGCGGAAGATCATCGGGGTGCCGATCGCGGTGTTCGAGGAGCCGGCAGGAAGTCTCGAGACCGGCGCGCTCGCGGACAACGGCAGCCTGCAGTATCTGCGTCGGCCGCAGACCAATTACCCAGTGCTCGTGGATTCGGCTGGAGCCATGCGACCGCTGCTCGCCGGCAGCCAGGGTCCATTCATGTATCCGCGGCTGTCGCCCGACGGAACGCGCTTCGCGGTGCAAGCGTCGACGCCTCAGGGCGGCAACGACATCTGGGTTTACGACGTCGCGACGCGTACGCCGACGCGACTCACCACGACGGGCCGTGCGCTGCACCCGACGTGGACCCCCGACGGGCGGAGCATCGTGTACATGGTGCCTCCCCCCCGCGGCGGCCTCGTGTCGCAGCCCGCGCGGGGCGGCGCGGCGGCGGTGAGGATCCCGGGATCGGACAACGCGATGGGGCCGACCGTGGCACCCGACGGACGATCCGTCGTCTATCAGCACATTGGGAAGTCGTGGGGCGTCTGGTCGGCGTTGACGAAGGGCGACAGTGACGCACACCGGGTGATCGACGACTCCGGCTCGCACTACATGCCCGCCCTGTCACCCGACGGGCACTGGCTCGCCTACGTCTCGACCCTGACCGGACGGAACGAGATCTTTGTGCGGCCCTTTCCTGGTCCCGGTGAGGTGCAGCAGATCTCGGACGCGGGTGGCGTCGAGCCCGCGTGGTCACCCGACGGAGAGCGTGTGTATTACAGAAATCGCGGCGCGTTCCTCGCCGTGGGAATCCGTCGCCCGGCGCTCGCGATCACGTCGCGCCGACAGCTGTTCAAGGACACGTTCGACGGGGCGATGCCGCACCGCAACTACGACGTCGCACTCGATGGCTCGGGCTTCCTCATGATCGCGGGTGGAAGCTCCGAAGTCGTGGTCGTGCTGAACTGGCTGACCGAACTTCGAGCGCGCCTCGCGCACCTGCCGTAGGGTGCGCACCCCCGCACGTCATCTCGCGTTCGCGCTCACCCTGTGCATCGGCACACGTGCAGCGCGCGCACAGACGGGCACCGTGGTCGGGCGCGTGACCGGCGCGTCCACCGGCGTGCCGGTCAGCGGGGCGCAGGTGACCATCGGCGAGACACGGGCGCGAGCGCTCGTGGGTGAGGACGGAAGGTTCCGGCTCGTGAATGTGCCGGCCGGCTCGCATACGCTGCAGGCACGCGCCGTCGGCTACGCGCCGATGACTCGCGCGTTCACGCTCGCGCCGAATGACTCGGCGGTGGTCACGCTGTCGCTGACCCCGAGCAGCATCCAGCTCGATGCGGTGGTCGTCACCGGGACGGCCGGCGATACACGACGTCGTGCCGTGGGCAACTCCGTCGCGATCGTGAACGCGAGCGAGATCGTGAGCTGGTCCGCGGTCGCGAACCTCGCGGAGGTGCTGCAGGCGAAGACGCCGGGCCTCTCGGTGCTGCAGCCCTCCGGTACGGCGGGAACGGCGGCGAGCTTCCGGCTGCGCGGCGCGGGCTCGCTCGGTGCGGGCAACAGCCCGACGATCTACGTGGACGGCGTGCGCGTGAGCTCGCGGGACCAGGGCAACTACGACGTCTTCGGGCAGACGACCTCGGCCCTCGATGCGATCAATCCGGCGGACATCGAGTCCGTCGAGGTGATCAAGGGTCCGTCGGCGTCGACCCTGTACGGTGCCGAAGCCGCATCGGGGGTGGTGCAGATCCTCACGAAGAAGGGCCAGCCCGGAGCGCTCCGGTGGAACCTTCGTCTCGAAGCGGGGCGATCGGACTGGGACTCCGCGCTGCGCCCGATCAACTACGCGACGGCAACGGCGGATCGGCTGGCCGACCCGGTGAACTGGCCCGGCTTCGTCGGCAGATCGCTCGGCGACGTGCTCGCCGTGCACCTGATGGACGACGGCAGGGCGTTGCGCTCGGCCGCGATCTCACGGCTCTATCTCTCCGCCAGCGGTGGCGCCGATCGATACACCTACTTCGTCTCTGCGGGCAGGGCGAGCGACGAAGGCGTGTTGTTCAACAACTTCTCCACCCTCCGCTCCGTTCGCGGGGCCTTCGGCTTCACTCCGACCAATACGCTGACGTTCTCGACGAACGTCGCGCTCAGCGGCAATCGCGTTCGCCTGCCGCTGAGCGACGACGCCGGGCCACTCGGCCTGGTCTCGAGCGCGTACCTGGCGGTGCCCGGCCGACGCTACGACTTTCCCGGCGGCGAGAACTACTCGACCATCGTTCCCGAGGTTGCGAACCTCTACGACAATCAGACCCGCGCCTCGCGCTACACCGTCGGCGCGAGCGCGACGTACGCACCGTTCACCTGGTTGAGGAACACCGTTCGCGCCGGTCTCGACGCCAACGTCGGCCGCGCCGAACTGTACTTCGCTCCCGATCCGCTCAACCTTCGACCGTTCCTCGCCCGCGGCAGCCTCGGGATCGACAATGCGAGGGGATTCATCGCCGAGGGGCGGCCGATCACCGAGGACGTCACGCTGAACTACGACGGGACGGCCACTCGTTCCGTGAGCCAGCGGCTCGCGTCGATCACGTCGATCGGCGTGCAGTATCTGGCCAATCACTTCGAGCGCACGGATGCCTACGGCGCCGACGTCGGCAGCGCCGAGCTTCGGTCAGTGGCATCGGCGGCCACCACGAGCAGCAGCGCCCTCGAGTCGGAGCAGAAGTCGCTCGGCTTCTACGCCCAGCAACAGGCCGCGCTCGACGACCGGCTGTTCGTGACGGTCGCGCTGCGGATGGACAACAACTCCGCATTCGCCGCCACACTTCAGCACGAGTTCTATCCCAAGGCATCGGTCTCGTACGTGATCTCCGAGGAACCCTGGTTCAAGGTTTCCGGTGTCAGCGCCCTGCGCCTCCGTGCGGCTTGGGGACAGGCGGGCAACTCGCCAGGGCCGTTCGATGCGCTGCGCTCGTACACGTCTTCTATCGTCACCTATGCAAACGGTTCGGCGTCCGCACTGCGCTACAGCTCGGCGGGCAATCCGGGTCTCCGGCCAGAACGCGGGTCGGAGATCGAGCTCGGCTTTGAAAGCGCGTTCCTCGCGGACCGCGTGAATCTGGACGTCAGCTACTACCACAAGACGACACGCGACGCGCTGATCGGTGTGCCGGTAGCGCCGTCGACGGGGTTC
>JBJMNN010000129.1:0-52634 GCA_045804245.1 Gemmatimonadaceae bacterium | reverse complement strand
TGCTGCAGCCGCGCGGCGAGCCGGATCTCGCGCTCGAACCGTTCGGCCGAAACTCCCGCGCCGAGCTCGGGGGAGAGCAGCTTCACGACGACCTGGCGGCCGAGCCGCGTGTCCTCGGCGAGGAACACGCGCGACATCCCGCCGCCGCCAAGCTCGCGCTCGATGGTGTAGGCGGCGCCGAGCGCGGACTGGAGGGTCGGGTGGATCTGATCGGACACGGAACCGCGGTGGGGGAGGCGGCAGGGGGTGCGCCAAACTACCGCGACGTGGGGGCCGAGACAAATGTTGTGAGTTGGTTGGTGGGATCGTGAGTTGGTGAGGAACGGTCTCGGAAAGCTCCTGCCTCCCGAGGCCGTCATCACACGAACCCACGAGCCCAGCCGCTAACTCACCGCCGCTCAATAGTCGTACACATGCTCCACCACGAACTGCTTCTCCGCGCGCAGCCCGTGCAGCACGTCGAGCAGGTCACGCGCCTGCACCCGCAGCAGCATTCGCGTCCGCGCTGGATCATCGGGCTGTCGATATGCCACGACGACCGACGTCCGCGCCGGCGTGCGCCACGCCGCCGGCGCGGTGCCAGCGATCGTCACCACCTCCGATCCGTTGATCTCGGCGATCCGCACGCACTCGGCGTGATCGGACAGCGCGAGCAGCGCGTCGCGGAACGGGTCGTACCGGCCGACCGTCAGCAGCGAGTATCCTCGATCGAGATCCCGCAGCTGCGTGAAGTGCGCGGTGCCGCCGAGCGACGCGTCGAGCGGCGCGCTCCAGCCGACGGCAACGACCTGCCGTGTGAGCTCGTCCGGCGTGTACCCCGCCGCCGTCCCGGCGCCGATGAGCGACGCGTACGCCGCCTTCACCAGATACTCCGCGCTCAGCGCGAAGCGGCGCTCCCACTTGCGCAGGACGCCAGGTCCGCCGAGCGGCACCTCGCTCCACAGCCCGCGCAGGGCGTTCTTGAAGGAGAACTCGTACCACCCCTTCGTGGCGATGAGCGTCGCGTAGTCGCGCGCCACCTTGGCCGCGTACCGGTCCTCGGCCGTGCCGCCGTCCGGCATGTTCCACTCGCTGACGCGTCCGATCGTGTTCTCGTAGAGTCCCTTCAGCCCGTACTCGATCGCCGTGCTCACGCCGATCACGTTGAGCATCACGTGGGTGCCCATGTCGACGCCGTAGCGATCCTTCGCCGCGTCGTACGTGCCGGCGTACGATCGCCAGAACGTCCCCACCGATCCGACGTACGGAAATCCGCTCGGCCGCTTCGCCGCTTCGAGCCAGCGCGCGTACGCCTCGCTACCGTACACGAGATCCCACTCCGGGTGCGTGAGATACTCCTTCGCTTCCTTCCGCGAGTAGCCCTTCGTGCTGTCGAGCGTGATGCGCACTTCGGCGGGCAGGTTCGCGGCGAGATGCTGCGCCGTCATCGCCGGCATGCGGCCGTCGGCCTGCGGCCGATAGAGATCCCACAGCGCATTCGTGAACTTCCCTGTCGGATCGACGCGCCGCTTCACGGCGAACAGCTCGGCCGACCGCGGATACGCTGCCGCGAACTGCGCGCGCGTCGCCACGGGCTGGTAGGGCAGGTAGTAGCGTCCACCGCTGGCGATCGCCGCGTCGATCAGCTCGCGCGTCCACCGCGCCACCTCGCGCCGCGATTCGGGGTCGGTCTTCTGCTTGTAGTACAGGACGTACGCGAACACCTCGTTCGGCGCCCACGCCAGATATGTCCCGGGGTCGGGCAGGGCATGGCGGATCGAGACGTTCACCGCGTTCACCTCGTGCGCCTGGAGGATGCGGCGCATGCGCGGCATGAACAGCGTGATGCTGTCGACCGGGACGAAGTACTCCTGGAGCACGTACGTGTCCCGCGCTCGCGACGTCGGCTCCAGCTCGCTCACGTCGTAGCTCGCCTCGTAGTTCCGCCACTCCACCGGATTGCCGCGGTAGATCACCGGATCGAGGAGATGCTCGCGCATCCATTTGCCCTTTGGCCAGTCGCTGATCATCTCGTACGCGGTGCGATGGCTCCACGCGTGCTGGTCGGCCGGGAGCATCCGGTCGGGGATCGTCACCGGCAGCGTCGTCTTCCGGTACGAGACGACGTGCACGTTCTCGTACGCCGGCGGATAGATGTCCGCGTTGTGGAAGACGACGGTGCTGTCGTCCCGCACGTTCTTCCGGAAGTAGCCGAGATACTGCGCCACGGGCAGCGTCTCGTCGTCACGTCGGACACGCGTGTTCTGCGCCACGTCGAGCGTCACGTGCGCGATCACGCCCAGTGCGCCGTAGCCGCCGACCGCACCGTAGAACAGCTCGGGCTGAACCGTCGGGCTGGCGGTGACGACGCTGCCATCGGCGAGCACCAGGGTGACGTCCCGCACCGAGCGCACGAGCGGTCCCTGGCCGATGTACCGTCCGTGCGCGTTCACCGACAGCGCCCCGCCGACGGTGAAGCTGTTGTACGTTTGCATGATCTTTACCGCGAGGCCGGCCTTGTCGAGCGCCTCCTGGACCTCGCGCCACCGCGTCCCAGACCGCACGGTGATCGTGCGCGCAGCCGTGTCGATCGCGACGACGCCGTGGAACTGCCGCATGTCGAGCTGGGTGCCGTCGGGGGTCGCGGTCTGGCCTCCCATGCTGTAGCGCCCGCCCCCGATCGAGACCGGGCCGGAGGTTGCCTTCACCGCGTTCACGATGTCCTCGATCGTACGCGGTGTGACCACGCGGGCCATCGTCACCGGATGCAGGCGCGTCACCTCGTCGATCCGGATGCTGGAGTCGGGCATCGCACCCACGGCGACGAGCGGTGTGCGCCAGCAGGCGATCACGCTCACGACCACGCCGAACAGCAGCAGCCCGACGAACACGAGCGCGACCCGCTTCCCGAGTCGCGCCGCGCGTCGTACCATCGTCGGGCGAGCTGTCGGCCTCGGCAGGTTCGCCGTCGAGCGTCGCTGTTTCTTCCGGGAGCTCCTCAATGCCATCTGATAGAATCGTTCGGGTCGGGGCGTTCGTCTTCTCGATCTTCTTTGCTGTCGTCGTCGCGCTCGGCTACATCCCCGGTCTCAATGCGCAGCCGCACGTCCATCACCCTGGAATGGCGATGGAGCCTGGGTCGCACACGCTGCTCGGGTTGTACACCATCAGCCTGCTCGATGACGTGACGCACGGCCTCAGCGCCATCCTCTTCCTCGTCGCCGCGCTGCACTCGGCGCGTGCTTCGCGTCTCGCGCTCACGGCCTTCGGCTGGTACTACGCATACGACGCGACGATCTACCTGGTCACCGGAGTGCTCCAGCAGAAGCCGCTTGGTGAGAACATCGGCCTGAACATACCGCACGTGATCATCAGCGGCATCATGCTCTGGCTGGCGTATCGCGGTCGCACGAGCGTGCCCACCGCCGCGGCGGCGCAGCCGGCATAGCGCTCGGCTGCGATGGCCCTGTCAATGCGATTGGCGACGAAGTCGGGGACCCGTGTCCTCCTCTTCGTGACGGTGCCCGTCGCCGGCATGCTCGTGCTGGCGGGAGTCCGCGAGCTCGCTCGCTCGCGAACGTTCCAGCTCTTCGGCACACTGGTAGCCGAGACGAAGCCACACGAGCGCATCGTCGCCCTCACGCTGGACGATGGGCCGGGTGACGTGATCGTCGACTCGCTGATCGCCGTGCTGCGTGCGCACGGAGCGCACGCGACCTTCTTCCTCACCGGACGGGAGCTGGCGGAATCGCCGGAGGCGGGCGCGAAGCTCGTCGCGGCGGGACACGAGCTGGGCAACCACACGTACTCGCACCGGCGGATGGTGCTCGTTACGCCGGGCCGCGTGCGCGAGGAGGTCGAGCGCACCGACTCGCTGCTGCGCGCCGTCGGCCAGCGCGGCCCGATCTGGTTCCGCCCGCCCTACGGCTACAAGCTCGTCGGCCTGCCGCGGTATCTCGCGTCGACCGGCCGGACGACGGTGATGTGGAGCATCGAGCCCGACTCGTACCGGGAGGTGGCGGCGACGCCTGAGGGAATCGTGCGGCACGTGCTCGACCGGGTGCGCCCGGGCTCGATCATCATCCTGCACCCGTGGTATCCGAGCCGGCGCACGTCGCGCGACGCCATCGGTCCACTGGTGGACAGCCTTCACGCGCGAGGTTATCGCGTCGAGACGGTGGGGAGGCTGCTCCACGCGTCGCAGCCTTTGCGGGGAATGCTCTGATGGCCGTCAGCCCCGGATACCAGGCCTTCGTGCTCGACCAGCTGCGTCGCGTGCTGAACGGCGTACGCGCGAAGCGCATGTTCGGCGGCGTCGGCCTCTATTCCGACGAGCTGTTCTTCGCCCTGATCGACGACGACGTACTGTACCTCAAGGTGGACGACGCGACGCGTCCCGACTTCGAGCAGCGCGGCCTGCCGCCGTTCCAGCCGTTCGGCGAAGGCAGCGCGCCGATGCAGTACTACCAGCTCCCCGAGGACCTGCTCGAGGATCCCGAGGCGCTGCGACCGTGGGCCGAGGGCGCCGTCGCCGTCGCACGCCGCGCGAAACGGAAGAAGGGCGGCGGGCGGAAGCAGCGCTGAGTAGCTTGAACGATGGATCCGCTCTCCGACGTCCTTCGCGCGGTGCGCCTCAACGGCGCGTATTTCTACCACGTGCAGGCGTCGCCGCCGTGGTCGATCCTCTCGGAGCCCGCGTGCGAACTGGTGCCGCGCATCCTGCCCGAGGCCGAGCATCTCATCTCGTACCACATCCTCCTGAGCGGCGTCGCGTGGGGCGGCGTCGACGGCCGGCCGCAGGTGCGCCTGGAGCCCGGCGACGTGATCGTCTTCCCCCATGGCGACGCGACGCTGATGTCGAGCCACGAGGGCAAGCAGGTGGTGCCGGGCCGCGAAGGCTCGCGGCCGAAGCGCTATCCCGAGACGGTCCTGATGGGACCGGACACGATCCGCGAGACGCAGTTCGTCTGTGGATTCCTTGGCTGCGATGTCCGGCCGTACAACCCGCTGCTCGCCGCCCTCCCGCCTCTCATCCATCTGAAGGGCGTCGCGGCGGGCTGGCTGGCCCAGTTCCCCGAGCAGGTCGTGGCCGAATCCCGCCTCGGACGCGTCGGCAGCGAGACGATGCTCACGCGCATGGCGGAGCTCATGTTCGTCGAGGTCGTGCGCCGGCACGTCGAGCAGCTTCCGCAACAGCAGACAGGATGGCTCGCGGGATTGCTGGACCCGGTGATCGGTTCGGCCCTCGGCCGGCTGCACGAACGGCCGGAGCATGCGTGGACGCTCGCCGAGCTCGCGCGCGAGATCGCGACGTCGCGCACCGTGCTCACCGAGCGTTTCACGCGCCTCGTCGGCGTCCCGCCGATACTCTACCTCAAGCGCTGGCGCGTGCAGCTCGCGGCGGAGCAGCTCAGCCGCGGCACCGCCAAGGTGGCCGCGATCGGCGCGCAGGTGGGCTACGACTCGGAGGCGGCGTTCAGTCGCGCGTTCAAGCGCGAGACCGGCGTCTCACCCGCCGCGTGGCGACGCACGCACCAGACGCACTAGGCGTTTGCCGTCACACCGACAGCGCGCGCAGCACCGCGCGCGCCGCACGCTCTCCGCTCGCCAGCGCTGCCTCCACGGTCCCGCCACTTTCCGCGTCCGTCGCCTCGCCCGCCATGAACACTCGGCCGCCGATCGTGCGCGCCAGCGTGCGCGGCGCCGACACGCCGCCGACACCGACGTAGCTGTACGCTCCGCGCACGAACGGATCGCTCGACCAGTCGTGCCAGTGGACGGATTCCACAAGGTCGTCGACGCGCGAGCGTCGCAGGCGGAACACGCGCGCCAGCTCGTCGAGCGTGACGTCCTCGAACGTCCCGCTCGTCGTCAGCTCGAGCGCCGCCGGTCCCCCGGCCCAGCCGACGAGCACGGGCGCGTGGACGGGATGCTGCGTCCACCACACCGTGATCGGCCGCCGAGGGGCGTGCAGAAACGACAGGCCGTCCGTCTTCTCCTCCTCCTCCCAGAACCGCTCGCGCACGACGACGCACACCCGCGCGACGTGACCCATCACGAGCTTCTCCGCGGCGCGTCGCAGCGCGGGCACCTCGGGCTCGAGTCGCACGCCGCCGTCCTGCAGCATCGGAAGCGGCACGGTGATCACCACGGCGCGCGCGGCGTGCGATGTCCCGTCCTGATCCATCACGCGCACGCCGACGTCGTCCCACTCGATGCGTCGCACCTCGGTCTTCAGCCGCACGAGACCCGCCACCTCGCGCTCGAGGTGCACGATGAGCGCCGCATAGCCGTTCACGATGCGCCGCGCCTCCGCCGCGCCCTCCGTCGGGTCGCCCTCTTCTGCGAGCGATCGCTCGCTGATCAGCGCGGGGTCGGCGCCGAAGAACCCCTGGACGAAGCCGAGCGCCAACTCGCGGTCGCGGGCGAGTCGCGCGCCGCCCGGACGCTCGTCGATGAACTCCTGGAACGAGCGGTCGGTCTTTCGCTTCTTGCTCATGAGCGCGAAGACGCGCCCCATTCGCTTCCACGCCGGTCCCTGCGGCGAGAGCTCGCCGCCGTCCGAGCGCACGTGCTCGCCGTGCACCGGCACCGTGGCCAGTCTCGCCTCGTCGAGCAGCTTCGTCGTCACCGGCGCGTCGCCGTGCACGAACTCGGCGCCGAGCTCGATCGGCATCCCCGCACGCGTCTCGAACAGCGTGAGCACGCGTCCGCCTACTCGGCGGCTGCCCTCGAGCACGACGATCCGCTTACCGGCGCGAGTCAGCTCGCGTGCGGCCATCAGCCCCGCCGCGCCGGCGCCGATGATGACGACGTCGTGCATCGCCGGCTCGCTGGCGTTGCGCCTGACACGGAGCGAGGGAGTCGAGCGTTCCATGCCGGATAGGGTAGTCGATCGGAGACGTGTCTACCACACGAACCGCGATCGCCGCTGCGCACGATTGCCGCGCGCGTGACGGACGCGGGTGTTCTCCCTTCGACGACGAGACCCATGCTGTACCTGCTGAATCAGCGTCACGACGACGATCACGACGACCATGGCGGACTCCACCGCGACCTGATCGCGACTGGCTCGACAATGGGACGGCGCGAGCTGCTACGCCGCTTCGCTTTCGGCGCCGGCGCGCTCGCCCTCCTCGGCTGCGGCGACGCCGGCACCGGCGTGCTCGCCAGTGCCGACACCACGATCGATACCGGAAGCGGCACGTCCGGCAACACGACGTGCAGCAAGATCCCGTCGGAGACCGCCGGCCCGTATCCCGGCGATGGCTCCAACGGCGCGAACGTCCTGAACCAGACGGGCGTCGTGCGCAGCGACATCCGCTCGAGCTTCGCCGGGCTCTCCGGCTCGGCGACGGGCGTTCCGCTGGCGATCAAGCTCACGCTCGTCGCTGCGTCGACGTGCGCACCGCTCGCCGGACGCACCGTGTACCTCTGGCACTGCGATGCGGTCGGCCGGTACTCGCTGTACACGAGCGGGGTGACCAACCAGAACTACCTCCGCGGCGTTCAGGAGGCCGACGCCGGCGGCGTCGTCACTTTCACCTCGATCTACCCGGGCTGCTACTCGGGCCGGTGGCCGCATATCCACTTCGAGGTGTATCCGACGCTCGCGTCGTCGACGAGCGTGTCGAACAAGATCGCGACGTCGCAGATCGCGCTCCCCAAGGCGGCGAACGACCTCGTGTATGCGACGAGCGGATACGGCAGCAGCGCATCCAACGCGTCGCAGATCACGCTTGCGTCGGACGGCATCTTCAGCGATGGTGCGTCGCTCGAGTTGGCGACGGTGACGGGCAGCGTGTCGAGCGGCCTCGTTGCCTCACTCACGGTGGCGGTGTAGCGCGTCGGCGCGCGCTCTCAGGCCGGCGACGCGGTCGGCCACCACATCACCCGAACCGCCCGGCCGGGCTTCAGCCCGGCCGGGCGGTTCGCACGCCGGCGGCGCCCCTTGACGCACTGTCCAGGATACTAGATGATACGTCCATCATGGCGGAAACAGCCACCGACCTGAATGGACGGATCGCCGAACGCGTTCGCGAGCTGCGCGCGACCCACGGGCTCTCGCTCGACGCGCTCGCGCTGCGGAGCGGCGTCAGCCGCTCGATGATCTCGCTCGTCGAGCGCGGCGAGAGCAGCCCCACCGCCGTCGTGCTCGAGAAGCTCGCGACGGGGCTCGGCGTGACGATGGCGGCGATGTTCGATGCGCCGGGCTCCGCGGGCACGCCTGCTGGCCCCGTCGCGCGGCGCGCGGATCAGCCGCTCTGGCGCGATCCCGCCTCGGGCTACGTCCGCCGCAACGTCTCGCCGGCCGGCGTGCCGCAGTCGATGCAGATCGTCGAGGTCGAGTTTCCGCCGAAGGCGCGCGTCGCGTTCGAGACGGGCGCGCGCGACGTACGAATCCATCAGCAGGTGTGGGTGCTGGAGGGCACGATCGACGTCACCGTCGGCGCCGAGCGTCACCGGCTGCGCGACGGCGACTGCCTCGCGATGCAGCTCGACCGCCCGACGATGTTCCACAACCCGACGCGGAAGCCGGCGCGCTACGCGGTGGTGATGGCGTCCGATCCCGCCAGACGATGACGGACACTCCGTGGACGCTGCGACGGCTGGACACCGTGAGGGACGCCGAAATCGCCGGCCTCTCGCGCGTGCTGATCGACTGTGTCGAGGGCGGCTCGTCGGTGAGCTTCATGCATCCGCTCACGCGCGCGCGCGCCGACGCCTTCTGGCGCACGGTCGCCGACGACGTCGCCGCCGGCGCGCGCGCGCTGCTGGTCGCCGAGGACGACGCCGGCATCTGCGGGACCGTGCAGCTCGTCCTCGACATGCCGGAGAACCAGCCGCACCGCGCCGAGCTGGTGAAGATGCTCGTCCACCGCCGCGCGCGGCGCCGCGGCCTCGGTGCGGCACTGATGCACGCCGCCGAATCGATGGCACGCGACTGCGGCCGCACGCTCCTTGTCCTCGACGCCGTCACCGGCGACGCGGGCGAGCGCCTCTACACGCGACTCGGCTGGACGCGCGTCGGCGTCATCCCGAGATTCGCGCTGATGCCCGATGGAGCGTACTGCTCGACGACGTTCTTCTATCGGGATCTGGGCTGATGACGATGTGCGCTGCGCTCGCCGCCCAGCGCCCCACCCATCAGGTTATCCCCACGCCTGGCGCATCGCGTACCGCGCGTTCACGACCCTGACTTGATCTCATGCCGGTAAGCCTGGTTGCATAGCCCGCGCTTCCTCGCGGCCTCGGCCTTCGTGCTCTGCGCACCGGCGCTCGCCGCCTGCGCGCGCGGCGCGGCCGTCCCGCGTGACGCGCTCGTCGGCTGGGAATCGCGCTACGTGCCCGCGGCGCAGTGCCGCGTATCCAGTCGGTTCGCTGCCGTCGGCGGCGACACCAGCCTCACGGCCAGGCTCGTCGTGCGCCTCACCGGTTTCGGCTCGTCCGCCCTCGTCGATCACGCGCAGATCGTCGTCACCCCGCTCGCGCCGCTCGACACGCTCGACCAGCCCGTCGTCCGGCGTGAGGACGCGAGCGATCATCCGGCCCCGCTCGAGGCGTCGCTCCGACCGGGCCGCTACGTGCTCGCTAGCCGGGCATTCGGCTACGAAGGTCGCTTCGACACCGTCGACGTCCGGCCCCGCGCGGCCGATACCGTCACGCTCGCGCTCGAGGAGTACACCGATGCACTGCGCAATCGGCACAACTGCCGGCCGCGCGGCTTCCGTCGCGCCGGCGAGCGTGCCTGCGTCGTCGATCAGATCACGACGGTCCTCGTGCTCGACCGTGCGCGCGACATGGCGAGCCCGCGCTTCCGCTTCGGCGTCGGCCTTCCGAACGGCGACTCGACCGACGTGCGCATCGTCGACGACGAGCGCGTCTGCGAGCGCGCCGCGCGCGTGTACGGGCTCGACACCGGCCCGCCGCGACGCGTCGTCGTCGCCGACGCGGTGAGCTTCTACGTCGTCTACGATCCCGCCGAACCCGTTGCGCTCGGCGAGCTCAATCAGTGGCTCGTCATCGATCGCCGATTCCGCGTGCTGGCGCGGCTGGCGCTGTGACGCGCATCGGCACGCTCGACGTGCGGACGGCCGCGCTCACGCTGCTCGCCCTCGTGGCGTTCGCCTCGAACTCGCTGCTCACGCGGCTCGCGCTCGGGAGCCGGCAACTCGATGCGGCGAGCTTCACGGCGATTCGACTCGGCTCCGGTGCCGTCATGCTCGCCGCCATCGTGCTCGTCCAGTCGCGTTCGTGGCGCTCGCTCGGCGGTACCGGGCTCGCTGGCCCACTCGCGCTGTTCGCCTACGCCGCGCCCTTCTCGTTCGCCTACCTCCGCATCGGCGCGGCGGTCGGCGCGCTCGTCCTGTTCGGCGTCGTACAGCTCACGATGATCGGCTACGGCATCGCGCGCGGAGAGCGTCCGACGCCGGTCATGTGGCTCGGACTGTCACTGGCAGGCGGCGGACTACTCGTGCTCACCGTCCCCGCCGTCGCGCGCCCCGATCCGCTCGGCGTCCTTCTCATGGCGGTGGCGGGCGTCGCGTGGGCTGCGTACACCCTCGTCGGGCGCGGGAGATCGGACCCGATCGCCGCGAACGCCCGCAGCTTTCTCTGGAGCACGCCGCTCGCCATGCTGCTCGTCGCGCTCGGCCGCATACCGGTCCACGCGAGCGGACGCGGGATCGTCCTTGCGCTCGTCTCCGGTGCGGTGACGTCGGGTCTGGGCTACGCCATCTGGTACCGCGCGCTGCCCAGCCTGACGGTGACCCAGGCCGCCGTCGCGCAGCTCAGCGTCCCCGTGATCGCCGCGGCGGGTGCCGTGCTCACCCTCGGCGAGACCGTGAGCGCGCGGCTGGTGCTCGCCGGGATCGCAGTGCTGAGCGGCGTGGCGCTGGTCCTGTCGGCACGCAGTCGTCGAACTTGACGCGGCCCACCAACACGTATTCCTTCGCATCGCACTCGCGAACCTCCGAATCCGCGTACCCGCGCAACATGATCCTCGTCGTCGGTGCGACCGGAAAGCTCGGCCTCGAGATCTGCCGCCGTCTGCGCGAGCAGGGCCGCGCGGTGCGCGGACTCGTGCGCGCCGGCTCGCCCAGGGAGCCGCTGCTGCGCGAGATCGGCGTCGAGATCCATCACGGCGATCTTCGGACGCCGCCCACCGTTGCGCCCGCGTGTGACGGCGTCACGGCCGTCGTCTCGACCGCGACCGCGATGGGCGCGAAGGAGAAGGGCATCACGCTCCGCGCCGTCGACCGCGATGGCCAGCTCGCGCTCGTCGAGCTCGCGCGCCTCCGCGGAGTGAACGCGTTCATCTTTCTCTCGGCATCGCCAAACCTGCGCCGGTCCGCGCCGCTCGTACGCTACAAGCGCGAGGTCGAGCGCGCGGTGCGGACGAGCGGCATGCGCTGGACGATCGTCCAGCCGAGCGCGTTCATGGACGTCTGGTTCTCGAACCTGCTCGGCTGGGACCACGTCACCGGCCGCGCGATGATCTTCGGCCCGGGCACCGCGCCATTGAGCTGGATCTGCATCGCCGACGTCGCGATGCACGTGCGCGCGGCGATCGACGACCAGCGCGTCGCCAACGTCGAGCTCCCCCTCGGTGGCCCCGAGACGCTGAGCACGCGGCAGGTCGTGAAGATCTTCGAGCAGGTCTCGGGCCGCCCCTACTCGATTCTCCGCGTGCCGCGCCCGGTCCTCAAGCTGATGGCGCCGATCGCCGCCACCTTCGACGAGGCCGTCGCCTCCGGCATGTCCCTCGGCGCCCAGACCGCTCGCGGCGACGTGATCGACTCCCCGCTCCAGCGCGAGCTCGACCTCCCGCTCACCACCGTCCGCGAGTACGCGACACAAGTTCTGCGCGCGTAGTCGCGCACCGCGTCAGGCTTCGATTCTGTAGATCTCGCGCTTACCATGATCGACGAGGTCGTGATACCCCTTCATCGCCTCTTCCATCTTCTTCATGTCCTCCGACGACCCCTCCGGCATCGACGCCATCATCTGCTCGAACGCGTTGAGGTCCGACACCTCCATCTCCGACACGATCGTCCAGTACCGTTCCGCGCAGAAGTCCGTCATGATGCGCATCTTCGGCATCCCCATCTTCACGCTGAGCTCCGACATGACTTTGAACTTGTCGACCAGCGGCCGGACCTTGCCGGGCTTGCAGTACATGATCTCGCGGATGAGGTACATGGCGATCTCCGGAATGGGGTGAGCTCCAACGCGTCGGCGTGAATGTCGCGCCACCGGACCTGACGTCAAGCGCAACCGCTCAACCTCCGCCCGATCGACAACGGCAACCCGGACGCGCGCCGCGCGCCTCCCGATCGCCTGACGCAGCCCCGCTAACCGCGCTTCTGCTGTCGATGCCCGCGCGCGTTGTCCTGCCGCTTCGGCGCGTCCACGTGCTGCGCATCGATTGGACTCTCCGCGCGCCCGCGCCCGCTGGCGCCCTTCGCCCGATCCTGTGCCTCGCGATTCGCGAGCTCGGCAGGAATCTCCGTGTCCCGTCCGGTGTCGCGCTTCTTCCCGATGTTCCGACTTGGCATTTCCACCTCCTGCTGCAGGGATCAATCACGCCGACGCGGTGCAGTGCGCATGCCAGCCTCGCCGTTCCATGTCAGGCCAGACACACGGCCTCTCGAACCGGCCGACGCAAACCGGATCAGACGCATGCCACGGACACAACTGAAGCTCGGGTGAAGAGATCCATCCGCCGCACCCCAAGAGACGGAGTCGTGCATAGACAGGACCCCGGCACCGGTGCACGAATCTCGCCTCCGGGAGCAGTCCTCCGCGCCTCCGCGTCCTCCGCGTGAAAACCCGTGGCGCGACGGATTGTCCCGCCGGAGGTTCGCGCGGAGGCGCGGGAGCGGAGAACGGCCCGTCATCTGGCGCACCATCGACGGACCCGAGCGGTTGCGCGCCGCGTCCGAGCGAGCCGCGAGAGCCATCGAGCGCGGCACCACCGGTGGAAGCCGCACGCTCACCGTCGTCGCCATGCAGTCCGGAGCTCGGCGCGGCTAGCCGGCCCGGCCACGAGCCGACGGACGCTTGCACACCGTGTGCTGACATGCATACTGAGTGGTCATCGGGAACGGCCGCGTCGCACTATGCCGGTGCGCGCCTGCGCCGTGCGGCCCTTGCTCCTGCGATTCGAGCACCTCCTGTTGCGTTGCGCGTCGCTGTCTCTCGTCGCGGTCGCTGCCTGCGCGTCGGCCACGCCGGAGATCGGGCCCTCGCTCAAACCGGCCGGTATCGCGACCGACATCGGGTATCTCGCGAGCCCGGCACTCGCCGGCCGAGCGTCGGGAACGCCCGGCAACGACAGTGCGGCCGTCTTCCTCGCGCGGCGACACCACGCGCTCGGCTTGCCTGGCGCCTTCCCCGGCGTGTGCACGACCGGGACGACGTGCGGCATCTCGTACTTCCAGTACTTCATCAGCGATGAGGTCAGGGGGCACAACGTCGGCGCATTCATCCGTGGCTCGGATCCCGACTTCTACCGCGAGTTTATCGTCGTCGGCGCGCACTACGATCACCTCGGCCGGTCGCCTCGCTTCGCGCTCGATCCCGATCTGCTGTCCTCGGTGCGGCCCGGCGCCGACGACAACGCATCCGGGACCGCCGCCCTCCTCGAGCTGGCGCGACGGCTCGCCGCCAGCCCGCCACCCCGCAGCGTCCTCATCGTCCACTTCGACGCCGAAGAGTGGGGACTCGTCGGCTCGCGCGCCTTCGTGCAGCGTCCGCCCGTGCCCGGGTCGGCGATCGTGTTCATGCTCAATCTCGACATGGTCGGACGGCTTCACGGTCGCGCCCTGTTGATCGACGGGTCGGTTGCCGATCTCTCGACGCGCGCACTCGCCGACAGCGTGGCCCGCGCAGTCGGTGTTCCGGCAGTTCGCTCGAACGTATCGGCTGACCGCTCCGATCATGCGGTGTTCGCCGCGATTGGAGTGCCGGCACTCTCGCTCACGAGCGGTTTCCATCAGGACTATCATCGCGTTACCGACGTCGCGTCCCGCATCGATCTGCTGGGACTCACGCGCATCGTCGATGTCGCGGAGGGAATCGTCCGCGCTGCCGCGGCGCGCATGTGGCCCGCACGCCAGACGTCCTCGCTCGCGACTCGGTGACGCTGCCGCTCGACCGACCGCTGCACGAGTACCATCTCCGGCTCGACGGGCACGCGTGGGTGGTGTCGCACTCCGGCGCGATCCTGAGCGAGGAGGACGAGCAGCGCTACCTCGGCGAGGACCGGAGCCGCGCACCGTACGGCCTCGCGCTCTGGCCCGCCTCGATCGCGCTCGCGCACGAGCTGGTGTCGTGCGCCACCGAGCTTCCTGGTCGCCGCATCCTCGAGCTGGGTGCCGGCACTGGGCTGCCCGGCATCGTCGCGGCGACGTACGGCGCTCACGTCGTCCAGACCGATCGCCTCGAAGAAGCTCTCACCATCGGCCGGCTGAACGCCGAGCGAAACGGCGTGCGATCGATCGAGTACCGCCTCGCCGACTGGACCGAGTGGACCGACACCCAGCGCTACGACCTGATCCTCGGCGCCGACGTCATCTACGCTCCCAGGCTGCAGCCGTTCCTGCGAACCATCTTCGACACGAACCTGGCCCCCTCCGGCCGACTCCTCCTCGGCGACCCGTTCCGATCGGCGAGCATCCGGATGCTCGAAGCGATGGAGCAGGAGGGATGGCTCGTGCGGATGACGAAATGGAGACTGGGAGGGCAGTGGGGGGAGAGACTGATCGGAGGATTCGAGTGCTCCAAGGCACTGTCGTAGCTGGTGCTCGGTACCACAAACGTCCCGGCATACTGCGAATCCTCCACGTGCCCCGCTGAACACTCTACCGGGAGCTTCTCCTCAGACGGTTTGGGGTAGAGCGGCGTCCGTGCATTCGGGGGCCTTTATGCCAGTCACGGTACGTCCGTTGTACCGAGTACTTAGTACGGAAGTGCCTTACGCATCTCGCAAATTCCGATACGTCACCGAGTACCTCATCTCATCCACCCCCGGAATTGAGTGCTCCCATTCCTCTCTTGCCTCGCCACTCAACAGATAGGCCGAGCGAGGCTCGGCCGTGAGTGAAACGCGCTGCCACCCCGTTCCGGCGGCGCGACGAAGGCGGAAGGTGCACGGGGAGAGCAGCGAGATCCCCACGACCTGCCCGAATACTTCCTTGTCACGATGCCAGCCGATCGCCGCACCAGGGCTGTACTCCATCACGAGCACGTGCTGCAGTGCTGACGCGGGCATGCGTGCGAATTGCGCTGCGTGCTCCCGCAGCTCGCAAAGGAAATCCGGCATGTCGTCCGCCTTGCGCAGCCGGCGCGCGTCGAAGTCGTACTGCCAGCCGAACGAGATCACTCGGCGATTCGCGGTATACCCCTGAAACTCGAAGTCGCGAAAGGGCAGGGCGCGCACGTGCTCGAGCACCGTGGCCTCGGTCGGTGCGTCGATCACCCCCGCCGCGTAGCGGAAACCGTCGGGCCACGCCGGCTGCGGCTCGCCGAACATATCGATCTGGTTGCTGGACATCCCTCGTGTCGCTCCACCAGTCTGGTGCGTGATGCTGGTGGATCGCACGACGCTTGCCGTGGCGGAGCCGTCTTCCCTGCAGGGGTCACCACGATCGGCGCCGTGCTGGCGTGCCGGACTCGTCGCTCCGATATTGCCGCCATGAGCCATTGGCTTCGCGGACCGCTGCTCGGTGCCCTTCTCGGGCTGCCGATCCTCGGAGGGGGCGGCAGACTCGCGATGCACGCCGTCGCGCTGACCTCCGACGCTCAGCGTTCCGTAACGGTGCAGGGCACGATCACAGTGCTTCTCGCCGGTCTTGCCGCAGGAACTGTGGGGGGCGCGATCTACGCCCTGCTCGCTCGCGTCCTTCCTGCGCGACGCCTCCTCCGTGACGCGCTGTTCGGCGTCATCCTCGCTCTGCTTACGCTGCGTGGGCTCAATCCAGTCCGCTGGCTCACCCTCGCTCTGTTCATGCCGATCGTGCTGCTGTACGGCGTCGCACTCGAGCGAGCCTGGCACGCCCGGTCCCACTCTTCTCGCACGCTCGGCGCATCTCCGTGACCCGACTCGTTCGTTCCCTCAACACGCTCGCCACGTCCGCTCTCATCGCCGCGTGCGCATCGCCCTCCATCTCGCCTTCGCCCTCCGGCGGTGCCGGAACGCTCGTCGCCGTGTTCGCGCATCCCGACGATGAGACCATCGTCGCGCCCGCGCTCTCGCACGCCGCGCGCAACGGAGCGACGGTGTACGTCGTCGTCGCCACCGACGGCCGTCTCGGCGTCTCGAAGCACGCCGGCATCCCCGCCGGTGACAGCCTCGCCACTGTGCGCGCCGGTGAGGCTCGCTGCTCCGCCGCAGTGCTCGGCGTGCGGCCGCCCGTTCTGCTCGGCTTTCACGACAACGGCCTCGCCGTCCTGAGCCCCTGGCCCGGCGAGCCGCTCGATCGGCTGGCCACGCGCATCGACTCCACGCTGCGCGCGCTGCACCCCGACGTCGTCCTCACCTGGGGACCGGAGGGCGGATACGGCCATCAGGATCACCGCCTGGTCGGCGACGTCGTGACCCAGGTCTTCCAGTCTGGCGCCGCGGGCTCGGCACGCCTCCTGTACGTCGGCTTCACCGCGGACCGCATCGCCGGTGCGCCGCGCTGGTATGGCTCGCGCGTCTATCCTACGGCGCCGGCGCTCCTCACCACCCGCATCGCCTTCGACGAGCGCGACCATGAGGCAGCCCGCCGCGCGATCGCCTGTCACAAGTCACAAGCCACCGAAGCCGACATGAACGAGAGCTTCACCGCGCTCACCCATCTCTGGAACGGCGTGGTCGCCTTCCAGCAATGGCGTGGCGGACCTTCGGCGTCGAAGTTCTTCTAGGCTCGACGCGCGACTCGACTCACCCATCGATCGATCATGACCGTAGCCACCATCGGCGTTCGCGCCGGCACGCTCGGCGTGCTCGCGAGCCTCCTCACGAGCGCGGCTGGCGCGCAGCAACCCACGTTCACACCCGATCACGCCGACGGCATCTACAAGCTGGGCGAGCGCATCGGATGGACGGCGACGCTTCCTCAGGGTGCCACGGCGAAGGGCGCGTACACCTACACGATCAGACGCTTCGGTGTCGACTCGATCGGATCAGGAACGCTCTCCTTCGCGAACGGGCGCGCTCGCATCGAGACCTCGCTCCCCGAGCCGGCGATGCTCGTCGTCGAGGTGAAGCCTCCCGCCGGTGTCACCGACTTCGGGAACCAGAGCACGGGCGGCAAGGGCCGCATTCGACTCGGCGCCGCCGTCGAGCCGACGAAGCTCGTCGCGTCGGAGCCGAAACCCACCGACTTCGACGCCTTCTGGGCCGAGAAGCTGCGCCGGCTCGCCGCCGTGCCGGTCAATGCCGTCGTGAAGTCTGGTGAGAGCGATCGCCCCGCCGTCGAGTGGTCCACCATTCGGCTCGACAACATCGACAGCTCGCACGTGTATGGGCAGCTCGCCAGGCCAGCGGGCGACGGGAAGTTCCCGGCTGTGCTCCAGCTTCAGTGGGCGAGCCCGCCGTATCCGCTGCAGAAGTCGTGGGTCACCAGCCTCGCCGCGGAGGGCTACCTCGCCCTCAACATCGAACCGCACGACGTGCCCGCGGACATGCCGCAGGCGTTCTACGATGCGCTGCCGGCGATCATCAAGCGGTACAACACGATCGGAACGCTCAGCCGCGACGAGAGCTACTTCCTGCGCATGTACCTCGGCGCCTATCGCGCCGTCGAGTACCTCGCGAGCCGGCCGGATTGGGACGGCAGGACGATCGTCGTCATGGGCACGAGCATGGGCGGCCAGCAGAGCTTCGTCGCCGCCGGACTCAATCCGCGCGTGACGCATCTCATCGTGAACGTCCCCGCGGGCGCCGACGTCACCGCGCCACTCCACCGGCGCTGGGCGAGCTATCCCAACTGGAACGTCTCGAACCCGCGCGTGCTCGAGACCGCGCGATACTTCGATCCCGCGAACTTCGCATCGCACATCAGCGCGCGCTCGCTCGTCGGCCTGGGGTTCATCGACGACGTATCGGCGCCTGCTGGCGTGTGGTCGGTTTTCAATCAGATCACCGGCCCCAAGGAAGTCGTGCCGATGCCCGATTCGCCGCACAACCATCTCGCCACCGCCGCGCAGCAACGCCCCATCGTGAAGCGCACCGCGGAGTGGCTCGACGCGATCGTGCACGGTCGTGATCCCTTCGCGCCAGCGCCCGCGCCGCGTGTGATCTTCTTCGACGACTTCACCGGCGGCACGCTCGATCGGTCGAAGTGGACCGTGCGGACGACCGGTCGCACCGTGAACGAGGAGCAGCAGGCGTACGTCGACGACACGGCGACGATACGCGTCGTGAAGGGTCCGCAGGCTGGCGGCACAAATGGTGCGCTGCTCATTCGCGGCCGCTCGCGTCCTGGCCACGTCACCCCGGAGGGAAACCGCTTCGACTTCGTCTCCGGTCGAATGGATTCGCGCGGCAAGGTGGAGTTCACCTACGGCACGGCCGCGGCGCGCATGCGGCTCCCCGCCGGCACCGGTCTCTGGCCCGCGTTCTGGCTGCTCGGCGCCGGCCGCTGGCCCGACGTCGGCGAGATCGACGTCATGGAGAACGTCGGCGACTCGAGCTGGGTGAGCGCTGCCGTTCACGGGCCCGGCTACTCGGGCGACACGCCGCTCGTGAAGCGCGACACGTTTCCCGCCGGGCAGGACATCACGGGCTGGCACGTCTACGCCGTGGACTGGCGCCCTGACGCGATGGTCTTCCGCGTCGACGATCGCGAGATCTATCGCGTGACGAAGGCGATGGTCGCGCCGTACGGGCGCTGGGCGTTCGACAATCCGAAGTTCCTCATCGTGAACCTCGCGCTCGGCGGCGGGTATCCGCGCGGTGTGAACGGGACGAAGGCGCCCTACGTCGGCTTGCCCGGGTCGACGGTCCAGCTGATCCAGCACGACGGCGCGTCAGTGCTCGTCGACTGGATCCGCGTCACACAGGAGGACGTGCGATGAACGGAGGATTGATCGCCATCATCGTCGGGGGGATCATGGTCGTGCTGATCGGCGTCATCGTCGCCACCCGTCGACCGAAGTTGTAGCTTCCAGTTGTCCCTGGCCGCGGAGTGGCAGGTCCAGATCTGCCGCCTCCACGCGTCGCGTCGCGAGCGACCCACGCCCGCGCACCGGTGGTGCTTCGCGCCAACCCGCCAGGCCGAGCACGCGCGCCGTCGTGTGGTCGACGATGTCGGACTCTTCGGCCGTCACCGTTGACGCCGCGGCCAGGTCGAGCCACGAGAGCGCCTCGTCGAACGCGCAGCGGGTCACGCCGGCCTCTGCGGCGAGCAGTGCGTAGCGGTAGGCCATCGCGCGGTCGCCCGCCTGATCGGCGTGACGTGCAATCTCTCCCGCCTCCAGACTCGCCCGCGTGCCGGCCGGCAAGAGCAGCTCGAGCGTGAGCGCGAGCGCGCGATGTACTTCGCGCCGCCGCGACGTCGTCAGTCGCGCGCGCACCACTGCGGCGATCGTCGGGTGTGCGCATGCGTACGCCCCATCTTCCTCCACCACGAGGTGCCGCTCGACGAGCGCGTCACCGAGCATCGCGGCATGCAGGCGCGAGATGCCGTGCAGGTGCGACAGCAGGTCCGCTCGGCATCCTCGGCCGGCCGAGGCGATGCTGATCAGCACCGCGTGCAGCTCGTCGGGCAGACACTCGATCCGGTCCGCGATCGCATCGTGCACCGTCGGGGCGTAGCTGTGCCCGCCGTGCTCCGCCGCCGTCGGCGACACGATCCAGGCCTTCGTGTCCGGATCGACGGTGAGGATGTCCTGCGCGAACAGGGTCTTCAACAGCTCGATCACGTAGAACGGATTCCCCGCGGTCACCTCGTGGATGCGCGCGGCGAGCCGCTGCCCCGCCGTCGGCGAGTCGACGCGTCCGAGCTCTCGCACCACCTGCCACACGTCCTCCGGCGTCAACGGCGCGAGCGTGACGTGCGCCGCACCCCGCATCGCACGCAGCGCGCGCCCGAGTCGTGCCGCCGGCGCATCGCGCTCGACTTCGCCCACGGTGAACGTGGCGCACCACAAAACGCGCGAGTCGGCCAGCCGCCGCACCAGGAAGTGGAGGAGCCCGCAGCTGTCCGCGTCGCACCACTGCAGGTCGTCGATCATCACCGCGAGCGGGCGCTCTTCCGACAGCGCCAGCAGCACCTGCCCGACTCCCTCGAACAACCGCCATCCATCCGCCTGCGCATGCGCGCTCACGTCCGGGAGTGCATGGAACCGCAGTCGCAGATCGGGCAGTAGACGGGCGACCTCGGCGAGCCAGGCCGCATCCACGCCGGCCAGGCCGGGTGCGTCGAGCGTGCCGCGCAGTGCCTCGATGATCGCGCCGAACGGCGTCCCGCCGCGCGCGTCGGAGCCACGCCCCCGAAGCACCAGTCCCCCGCGAGACGTTACCCACCGCAGGAAGTCGTCGGCGAGCCGCGTCTTGCCGACGCCTGGCTCTCCTTCGATCAGCGCCACGCGGCTGCCGTCCGCGCCCACCGACTCCCAGGCCCGTTTCAGCGCCTCCCATTCACGCCCACGGCCCACCAGACTCGCGTCGAACGATGGCGCGTGCTCGTACCACTTTTCCGTCGCCCGTTTGGTCCCCCGCGGAGCCGCCGTCTGTTCGATCCGCGCCGCGAGGGCCGTGAGCGTGCGGCCGGGCGTCCGGCCGACCTCTTCCGACAGACGGGACACGTGCCGCCCATACGTCGCGAGCGCGGCCGATCGATCGCCGCCCAGGTACTGTGCCTCCACGAGCACCGCGATCGGTTCGTCCGCCAGGACGTCCAGCCGATGCCAGCGCTCGGCGAGCTGGCGGGCGTCGGCCCACGCGCGCCGCGCCATCGCTTCGCGCGCGCTCGACGCGAGCAGGCCCGAGTAGCGTGCCACCAGCTCGGTGCGCTTCTCGTCCGCCCACTCCTCGAACGCCTGGCAGTTTCGCACCGTCAGTCCGCTGAGAAACCTCGGCACGTCGATCGCCAGCGCCCTCGTGACATCGGCCGACGCGAGCCGCACGAACTCGTTCGCGTCGCACTCGAGGGAGCCGGTGAGCTCCACGGTGGAGCGATCGACGCGAAGGGCATCACCCAGCGCGTCCCGAAGGTGCGTCAGCGCCTGGCGAAGCGAGGCTCGAGCTTTTTCTTCAGCCGAGTCACCCCAGAGCAGTGCGGTGAGCTCGTCGCGACGGTGCGACCCGGGCTCGAGAACCAGGAACGCCAGCAACCCGAGCGTCTTGGCGCCGAGCGACGGCGCGATCCGGACTCGATCGGGCGCGCACAGCACCACATCGCCACAGAGGCGGAGAACCAGCGACGACATCGTCTCGGTCCGCGGGGAGGGGGCGAACATACCGTCCACTCACGATCGCCGGAAGACCATTCACGCGCGATTCACGGTGACGCTGCATCCTCCATCGCGAAATGACGGCCTCCCCCCAACGACTCACGGAGAGAACACCATGTCCAACAGCGAGAAAGAGATCGTCCGCATCGACCTGACCACCGAGCAGAAAGAGCAGGTGAAGGCCGCGACGGAGAAGAGTGCCGAGGCGATCGAGCTAACCGTGCAGGAGCTCGAAGCTCGCATCGCCCCGAGCCTGGGCGGCGGCCTGGAGATCGAGTAAACATCTGGTGAGTCTCGGGCGCCGTGAACGAGAACGCACAGTGGACCGTCGCACGTTCACGCCGAGTTCACGTCCGCCCGGGAGATTCCCCTCGCAGTCGACCTCGCACTTCCTCACCTTCACCTTTGAGACCGACAATGTCCGATAGCAAAGAGTCCAACGTCGTCCGCATCGACCTCACGACCGAGCAGAAGGAGCAGGTGAAGGCCGCGACGGAGAAGACCGCCGACGCCATCGAGCTTACTGTCCAGGAGCTCGAAGCTCGCATTGCCCCCATCGCGCTCATCGACTAGACAGGCGTGAATCTCCGCGCGTCGTGAGAGCATTTTCACGCCGGATCGTCACACTTTCACGTTCCATTCACGATCGCCGCCAAGATTCACCCGCGAAGTCATCGCTGGCCAAGCCACCTACTCCTCGAGAAAAACCATGTCCGACAGCAAAGAGACCGATATCGTCCGCATCGACCTCACGACCGAACAGAAGGAGCAGGTGAAGGCGGCGACTGACAAGAGCGCCGATGCAATCGAGCTCACCGTTCAGGAGCTCGAAGCGCGCATCGCCCCGTACCGCTTCTGATCACCTAGCAGGCCCCTCCCCAGATCGCGCCGCGCAACCTCCCCGGTCTGCGCGGCGCGATCCGTTTGGCCGATCGCAACCGTTCATTCTGACGACCTTGCAATCCGAAGCGGCTCGGATCACGTTAGCCGCTCACCGCGCACGAAGCCTCCGAAGGGACGCGTGGATTCCAACACACTCGCGGCGACGCCGCCGTACGGCACCTCTCCGGTCGCCCCAGCGATCGACGCGTTGCATGACGCGACGCTCGATCTGCTCACCACCGACGACGCGGGCGCCATCGCCGGAAAGGCGCTGACCGCGGCGGGTCGCGTCCTCCCCGTGGAAGGCACGTCGATCTGGGTGCCGAGCGGAGGCCAGCTGCACTGCCGCGGCGCCATCGGCGACCGTCGCGAGGCGTTGAGCGGCGTCTCGGTACCCGCGGAGGAGATCGAGCAGCCGCTCCCGCAGGAACTCGACACCGCCGTCGCCGCGGCACCGATCGTTCTCGCCGAGCGCACGATGGCCGTGGTGCGCGTGACGCGCTCCCTGGCGACCCACGGTGGTTTCAGTCCGGCCGAGCGCGAGAAGCTGCGCCGCCTGACCACCGCGGCGGGCGTCGCGATGGCCATCGCAAACCGCCTCGCGGCCAGCGAGCGAGCGGTCGCCGAGACCTCGCGCGAGCTCGCGCTCATCACCGAGATGAGCCGCGAGATCACCTCGACACTCGATCTCGACCGCGTGCTTCGGACGGTGGTCAACCTCGCGAGCAGGGCGCTGAAGTTCGACCGCGGCGCCATCGCGCTCTACGAGCATGGCGTGTGCGACATCCGCGCGGTCGCCGGAGCTGACGGCGTCAACGCCAAGGACACCGCGCTCCAGGATCTCGCCGTCCGCGCCGCGTGGGCGGCCGGCGTCGGCGAGTCGTTCTTCCTCTCCGAGCGCACCGATCCAGGCTCTGATGCCGAGCGCACGTTCGTGCAGATCTTCGGCGACGATCTCGAGCGCGATGGCGCGATGAGCGGTCTCTATCTACCGCTCAAGGACGAGGAGGGGATCGTCGGGATCCTCCTGTTCGAGGCCTCGCGCTCCGACTTCGCCACGCCGCGCGAGCGCGATCTCGCGGCGATCCTCGCGAACCAGAGCACCGTCGCCGTACGCAACGCACGTCTCTATCGCCAGATACCGCTCGCGAACGCCATCGGCGCGATCAGCGCGAGGAAAGCGGCGTGGTTCGATCTGCCGGCTCAGCGCCGCCGCCTCTACCTCGGTGCCGCGGTCGTCATCCTCGCGGCGCTCACCCTCATCCGCTGGCCGATGCGTGTGCCGGGAGTGGATCCGGTGTTCCGCCCGCTCGTGCGCGCCGACGTGCGAGCCATGCTGCCAGGCCTCATCGACCGCGTGTTCGTCCGCGAAGGGATGCTCGTCGACCGGGGCGCGCCCGTCGCGCACCTCCGCGACGACGAGCGGCGGGCCGAGCGCGAGGCGTCGCTCGCCGCCGTGGCCGGGGCGGAGCGTGCCGCGGCCGTCGCCGCGTCCCGGGGCGACGCTGCCGAGGAGCGGCTCCAACGACTTCGCGTCGACGTGCTGCGGCGCGACGCCGATCTCCTCGACGAGCAGATCCGCTCGAGCGTCGTGCGCGCCCCGGTCCGCGGGGTCATCCTCACCGCGCGCCCCGACGAGCGCGTCGGGTCGCACGCCGATGCGGGAGAGCTCGTCGCCGTCGTCGGTCGCACCGATTCGCTCGAGCTCGAGTTCGGCGTCGAGGAGCGTGACATCACGCGGGTGCAGATCGGCGACCAAGTGCGTCTGCGCATCACCGCGATGCCGCAGCACACCTTCGCGGGGCGCGTGACGTCAATCGGCGCGACCTCGGCGACCGGCACTGGCTCAGTGTCGTTCCCCGTGCGCGCCGTCGTCGCGAACCCCGACGGGCTTCTGCGCCCGGGGATGGCTGCCTATGCGCGCGTGCTCACTGAGCCCGCGTCGGCGCTCTGGCGGATCGTGCGCGCTCCCGTGCGTGCCACGCGGCTCGCCTGGTGGAGATTCTGGTCATGACGAACAACTGGAAGCAACTACTCTCGTTCCTCGCCGTCGCTCTCGGCGGAGGGCTCGCGTCGGCCTGTAGCGGTGAGGCGCGCTCCGCGACGCCCCAGCAGGCGGGATCGCCGAAAGCCGTGTCGGCGCCCGCCGCCGAGTTCTCGGTCGACACGACGACCGTGCGACTCCCCCTCGAGCTGCCCGCGCAGCTCTATGTGGAGCACGACGCCGTCGTCGTCGCGCGCTCGGCCGGCACGATCGACGGGCTCCATGCAGAGCTGGGCGATCGGGTGAGCGCCGGCCAGCTGCTCGCGCGGCTGGAGAGCGCCGACCAGGCGATCGCGCTCGCCGGTGCCGAGGCCGCGTACGAGAGCATGACGCGCACGGCGGCGCGCACGCGGCTGCTGAAGAAGGGCGGGGGCGCGACCGCCGCCGACTCCGAGCAGGTCGAGTTTCAGCTCCGCCAGGCGGACGTGCAGCGTCGAAAGGCGCAGCGCGACGTCGAGCTCACCCGCGTCACCGCCCCCTTCGCCGGCGTCGTCACGGCGCGGCTCGCGCGCCCGCGACGCTTCGTCGAGGTTGGCGATACGCTCTTCCGCGTCACCGAGGCCGCGCCCCTGTTCGCACGCGTGCGCGTGCCTGAAGCGGGGGCGCGCCAGCTGCGCGTCGGTGACTCGGTCACGATCGCCGCTGGAACAGGGTTCGACTACCCGGCGAAGATCGTCCATGCCGCGCCGTTCGTGGACGCGGGGAGCGGCACGCGCGAGGTGGTGGTGCAGGTCACGCGTCCCGGTGGTGCACTGCTCGCCGGCAGTAGCGTGACGGTGCGCCTCGGTCACGAGCCGCGACACGTCGTCACCGCTCCGCGCGAGGCCATCGCCTCCGACGGCTATGCGGTCGTGGTCGACAATGGCCGCAGCACTCTGCGCTCGGTTACCGTCGGTCGCGATGTCGGCAACGGACGAGTCGAGATCCTGAGCGGTCTCGCGTCGGGCGAGCGGCTCGCCCGACCGTCGCACTGATCGCATGCCCGCCCGTCCCGGCGCGCCCTGTCTGCGCGCGGAGATCTCGATCATCCAGCAGGTCTTTCGCGGCGAGACGAGCTTCGTCGTGAAGGACCCCACCGCGCAGAAGTATCTCCGCTTCGGCGCCGCGGAAGTGCGCGTTCTGCGTGCGTTCGACGGCCAGCACACCCCGGCGGAGATCGCCGCCGCCCTCGGCGACGACGGAATGCGCATCTCCGCGCAGGCCGTGGAGAGCTTCGCCAGAACCATGACCGCCGCCGGCTTCCTCGAGCGCGCGCTCGAGGAACGCACGACGCTGCAGATGGAGCGGCTCCGCGCCGAGCGTCACGAGCGCCGCAGGCCGGCGCTCTTCCGCGGCGAGCTGCTGCGCATGCGGTGGTCGTTCGGCGACCCGGACGTGATGCTCACCCGCTCGATCCCTTACATCGATTGGATGTTCAGCCGGACGTTCGTGCTCGTCTCGCTCGCCATCTTCGTCGTCTATACCGCGCTGCTCGGCGCGAGATGGGGCGAGTTCAAGGCTGCGCTCGCCTCCACGTACTCGTTGCACACGATCACGTTCACGAACGTCGTCGTGCTCTGGGTGACCGCCGGCGTCGTGATCCTCATCCACGAGCTCGGCCACGCCTACTCGTGCAAGCACTTCGGCGGCGAGGTGCGCGAGCTCGGCTTCATGCTCATCTACTTCCAGCCCGCCTTCTACTGCAACGTCTCCGATGCGTGGAGCTTTCCCGAGCGCCGCGCGCGGCTCTGGGTCACGGCCGCCGGAGGATGGATCCAGCTCGTCGTCGCGAGCATCGCCGCCATGGTGTGGTGGGCGGCCGCGCCGAACACGCTCGTGTCGAACGTGGCGGTGGCCGCGATGCTCATCGGTGGCGCATCCACGCTCCTCACGAATGCCAATCCGCTCCTTCCGCTCGACGGCTACTTCGCCTTCACAGATTGGATGGAGATCCCGAATCTGCGGTTGCGTGCCTTCGCCCATTTCCGCTGGTGGTTGCAGCAGCACCTGCTGCGCCTCGACGTTCCGGAGCCGCCGGCGACACCGCGCGAGCGCCGCGTCTTTCTGATCTACGGCGCCGTCGCGACGGTCTACACGACGATGCTGCTCGGTTTCGTCGTCATGCTTGTCGTCGGCTGGTCGCGCCAGGCGTTCGGCGTCGCCGGCGGCGTCGTCACGTCCTTGGTGCTCGCCGTTCTGATGCGCGGCCGCATTACGGGATGGTTCCGCGGCGTGCTCCTCGCCCTACGCGCTCGGCGCGACACGTTGCGGCGGATGCGCCGGCCGGCACGCATCGCGGCCGCAGTCGTCGTGCTCGTCCTGCTCTTCGTGCCATGGACGCTGACGAGCCCCGGTGACTTCGTCGTCGGTCCCGTCGGCGCACGCGTCGTGAGCTCGGCGGAGCGTGGGGTAATCGCGCAGACCTTCGTGCGCGAAGGCATGCGCGTCGAGGCGGGAGCTCCGCTGCTGCGCCTCGTCAATCACGACCTCGAGCGCGACATCCTCACCGTCACCCGCGCCGTCGACTCGCTGGCGCTCGGGGAATCGGTGGCGCGCTCGGCGGGCCGGAGCGGCGAGGCGAGCCGTCTCGAAGCCGAGCGCAGCGAGGCGGAGGCAGCGCTCGCCGCCCTCGAGCGGCGCGCATCGAGCCTCGTCCTGCGCGCCTCGTCGTCGGGCATCATCACTACGCCGCATGCCGACGAGCTCGCCGGGCGTCTCGTTGCGGTGAGCGATACGCTGCTCACGCTCGCCGCGATCGATTCCGTGGAGGTGCGCATCGCCCTCGCTGGCGCTGGCGCCACGCGGGTGCAGCCGGGTCAGGTGGTGCATGCGATCTCCTTCGCCGACCCCGGTGCACCGTGGACGGCGCGCGTCGGGGAGGTGTCCACCGTCGGCCTCTCCACAGCTGGCGCGCAGGGCACTGTCGAAGCGCGCGTCCGTCGCGCGGCGGATGACGCGTGGCGTCCCGGAACCCGAGGCGAGGCCAGCGTCGAGCTGCGGCGTTCCAACGTGCTGGGAGCGCTCTGGTGGAATGCGCGCCAGCTCGTGCGCGCCGATCTGCTGCTCTGACCGCTGGCCGATGCCTGCCTAGGGCCTCGAGCCGCTGCAGCGGTAACTTTGCTCCCTGAGTCGCCGTAGACCGGGCATGTCCGGCGAGCGCCCCGCATTCCGTCCCGACATCGAAGGCCTGCGAGGAGTCGCGATCCTCCTCGTCGTGCTCTTCCACGCCCGTGTCCCCGCCTTCGCCGGCGGCTTCGTCGGGGTGGACGTGTTCTTCGTGCTGTCCGGCTTCTTCATCACCGGGTTGCTCGTGCGTGAGCGCGAGACGACGGGCGACGTCGACCTCAGCGAATTCTATGGGCGCCGCGCGCTCCGGCTCCTGCCGGCGCTGATCGTCGTGCTGCTTGCCACGTTGGCGATCGTCTTCACGCTCTACGCACCGATCGATCGGCCACTCGTCGCGGGCACCGCCCGCTCCGTCGCTATGCACGCGGGGAACGTCGAGTTCGCGCGCGGTGCCCTCAACTACTTCGGGTCGAGCGACAATCCGCTGCTGCACACCTGGTCGCTCGCCGTCGAGGAGCAGTTCTACCTCGTCTGGCCGCTGCTGCTCGTCGTGCTCGTGCCCATCCTCCTGCGCGACGATACCGACTCGACTGCCATGCGCCGTACGGCGATGAAGGCCGTTGCGCTCGTCGGGCTGGCGTCGCTCGCCGCGTCGCTCGTGCTCACCACCACCGCCCAGCCGTGGGCCTTCTTCGGCATGCCGACGCGCATCTGGGAGTTCGCGCTCGGCGGTCTGCTCTCGCTCGTGCTCGTCGGCCGCATCGACGCGAGCCCGCGCGGTGCGACGCTGCTCCAGGCGTTCGGCCTCGCCGCAATCGGCGCCGCCGTCGCGACCTACGACCGCGCAACTCCGTATCCCGGCGCCGCCGCGCTGCTCCCCGCGCTCGGCGCCTGCGCGATCATCGCGGGAGGCGACCGGGCGCCCGAGGGCGCGATCACCCGCGCGCTCGGCGCCGAGCCGCTGCGCTGGCTTGGGCGACTCTCGTACGCGTGGTATCTGTGGCATTGGCCACTGGTCGGACTCGGCGAGGTGCTCGATCCGGCGATCGGCGTTCCCGGCCGGCTCCTCTGGACCGCGCTTGCGCTCGCGTTGGCGTGTCTCACCTACCGCCTCGTCGAGCGGCCGGCGCGCAGCGGCGCATTCTCGCGGATCCCCGATCGCTGGCTCGCCTCCGCGGCACTGGTGGCGAGCGTCGCCGTGGCGCTCCTCGCGCACGCGGCCATGCGCGACGCCGAGCGTCGCATCGCCGCGACCGGACAGCGCACCTTCGCCGCCGCGCGGGGGGATCGAATGACGCACCGGTGTTGGGCCAACACCGTCGAGGACGCGCGAACCCCCTGCCTCCTCGGCGACCGCAGCTCCTCCACTGTGATCGCGCTCCTCGGCGACTCGCACGCCGAGCACTGGCTCGGCGGTCTCGATCGCGCCGGCCGCGAGCACGGCTGGCGCATCGACGCCATGGTGAAGGGTGGATGTCCGGTTGCCGACATGACGGAGCTCGGGAGCGCGCGCTTCACGCGCTACTACCGCGAGTGCGCGCGCTACCGCGAAGCGATGCTGCGGCGCATCGTCGCCATGCGTCCGGCCGCGGTCGTGCTCTCGAGCTGGGACCACTACATCCCTCCCGATGGGAAGGCCGAGGACTGGCAGGTGTCGCCGACGATGTGGGAGCGTGGGTTGCGCCGGACGTACGCGCGCCTCACCGCGGCCGGCATCAACACGATCGTCCTGCGCGACGTGCCGCGCACGGGATTCGACGTTCCCGCGTGTCTGTCACGCCTTGCAGCGCGACTGCCATTCGCGCGCGCCTGCACCTATGACCGCGAGACGTCGGTATCCCGCATCGCCATCGTGGCACAGGATCGTGCCGCCCGCGGCCTGCCCGTGTTCCTCCTCGACATGAACGACCAGGTCTGCGATACGCCCCGTTGCCAGGTCGTGCGCAACGGTGCCATCGTCTACACCGACGACAATCACCTCACGGAGAGCTTCAGTCGGTCGATCGCGCCGGCGCTCGGCATGCGCATCGCCGCCGCGATGGATGCGCCGGTGAGGACTCGAGTGCTCGCCCGACGGTGATGCGCCACGCCCGCGGAGACGACGATGCTGGTTCGACATCTGCTGTCGATCGCGCTGCTGCCATTCGTCGTCGTCGTGCTCGTGCCACGCTGGCTGCTGGCGCGCGACGCTGTTGATGTCACGATCGCGTCAGCGGCGCTGCTCGCGTCGGGACGCATCGTTGGCGCGCTCGCCTTCGCCGCGGGATTCACGGTGTTCGTCTGGTGCGTCCTGCTCTTCGCGCGCGTCGGGCGCGGCACGCTCGCTCCGTGGGATCCGACGCACCGGCTGGTCGTCGTCGGACCCTACCGGCACGTTCGCAATCCGATGATCACCGCCGTCTGCACGATGCTCGCCGGAGAGGCGCTGTTCTTTCACTCGGCCCGGATCGGCGGCTGGCTTCTGCTCGTCGTCGCCGTCAACCACATCTACTTCCTCGTGCTCGAGGAGCCCGGTCTCGCCGCACGGTTCGGCGAGGAGTATGAGCGCTACCGAATGGCCGTGCCGCGATGGCTGCCGCGCCGGCGAGGATGGCCGTGAGTGCCGGCCGGCCGGCTCGTGGCTAAGCCGGCGCGTCCGGTGATTGAGCGCGGTCGGGCGACTCGCGCTCGTCCCTGACCAGTCGCAGCGCCGGCGATCTCGTGATGCGGACGTCGTCGGCTATTCGGCCCGCGAAGTAGCGCTGGATGCAGGCGGAGACGAGCGCGGAGCGCAGCTCTTCGCGCACGTCGGCCTCGACCCGCTGCATCGATTCTGCACGGCTGATCGTCGCCTTGAACGCGATGACGACCGCCTCGGGCAGAAGCCCTCCGTCCGACAGCAGGTCCACGTAAGCGCACACCGCGGCTTGCGTCGCAGGTGCTGTGACGCTGGGATCCACGTCGATCGCGCGCACGAGTGCCGCTTCGGTCCGGCGTCGCTCCTCGCTCGATGTCGACATGTCGTTCTCGATGAACCAGGCATCCCACCGCATGATGCCTCCTCCGGCCGTCCCGCGGCCGAGTCCCGCTCTGCCGCTCGGCGGCCGCATCGCCCCGCACGAGCTCGACGATACGTTCCGTGCCGCCGGCGCGCCAGTCGCCCATCTTCCAGTGCCGTGCGCGGGCCTGCCCGTACACTGGCCGGCCAGGACTCCGGCGGATAGTCATCCGGAGCAACGAGGCAGCATTCCTCTACTCTCTCGACCATGACAGACGGAGCCTACGGCGGCGCGAGCAACGCTGGCGCAAACGATCGAACTGGCCGACCGGCCGCGCCGCTACCCGATACGCTCCGGCTCGGCCAGGTGCGCCTCCAGGTGAGCGATCTCGCACGCTCGCTCGAGTATTACACGTCGGTGCTCGGCCTCGAGCCTCGCCAGGTGGCTGGCGCGAGCGCCGCGCTTCATGCCGTCGGGGATCCAGCTCCGCTCGTGGAGCTCGTCGAGCGGCCCGGCACCACGCCGATCGGCGCGAACAGTCGGCTCGGCCTGTATCACTTCGCCATCCTCGTCCCCGATCGCGCGACGCTCGGCCGATTCCTGGCTCACCTCGCGCGCACCGGAACCCGGATCGGCGCGTCCGATCATCTCGTGAGCGAGGCGCTCTACCTGCGCGACCCTGACGGGCTGGGCATCGAAGTCTACGTCGACCGCCCGCGGTCGGAGTGGCGCCGTGTGAACGGGGAGCTCGCGATGGCCACCGACCCACTCGACACGGCCGGCGTGCTCGCCGCGGGAAACGATGAGCCATGGACCGGCATGCCGCGCGGCACGGTGATGGGCCACGTGCACCTGCACGTCGGGGACATCCCCACGGCATCTCGATTCTACCACGACGCGCTCGGCTTCGACCGGACCGTGTCATCGTATCCGGGCGCGCTCTTCCTGTCGGCGGGCGGCTACCACCATCACCTCGGCGTCAACACGTGGGCAGGAAACGCCCCGCCGGCATCCGAGCACGACGCGCGGCTGCTCGAATGGCGCATTCTGCTCCCCACGGCCGGCGATGCGCGCATCGTCGCCGAGCGCCTCGCGGCGGCAGGCCATGTCGTGTCGCGCGAGAGCGCGGGTTGGATGGCGAGCGACCCGTGGGGCACTCCTCTGCGACTCCTGGGCGGCTGATCCGATGCTGGGACTGGGCACGCTCTCGGGCTGGGAGGACGCGGTGCTCGCGAGCGTGCGCGGAGCCACCGGAACTCCCGACGAGCGCGATGCGCAGATCGAGCGCTCGGGCCTGTACGGCGAGTATCCGGCGATCGTGAGTGGGTACGTCGAGCACTTCTCCGACGCGGACACCGCCCTCGAGGCGCTCAAGCGCGCCTACTTCCTCGTCTGGCGCGGCGCGATGGCCACGCCCGCCGACAGCGGCATCGCCTCGCTTCCGGAGGGCACGATCCGCCAGGTGATCGACGAGCTTGACGCGTGGGCCCGCCGCGGCGCGTCCGACGCCGAGCTGCGCTGGATGCTCGGCCATTACCACGCGATCGGTCCGTCGGTGCTCGACCTTTACGGAGCGAGCATGCCGCTCATTCGCCTCGCTGCCGACACCGGTGGCGACGCATGGCGCGCCGCCGGTATCACGCGCGCATCGATGGCGGGCCGCGGCCAGCTCGGACGCTACTGGACCGCGCTCGCCGAGCATGGCTGACGCGACTGCTCCGCTATTTCGCGCCGCCGCGCGCCGCGACAGCTTGTAGTCGACCTCTCTCCGGCCTCGCCATGCGCATCTTCCTTCTCGCTCTCGTTCTCCTGCCGTCACTCGCTCAGGCGCAGAAGAAGTGGACGCCGATCGGCGCCACGTCGAGCGGCAATCAGGTCTTCGTCGACGCGAAGTCAGTCAAGCGTACCGGCTCGCTCGTCGCTGCCACCGTGCGCGTGGTGTTCACCACGCCGGTGAAGACCCCGTCGGGAACCTGGATGAGCTCGCGCACCACCGCGACGTTCGACTGCGCGGCGAAGAAGCTCGCCGCGAGGGAGAACGTCTATTACGGCGACGCGAAGGAGACGAAGGTGGTCGACCGCACGGTCAACAAGATGCCCGGCTATGGCCCCGCGCTCGGCGGCTCGATGGGCGCACTCGCCCTCGACTACGTCTGCAAGACGCGCTGACGACTCAGCGCTTCTTCGCCAGGATCGTCCCGCGGCAGGTGTCGGCGCCGCAGTGGCAGGGGAAGCGGCGCTTCGCCGCTGGGCTGTGCCGTTCCTCGAGCACGTAGGCGTAGTCGTAGGCCAGCTCCTCGCCCGGCGCGACGTCGCGGATCGTCTCGATCCAGATTCGTCCGTCCTCGATCACGGCGTCGCAGTTCGGATCGCACGAGTGATTGATGAACCGTGCGTCGTTGCCGTCGACCGCCGCATCGATCACCACGTCGTCGTCGATCGCGAACAGAAAGGTGTGATGCCGTTCACCCTCGACGTCGGGGTAGCGGGCGTCCGCCTCCGCCGGAGTGAGCCGCTCGCCCGCGTACTCGATCAACCGCACGCCGGCGGGAATGTATCGCGTCGCGAACGCGCCCAGCCCTTGCATGGGCGAACGACGGATCTCGAACGGGAGCGGCGCTGAATCGCTCGGCATCGCTTAAGATACGAAGTCGTCACGCCGCACCGCCCGTCTCCCGCACCAGTCCGATGACCCCACGCGCCGCTGCACCAGAATCCACCGAGCAGAGTCCAGGCTTTGCCGCGCTCGGTCTCGATCCGCGTCTCGTCGACGCGCTCGCGGCGCTCGGCTACGAAGAGCCGACGCCGGTGCAGCGCGAAGCGATCCCGCCGCTGCTCGCCGGTCGCGACGTGCTCGGTCAGGCCGCGACGGGGACGGGGAAGACCGCCGCGTTCGCGCTCCCGCTGCTGCACCTCGTCACGCCCGACGCCGACCCGCGCTCCCGCACGGCCGCGCTGATCCTCGTTCCCACGCGCGAGCTGGCGATGCAGGTCGCCGAAGCGGTGCATAAATACGGGAAGTCGCTCGGTGTGTGTGCGCTGCCGATCTACGGCGGCGCATCAATGGAGAATCAGCTGCGCATGCTCAAGCGCGGCGTCGACGTCGTCGTCGCCACCCCCGGCCGCGCGCTCGACCACATCCGGCGCAAGACGCTGCGCCTCGATTCCGTGAAGGTTGTCGTGCTCGACGAGGCGGACGAGATGCTCGACATGGGCTTCGCCGAGGATCTCGAGGCCATCCTGCAGGCGACTCCCGAGGAGCGACAGACCGCGCTGTTCTCGGCGACGCTTCCGCCGCGCATCGCACAGCTCGCCGAGAAGCACCTGAAGGATCCCCTGCGCGTGCGCATCGATCGCGAGATCGTTCCCGCCGGCTCCGCGCCGCGCGTGCGACAGGTGGCGTACATCGTCGGACGCGCGCACAAGATCGCCACGCTCGGCCGCGTGCTCGACGTCGAGAACCCGACGTCCGCCATCGTGTTCTGTCGCACGCGCACCGAGGTCGACGAGCTGACCGAATCGCTCAACGGCCGCGGCTATCGCGCCGAAGCGCTGCACGGTGGACTGAGTCAGGAGCAGCGCGATCGGGTGATGAAGAAGTTCCGCGCCAACTCGGCCGATCTGCTCATCGCTACCGACGTCGCCGCGCGCGGCCTCGACGTCCAGCACGTCTCGCACGTCGTGAACTACGACGTGCCGAGTGCCGCCGAGGCGTACGTGCACCGGATCGGCCGCACCGGCCGCGCCGGACGCGAAGGAGTCGCCATCACGCTCGCCGAGCCGCGCGAGCATCGCCTGCTGCGCAACATCGAGCATCTGACGAAGCAGAAGATCGAGATCGCCGCCGTCCCCACGGTGGCCGACCTTCGGGCGCGCCGACTCGAGCTCACGCGCGCGTCGATCCGCGAGACGATCCTCGCGGGCGATCTCGACCATTTTCGCGTCGTCGTCGATTCGCTGGCGCAGGAGTTCGACATCATGGACGTGGCTGCCGCTGCGGTGAAGCAGGCTGACGCGAAGGAGGCCGGCACTGACGAGGAGGAGATACCCTCGGTTGCTCCTCGTCCCGATGCCTCGCGCGCCACGCGCGACCGTGGGAAGCCAGGGAAACCCGGGAAGGGTGGGGAGAAGCCGAGGAAGTCGCGCCGTGATGCCGAGACGTCCGACGGTAACGTCGTGCGCGTCTATGTCGGGGCGGGCCGGAAGTCCAAGATCCGTCCGGCCGACCTCGTCGGAGCCATCGTCAATGAAGCCGGGATCGATCCCCGCGTCATCGGCGCGATCCAGATCACGGATCGCTTCTCCCTCGTCGAGCTGCCGGACGAGATTGCCGACGACGTCATCGGCACGCTCCGCGCGACGACGATCAAGGGCAGGAAGGTACCGGTGCGCCGCGACCGCGAGCACGGAGCGTGACTGCCCCGGATCCCGGCAGGTCCCCGGGGGTAGTTTCGAGGATGTACCGCGCCATCACTCGCCATCGAGATTCGAGCCTGCACATGCGTCTTCGCCGTCTTGCCGTCGTTCTCTCTCCCCTCGCGTTCGCGGCCTGCCTGAGTGGAACGGACTACAGCACGAATACCTATCCCAACATCCCGATCGAGCAGACGACGTTCGCGCCAGCGCTGAACGTCGATCTCACGCAGTCCATCAGGACGTCGACGGGCCTCTATTACCGCGATCTTACCGTCGGTACGGGCGCTACCGCGACCAGCACCTCGGCGGTGAACGCCTACTACGTGCTGTACTTCGCCAACGGCCAGAAGGTCCAGGAGCTCGCCTCGCCCTCGACGCCGCTGTCGTTCACACTCGGCCAAACCCCGGCCCAGGTGATCCCCGGCTGGGAGGAGGGACTCGTCGGCATGAAGGCTGGGGGCACGCGACAGCTGATCATCCCGCCCGCACTCGCCTACGGCGCGAGCGGCTTGGTCTCGCCAGCGGGAGTCCTCGTCATCCCGCCGTACGCGGTGCTCGTCTACACGGTCAAGCTGGAGAGCATCTCGTAGCGCTGGCCGCGGAGCCGATTTCTGGCTATATCATCGGGCGCGCGGGCAGGTGATCACCTGCCCGCGCGTCTGTGCGAGGAACAGCGGTTTCTCGCCGTTCAACCCCCAGCGGAAGCCGATGCAGACCTACGTGTACTACATCGCCGAGAAGATGCCTGGCGCCATGGAGATGCAGCGGTTCGCGCATCCGATTCACGTCGGGCTCGTCACGGCGCGCGACCACGAGCAGGCGTACACCGCCGTGCTCGAAGATCTGCGTCCCACCTTCTCCACCGAGCCGCAGCTGCTCGAGGTGCGCTTCGAAGTGGTGAGCCCGCCAAAGTCGGGCACTGGTGTGTGGCGGCACGGGAAACCGATCGACACCGACATCACCTTCACGTCGGCCGACTGACGCCGCGGTCGCTCCTCCCACCGTGAACGACGCGATCTTCGAGCGGCGACGCGGTGATCTGCTCGTCTCCACCGATCGTGCGCGACTCGACGTCGAACTGATCCACCGCGTGCTCGCGGCGACGTACTGGGCGAGCGGCATCCCCCGCGACGTCGTGGCTCGCGCCATCGCCGGCTCGATCGCCTTCGGTCTCTACGAGAACGGCCAGCTCGCCGGATTCGCGCGCGTCATCTCCGACCTGGCCACGTACGCCTACCTCGCCGACGTCTTCGTCGTCGAGGCGCGCCGCGGTCACGGGCTCGGCGACTGGCTCGTCGAGAGCATCCTCCTCCACCCGCAGCTCCAGGGACTGCGACGGTTCGCGCTGATCACGCGCGACGCCGGCCCGCTGTACGCGCGGCACGGCTTTGTCGTACCCTCCGAGCCGTCCGGGTACATGGAGATCGTCGATCGCGAGGTGTACCAACGCCTCCGACCAGCGTAGCACGCCAGGGTATCGCCAGGAGTCCGCAGGCCCTCGCACGGGCTCCCGGCGCCGCATCGCGCGATGCGCGATGCGCACTCACGTCACTGTCGCGCGTCTTATCAGTCGTAGCAGAAACAGCAGCACCACCGCGCCGATGAACGCCGTGAAGATCACCCCGGCCAGCCCCCCGAACGGCGAGCTCACGCCGAGACGGCTGAATAGCCATCCGCCCACGAAGGCGCCGACGATCCCGATGATGATGTCGCCGATCAGGCCATATCCCGTGCCGCCCATCACGAGCGACGCGAGCACGCCGGCGATCAGCCCGACGATGATCCAGGTGAGAAAGCTCATGTGAGGTCCCGGTGAGAGGAGCGCAGTTCGCCCCCACGAGGGCAACTCACGTGCCCGCTACGCCCGCCGGAGCCGCCGACCCGCGCTCCCGCGCCCGAGGCCGTGGCGCTCGTTGCGCCGGCACCGATATTCAGTGCAGGTCAGTTCGGTACGATTCTCACCCGATCCACCGTGTCGCTCATGCGCACTCCGTTCTTCGCCCTTCGTTCACTGGTGCTGCCGAGCGCTGCGGCCTTCCTCGCGGCGCTCGCATGCTCCGCACCGAGGCCGTCCACGGCGGGGAGCAGCGCAAGCGCCGGACCGGCGCGATCGGGCGCCATCTCCGAGACTGAGGTCCGTCGCCTCCTCGGCGCGCTCAGCGACGATTCGTTGGAAGGCCGCATGACGGCCTCGCGCGGCTCGGCGCGCGCGGCCGCGATCATCGCCGCGGAGATGCGTCGCATCGGCCTCGAGCCGGCGGGCGACAGCGGATTCTTCCAGCGCGTCCCCATCGCCCTGCTCGACGGCGGCCGCGGTCGCCGGCCCGTGCTCCTCGAGAGCTTCGCGCAGCTCGACACGCTGCCCGCCGACCGGCGGCCTGCTTCGGTCAACGTCGTCGGTGTGCTGCGCGGCACCGATCCCGCCGTTCGCGACTCGGCGGTGCTCATCGACGCTCACTACGATCACCTCGGCATCGGCCGCGCGGTGAACGGCGACTCGATCTACAACGGCGCCGACGATGACGCGTCGGGCGTCGTCGCCGTGCTCGAGATCGCGCGTGCGCTCGCCGCCGGGCCCAAGCCGCGTCGCACGATGATCTTCGCCGCGACGACGGGAGAGGAGGTCGGCCTCCTGGGCACGCGATGGTACCTGCAGCATCCGGTCGTTCCCGTCGCGCAGATGAGCGCCAACCTCGAGATCGAGATGATCGGGCGTCCTGATTCACTCGCCGGCGGTCCGGGGCGCGCGTGGCTCACCGGTTTCGAGCGCTCCACCATGGGCGAGACTTTCGCCCGCGCCGGCCTTCCCATCGGCCCCGACAAGCGCCTCGACCAGCAGTTCTTCCAGCGAAGCGACAACATCGCGTTCGCGCGGCAAGGTGTGCCGGCGCACACGCTCTCGTCGTACAACATGCACACGGACTACCACGAGCCGAGCGACGATCTCGCTCACGTGGACATCCCGCACATGACCGCCGTGATCCGCGCCGGTGCCGCGGCGGCGCGGCTGCTGGCCGACGGCGTGGCGCCACGCTGGAATGCCAACGGCCGCCCGGAGTCGCGTCGTCCCACGCCGACACCGCCCACGCCCACGCCGATGCCCGTCTCGCCCGCGCCGACGATCTCGGCCGGCCCGGAAGAGGTGCTCGCCAAGTTCGTCACCGTGAAGCTGCAGCGGGATACCGCGACGCTCACGCGCAACGAGCGCCGGATGCTGCCGTTGCTCGTCGATGCCGCGCGCGAGATGCACGACGTGTTCTGGGTGCAGGTCATCGGCCCGCGGGATTCCGTGCTGTCCTCGATCAAGGATCCCGCCGCGCGGCGGCTGGCGGAGGTCATGGTTGGGCCGTGGAACCGCCTCGAGGACAACGCCCCGTTCGTGCCCGGCGTCGGACCGAGGCCCGCCGGCGCCAACTTCTATCCGCGCGACATGACCAAGCCCGAATTCGAGCGCGAGGTCGCCGCCGGTGGGGCTCGAGCGGATAGTCTCAAGTCGTGGTACACGATGATCCGCCGCGACGCGACGGGCCGGCTCTCGATCATCCCGTACTCGAAGTTCTTCGCGGCGAACATGCAGCGTGCGGCGGCGAAGGTGCGCGCCGCCGCTGCCCTCGCCGAGGAGCCCGGGCTGCGTCGCTATCTCACGCTGCTCGCCACCGCGCTCGTGACCGACCAGTACCGGCCGAGCGACATGGCGTGGATGGACATGAAGCGCAACCGTCTCGACATCGTGCTCGGCCCGATCGAGAGCTACGAGGACGAGCTTTTCGGCTACAAGACCGCGGCCGAGGCGTTCGTGCTCGTCAAGGATCTCGCGTGGAGCCGGCGGCTCGCCAAGTACGCCGCTGTGCTCCCGGCATTGCAGCGTGGAATCCCCGTGCCCGACGCGTACAAGCGCGAGCGCCCCGGCACTGACGCCGATCTCAACGCGTACGACGTCGTGTACGTCGCGGGGCAGGCGAACGCCGGCGTGAAGACGATCGCCATCAACCTGCCGAACGACGAAGTCGTGCAGATCCGGAAGGGGACGCGCCGCGTGCAGATCAAGAACGTCGTGCGCGCGAAGTTCGATCGCATCCTCATGCCCATCGCGCAGGAGCTCATTGCCTCCGATCAGCTCTCGCACGTGACGTTCGATGCGTTCTTCGAGAACACGATGTTCCACGAGGTGGCGCATGGTCTCGGCTTGACGAAGACGATCAACGGCAAGGGCACCGTGCGCGCCGCGCTCAAGGAGCGCTACAGCGCGCTCGAGGAAGGAAAGGCGGACATCCTCGGCCTCTACATGCTGCGCCAGCTGAACGCGCAGGGCGAGTTGGGGAAGGAGTCGATCGAGGACAATGATGTCACCTTCCTCGCGAGCCTCTTCCGGTCCGTGCGCTTCGGCGCGTCGGATGCGCATGGTCGAGCGAACGTGGTCGCGTTCAACTTCCTCGAGCGCCACGGGGCCTTCACGCGGGGCGCCGACGGCAAGTACCACGTCGACTTCGCGAAGATGCGCAGCGCGAGCGACTCGCTCTCGAGCCGCATCCTCGTGCTCCAGGGCAACGGCGACTACGCCGGTGTCGGCGCCCTGAACTCGGAGCTCGGGACCATCGGCGCCACGCTGCGGGGCGATCTCGATCGTCTCAAGGCGAAGTCGATCCCCGTCGACCTGCTGTTCGACCAGGGACGCTGAACGCACGTCGCTCTCGCATCTTGCGACGGTAGGCCAGCGCGCCTGCAACTTTCGCACGACCCGCAAGGCCGCGAGGAGAGGCTTCGGGGCCATCGTCGCGATTCGGCACGGAAGCTGAATCATGCGGCAGACGGTTGTCTGGACTGGCATTTCGAACAGCCATCGGCGAGAATTGTGGGGCGCAGCAAACCGTCGAGACCCGCCCCGCTTTCGATCGTCATTTCCTCAGGGGTTGGTGTGGAACAGCGATCCTCGTTCCGCGTACAATTCCTCTCCTCTGCTGCCGACAGCATTGATGCTGCTCGCCCTGCTCGTAACGGCTCTGTCCGCCTCCACATCGTTCGCCGCTGACAGCGTCCGCTCCGCTGCCAAGCAGGGAACGGTGCGCCCCGATACCACGCTCTTGACGCTCCCTGCGCCAACGATCGTGACGCCGGCGCAACCCGCCCCGCAGGTCGCGCTCCCGATGGGTAAGGTCACCACCATCGCGACCGGTGCCTCCGCACGAGCAGTGGTGAAGATGCCGGACGTCCCGACGTCGACAGCCGCCGTTCGGCAGGCAGGCACGACGATCGGTGCAGTCGACGCGCAGGCCAGCGCGCCCGCCAAGGAGATCGCCTCCCTTCCCGCTCCGGCGACGATCCCCGCTCCGGCGCCCGCACGCGACTCCGCGGCGATCAAGTCCCCCGTCGTCGCGCCAGCCGACGCGGTGGCCACGGTGTCCGCCGCGCCGCGCGCCGCGGTCACGAGCACGCGGATCGACCCGCGCACCGTCGTGTCGGTGAGGAGCTCCGAGCGCTTCGAGCCCCTCTACGCCGTTCCGATCCCGTCCGCCGGCCTGCGTCTGGCGCCGCCGACTGCCGCCGACAGCATCGTCGTCTACAAGCGCGAGCGTACGCTGGTGCTGTTCAACCGTGGCGTGCCGATTCGAAGCTATTTCATTGCGCTGGGCGCCAAGCCGGTAGGCGACAAGGAGCGCGCCGGAGACCACAAGACTCCGGAAGGAATCTTCTACGTCAACGCGCACAATCCCGCGAGCAAGTTCCACCTCGCGCTTCGACTCTCCTATCCTGATGATGCGCACCGCGCGCGTGCGGCAGCCCTCGGCGCCGACCCGGGAGGCGACATCATGATTCACGGCCTGCCGAAAGAGTTCAGCGAGGCAGGGAAGAATCATCTTCAGAACGACTGGACCAACGGCTGCGTCGCCCTGTCCAACCAGGAGATCGAGGAGCTCTGGCACGCCGTGCCTGACGGCACGCCGGTACACATCAAGCCGTAAGTCGACGGCGCGTGCCGAGCATTCGGATCACGTACTGTCCGCGATGCCGCTGGCTCCTGCGGGCCGCATGGATGGCACAGGAGCTCCTGATCACGTTCGAACACGAGCTCACCGAGGTCGCGCTGCGTCCGGGGGCTGAAGGCGTGTTCCAGGTCGACCTCGATGATGACGTCATCTGGTCGCGCGCGACCGAGGGCCGCTTCCCGGAGTTGAAGGAGCTCAAGCAGCTCGTCCGCGATCGCGTCGCTCCGGAGCGCGCGCTCGGCCACTCCGACCGCACGGGGTGACGTCGCGTGGGCGCGCCGGGTTGTGCGCGGTATGCGTACAGCTCCGCGTCATGACGGTCTCGCGCGCGCTTGGTCGCGACTCGTCGCGCGCGCGATCGCCATCGCGATACTGCTCACCGCCGTCACGAGCTGTTCGATCACGGGCACGTCGTCGCGCTCCGACGACGAGCTGGAGCTGGCTCGCAATCGCCAGCGCTGGGCGAGCGCCGGCATACACGACTATGAGTTCGACTTCCAGCGCATGTGTTTCTGCTTGCAGGAGGCGACGGAGCGAGTCCGCATCACCGTGCGCCAGGATGCGATCGTGTCGGTCGTGCGCACGCGCGACGGACAGCTGGCTGGCACGAGTTCCACCCTCTGGCCGCGCGTCGACGAGCTGTTTACCGACGTGCAGAAGCAGCTCGAGCAGCGTGCCGGCCGCATCGAAGTCAGCTACGATCCGACCTATGGCTATCCGCGCTCCATCGTCGTGGACGCCCAGCTCATGGCCGTCGACGGCGGGTATTCGCTGACGGCGGGAAATCTGCGGCGACTACCATAGATTCCACGCATGGACATCGCACGGGCGTTCCTCGATCATTCGCGCCGCTATCTCGTTCGCGAGTATCCCACGAAGATCCAGCGGTGTCTCGAGGTGCTTCCCGCCCAGGCACTCTGGCGGCGCGACGACGCATCGGAGAACTGTGTCGGCAATCTCCTGCTCCACCTGTCGGGCAACGTCCGCCAATGGATCGTCAGTGGCGTCGGTGGCGCGCCCGACGCGCGACGACGCAGCACCGAGTTCGACGCACGCGAGGGCGCTGGCGCGTCCGACCTCATGGCTGGTCTGCTCGAGACGCTGCGCGAGGCTGACGAGGTGCTCGCGTCGCTCGATGAGCGATCGCTCGGCGAAGGGCGCCGGATCCAGGGCCGCGATGTCAACGTGCTCGACGCCGTGTATCACGTCGTCGAGCACTTCTCCATGCATACGGGCCAGATCATCCTGCTCACGAAGCGCTACGCGCCGGGCCGAGTGCAGTTCTACGAGGACGCCGGCGGGCTGGCGATCCCGCGTTTCTAGGGCGGCTTAGTACTACTACTCGATGTAGTCCATCTACTAGTAGATGTAGACCTTCGTGCCCACCGGCACGTTCTCATAGAGCCACTCGATGTCGTCGTCCGCCAGGCGGACGCACCCATGCGTGACCGCGGCGCCGATCGACCGCGCGTACGGCGTGCCGTGCAGCAGGTAGCCGTCGCCCAGGTCGAGCCGGTAGTGGCCCAGCTCACCCTGGATCGAGCGATGCTTGGTGCCCTGCGGCGGGATGAACAGGGTGTTGTCGAACACGACGTGCTCGTCCAGCACGAGTGGAACGAACGACTTCTCGCCCGGCCGGATGATGCCGGCCTCGTCGCCCTTCGACGTGAGGATCGTGCCGTCCTTCAGCTTGATGCGCTGACCGGCGGACATCGAGCGCAGCTTGAGGCCGTGCTCCAGCGCGACTTCGGCGAAGTGCCACTCGGGTGGCGTCCAGACGGGATCCTTGTCCTTGCCGCGGACGGTGCGTACGCCGCGTGGCGTCTCGAACCGCCAGGTGCGCCCGCCATATGAGAGCGTCGCGTTCATCGCCGTCGCGGCGGGCGCGACGCGGAGCGTGTCATCGCGATCGAGCACGTACAGCTCGCGCGCGAACAGGTCCACTACGATGCGATAACCCGTCGAGCGCAGTGCGACGGCCCGCGCAGCGCGCCACTCGAGGCTGTCCTTCCGCGACTTGAAGCTCCGCGTCGCGCGACGCTCCGGCACCGCGCCGTCGGGCACCGCCGATGCGCCGCCCGCCGTCGTATCGGCGTCGGCGGAGATGCGCGGCGCGAACGCCGTCGTGACGGTAGAGTCGTCGCTGCGACGGCCGACCTTCCGCATCAGCGAGACGAACCAGTTCCGGCCCTCGCGCTGTGCGGACGTCGCCGGCGCCTCACTGGTCGTGTCGTGCGTCACCTCGCTGCCTTGGGCAGCGGCGAGGGAAGAGGCAGTGGCGAGCAGCAGCGAGCTCAGCCAGAAGTGTCGGGAGATGCGGCGCGGCATGGGAGAAAAATACACTGTGGGGGGCGTGAAGTTCACGCCCCCCACAGTCCAGACGACCAACGCGTTTCCTGGTTTCTTAGAAGTTGAGCCCGACGAGAACCGGCACGTACGCCGAGCTCTTGCCCGTGGTGTTGATGCTCACATACTTCGACTCGATGAAGAACTTCCCGAGCTGGATGCCACCGCCGAAGTCCCAGTTGTAGAACGAGCTCTTGGTGCCCGCGGTCGAGGCTGTGACGATGGAGCCCGCGCCGGTGTACGTGTCCTTGCCCGCCGTGACGATCTTCGACGGACGCTCGGTGGTCCTATACGCCGTGAAGTCCGTGAACTTGTCCCAACCGCCGCCGCCGAGGAAATAGATCTGCGGGTTGACCGGGCTCTTCCGATCGAGCGCGAACCGAACGACCAGGTCGCCGTTCACGTTGAACAGCTTGGCACCCGGGCATCCGCTGCAATCCGTTTCACGACCACCCATGCCGGCGTAGTCGGCACCGACGCGAATACCCACGGGGCCCGCGCCCGGGAACCATCCGAGGTGCGCGTGTACGTCGTATCCATCCTTCGAAACGTTTCGCCAATCGCCGGTCGGCAGAGCTGCACCGACGCCGATTCCGAACTGGATCGTGCCCAGCGGCTGCAGCGGCAGCTCCTCGATCCGGGTCACCGTGTCGACCCGCGTGACCGTGACGGTATCCGTCCGCGTGCGGACCACGGTGTCCGTCCGCGTTACCGTGACGGTGTCCACTCTGGGCGCCACAGCTGCCGCCGGCCCTTCCTTCCGAACCGGAATACGGGTCTGCGACCGCGCTCGAGTGGTGTCCTGAGCCGCAGCCGTCACGGCGCCGCCAAGGGTGATGGCGGCTGCGAGGCCGAGTGCACACAACGCTGAGTTCCGAGTCTTCATCCTTGTCCTCCGTCGCCTTCGCCCAGTTTTCGTCGTCCCGCGGGCGAGGTTGCGGGTGCGGCGAGAATCGCCGCCTGCTGCCGGACTCGGGGAATGGCAGACCGCGTGCCGCGGACGCCAAAAACAGCGAGGAGAAGGGGACGATTTTGCTCGTAACGCATGTTCATCCCCACTTTCGGGCCACGTTCGGCCGCTCCCACGGTGCCTGACCACCGGCGCCGACGGGACAGCTCCATTGTTATAGAAGTGCACGCAAAGCCCCTGACCCGATGCCGCAACATGCGGCGCGCGCACTGCCCGCTCCCGATGCGCCGCAACCCTCTCGTCAGCTGTGTGAATTCATCGCGCATTCGCTGCCATTTTCGTCGTGTACTTGCCGTGGTGGCAGGCACGCGTGTCAGCACGCCTGCCATTGCGCGCCGCCACTGCCACGATTGCCGACCCGGCCGGCCGTCGAAACGACTTTCGGTCGTGCCCCGCTTTATATTCCGCGAACGACCCGTGAGCGCCTCGACGTCTTTTCCACGGACACCATGCCCGAGAATCGCCTCCAGCGGCTGCACGACGCCGGCCAGTCCATCTGGCTCGACTTCATCGACCGCTCGATCCTGCGGAATGGCGATCTCCAACGCCGCATCCGCGACGACGCCCTCACCGGAATGACGTCGAACCCGACGATCTTCGAGAAGGCACTCTCGGTCGGGCACGAGTACGACGACCAGCTCGCGGCGGCGCGCTCGGGACTGACGGCGCTCGAGCTGTTCGAGCTGGTCGAGACGAGCGATGTCCGCGATGCGTGCGACATCTTCATGCCGATCTACGAGCAGACGAAGGGTGCCGACGGCTACGTTTCGATCGAGGTGTCGCCGGCCGCGGCGAACGACGCCAATGCCACCGTCGCCGAGGCACAGCGTCTCTGGTCGATGGTCGGGCGCCCGAACGTGATGATCAAGGTGCCCGGCACCTCGGAGGGTGCGAGCGCCGTTCGGCAGCTCATCGGCGGAGGCATGAACGTCAACATCACGCTGCTCTTCGCCATCGAGGCGCATCGCCGCGTGATCGAGGCATACTTCGCGGGGCTCGAGGATCGCCAGCGCGCCGGCAAGCCGATCGATCGCGTGGCATCCGTGGCATCGTTCTTCGTCAGCCGCGTGGATACCGAGATCGACAAACGGCTCGATGCGCTCGCCGCCGCGTCGACGGAGCAGCGCGACCGTATTCTCGCGCTGCGGGGCAAGGCCGCCATCGCGAACGCGCAGCTCGCGTACAGATTGTTCCGCGAGCAGTTCTCCTCGCCGCGGTGGGCACCGCTCAAGGCCGCCGGCGCGCGCGTGCAGCGGCCGTTGTGGGCGAGCACCAGCTCGAAGAATCCGGCGTATCGCGACGTGCTCTACGTCGAGCAACTGATCGGGCCGGACACGGTGAATACGATGCCCCCCGCCACGATCGACGCATTCCGCGATCACGGGGAGGTGGCGCGCACCGTCGATGCGAATTTCTCCGTCGCGGAGCGGACGATCGCCGATCTCGGCGCCGCCGGCATCGACCTGCGCGATGTCACCGACACGCTGCTGCGTGAGGGGCTCGCGAGCTTCCAGAAGAGCTTCGAGTCGCTCATCGCGGGACTCGAGCGGAAGAGCGCCGGGCTCGGACGCGACATGGTGTCCAGCCGCTGATCCACCCTGGGCCGCGTCGCGGGGCGGGGCAGAGCCGCCGGCGACGCAGCCCGCTCCCGACACTCCCGAACCTCGACTCCGTGCCCTTCCCGCGCACCAAGATCGTCTGCACGCTCGGCCCGTCCACCGCGTCGCGCGAGACGCTGAGTAGCCTGATGGAAGCCGGCTTGAACGTCGCCCGGCTCAACTTCTCCCACGGTACACACGAGCAGCACGCGCGCACCGTGGAGCTCGTCCGCTCCACCGCCGCCGAACTCGGACGACCCGTCGCCATCCTCGGCGATCTACAGGGTCCGCGCATCCGAATCGGCGATCTCGACGTCCCGCGCGAGGTGACCGACGGTCAGGACATCGTGCTCGTCGCCGGCGAGGACGCCACGGGCGAGGAGTTTCCGACGACCTACGAAGGACTGTGCAAGGACGTGAAGGTCGGCGACCGCATCCTCGTCGATGACGGCCTGATCGAGCTCGTGACGCTGGACGTCTCCGGCACGCGAGTGCACTGCCGCGTCCTGCACGGCGGCCGGATCAAGAGCCACAAGGGGATGAACCTGCCGGGCGTCGCGGTCAGCGCGCCCTCGATTACCGAGAAGGACTGGGCTGACGTCGCGTTCGCGAACGAGCACGCGCTGGAGTACCTCGCGCTGAGCTTCGTGCGCCGCGCGGCCGACATCGCCGAGCTGCGGACGAAGATCCCCAAGAACATGCTCGTCGTCTCGAAGATCGAGAAAGATTCCGCTCTCGACAACATCGAGAGCATCATCCACGCCTCCGATGCAGTCATGGTCGCGCGCGGTGATCTGGGCGTCGAGCTGCCGTTCGAAGAAGTGCCGCTCGCGCAGAAGCGCATCATCGGCCTCGCCAACCGTCTCGGTCGCCCGGTCATCACGGCGACGCAGATGCTCGAGTCGATGATCAACAATCCGCGCCCGACGCGCGCCGAAGCGAGCGACGTGGCGAACGCGATCCTCGACGGCACCGACGCGGTGATGCTGTCCGCCGAAACCGCGGCCGGGCAGTATCCGCGGCTCGCGGTCGAAGCGATGGCGCGCATCATCCAGGAGATCGAGAAACAGCCCCCGGTCTTCCGCGTCGACGAACGCACCACTCCCGCGACCGCCCTGCCGACGGAGATGGCGATCGCCGCCGCCGCGACGTCCGCCGTGCGTAGTCTCGGCGCGCCCTGCCTGATCGTCTTCACGAAGAGCGGCTTCTCGGCGCGCATCATCGCGTCGCACCGGCCGGGTGTGCCGATTCTCGTGCTCACCGATCAGGAGCGCACCTATCGGCAGCTCGCGCTCGTCTGGGGCGTCATCCCCTGTCTCGTCGAGCACTCCGAGACGTATTTCGACATGGTGAAGCTCGCGCTCGACGCCGTGCGGTCGCGCGGGCTCGCGCGCGAGGGCGATCGGGTCGTCGTGACGGCCGGCGTGCCGTTCGACGTTCCCGGCACGACCAATCTCCTCAAAGTCGAGACGGTATGAGCTGGCGCCGGGCGGCGGCACGCCGGCGGTGAAGCTCACGTTCCTCGGCACGGGAACGAGCTTCGGCGTTCCACAGCTCGGATGCGGCTGTGAAGTCTGCCGTTCGACCGATCCGCGCGACAAGCGAACCCGTGTCGGCGCAGCCGTCGAGACGGATGGCGGCGCCGTGCTCCTGATCGACACGCCGACCGAGCTGCGGCTGCAGCTCATCGCCACCGGTATCACGCGTGTCGACGCCGTGCTCTTCACGCATCTGCACGCGGACCACATCCACGGCATCGACGACCTGCGCGCGATCACCGCGCGCCGCCAGGTGCATCTGCCGATGTACGGCTCCGAGGAGACGCTGGCCGGCCTGGAGCAGAAGTTCGACTACATCTTCGACGACCGCATCCGCCCGCTGCCGGGGACGTCGAAGCCACAGGGCCGCACCATCCCGATCGAGCCCGGGGTTCCAGTGCGCATCGCCGACGTGGACGTCACCGCGGTGCCGGTGCCTCACGGGCCGGTGACGATCTACGCCTATCGCATCGGGCCACTCGCGTACGTTACCGACGCCAAGTCGATCCCCGTCAGTGCCCTCGCGCAGCTGCGCGGCGCGCGCGCGCTGGTGATCAACGCGCTCTTCCAGACGCCGCATCCGTCGCACCTCAGCTTCCCCGAGGCGATCGCCGCGGCGCGCGCCATCGGCGCCGAACGGACGTTTCTGACGCATCTCACGCACGACAACTTCCACGCCGCGCTCGAGGCCGAGCTCCCTCCGGGAATCGCGCCGGCGTACGACGGCCTTACCATCACGGTCTGACGATGTCCATCCGACTGGATCATACGAACATGATGTCGCCGCCGATCGACGGCGGGATCACGGACGCCGAGTGGCGCGACGTCGCCGCACGGTTCGCCGAAGCGCATGCCGGCGTCGCGAACGAGCATGCCTCGGGCACGCTCGGTTTTCTCGATCTCCCGGATGACCGGGCGCTACACCGCCAGACGCTGGACTTCGCGCAGCGCGCGCGCGGCCGGAGTGGCGCGGATGCGATCACGGACGTCGTCGTACTCGGCATTGGCGGCTCCGCGCTCGGCCCCATCGCGCTGCGCACGGCGCTGCGTCCGCCGCAGTGGAACCTGCTCGACGACAGGGCGCGCGGCGGGCAGCCGCGGCTGCACGTGCTCGACAACGTGGATCCGGCAAACATCTCCGCGTTGCTGGCGCGATTGGACCTCCGGCGCAGTCTGTTCGTCGTGATCTCCAAGTCGGGGGGCACTGCCGAGACGATGGCGCAGTACCTCGTCATTCGGGCGCGGCTGAACGACGCACTCGGCGACTCGGGCGCCCGCGAGCGGCTCGTGTTCGTCACCGATCCGCAAAAGGGCGCGCTGCGCGCGATCGCGCGCGCCGAGAGCATCGCGGCGCTCGAGATCCCGGCGAACGTCGGCGGGAGGTTCAGCGTGCTCACCCCGGTCGGAATGCTGCCGGCTGCGCTCATCGGCATCGATACTGGCGAGCTGCTCGCCGGTGCCGCCGACATGCGAACGCGCTGCGCCTCGAAGGAGCTCGACGCGAACATCGCCGGGACGTGGGCGGCGCTCCAGTTCCTCGCCGACACGAGGCACGGTCGTCATGTGCAGGTGTTGATGCCGTACAGCGACGCGCTGCGCGACATGGCGGCCTGGTACGTCCAGCTCTGGGCCGAGAGCCTGGGCAAGCATCGGTCGCCGGGCGACGCCGGCTTCGGGCCGACGCCCCTCGGCGCGCTCGGCGCGACGGACCAGCACAGCCAGGTGCAGCTGTTCATGGAGGGTCCCGGAGACAAGACCGTGACCTTTATCGGCGTGACCGAGAGCGACGGCGACGTCGAGATCCCGCGCCTGCACGGCGACATCCCCGAGCTGGCCTACCTCGGTGGCCACCGGCTCGGCGAGCTGCTGGACATCGAACGGCGGGCTACCGCGGGCGCACTCGCGCGCCGCGGCCGTCCGAACATGACGCTCACCCTCGATCGCGTCGATCCGTTCCATCTCGGCGCGCTGTTCATGTTCCTCGAGCTTGCCACGGCTTACGCAGGACGGTTGTACGGCGTCAACGCGTTCGACCAGCCCGGTGTGGAACTCGGTAAGCAGTTCACCTACGCGATGCTGGGGCGCGCGGATGCGGACGCCGCGCGTCGTGAATGGGACCTGCTGCCCAAGCCTGATCCGAAGCGGATCGTCTGATCGGAGCGACGCCGCCCGCGGGCTTGCGACCCCTCCCGCGCCCGGCGAGCTTCACATGTATACACAAATTCCCGAAGTCTCCTGGCCGCCGAACGGCGGTTGCACATTCGTGAGGATTCCCATGTTCGATCTCGACACGCTCAACGGGTTATTCGGCGACGCCGTGACGGTCGCCGAAGGCCGAGTCACGGTGAACCGGCCCGCCGCCATCGCCAGCCCGCCGATGGACCAGCTCGTCCGCGCCGCCGTCTTCGCCGAAGGAGTCGAGCGCGAGTACGCGCGCTGGCTGATCTGGGAGATCGGACAGGCCGTTGGCGTCCAGCCGGCGTCGATCCACGATCTGTACATGGCCCGCGGCCGAGGCGAGATCGGCGGCTTCACCGTGCCGGCGATCAATCTGCGCGTCGTGACGTACGATGCGGCGCGCTCGATCTTCCGTACGGCCAGGTCGATCGACGCCGGCGCGTTCATCATCGAGATCGCCCGGTCGGAGATCGCCTACACCGGCCAGCGTCCCCACGAGTACGTCGCCGTGATCGTCGCCGCCGCGCTCCGCGAGGGGTTCCGCGGCCCGCTGTTCATCCAGGGCGACCACTTCCAGGTGAACCACAAGAAGTACGCGGTCGATCCGCAGACCGAGGTCGACGCGGTGAAGCAGCTCGTGCGCGAGGCGGTCGGTGCCGGCTTCTACAACATCGACGTCGATACCTCGACGCTGGTCGATCTGAGCAAGAAGTCGCACGCCGAACAGCAGAAGCTCAACTACGAGGTCGGCGTCGACATCCTGAAGGAGGTGCGGGCGAACGAGCCGACCGGCATCACGATCTCGGTCGGCGCCGAGATCGGTGAGGTCGGCACCGAGAACTCGACCGTCGAGGAGCTGCGCGCCTTCATGGACGGCTTCCTCAACACGCTTCCGGCCGACGTCGCGGGCATCTCGAAGATCAGCGTGCAGAGCGGCACGTCACACGGCGGCGTAGTGCTCGAGGACGGATCGATCGCCGACGTGAAGCTGGACCTCGACACGCTCGAGCTGCTGAGCCGCGTCGCGCGCGAGGAGTACGGGCTGGCCGGTGCCGTGCAGCACGGCGCATCCACGCTGCCCGAGGATGCGTTCCACAACTTTCCGCAGCGTGAGACGGCCGAGATCCATCTCGCGACGAACTTCCAGAACATGCTGTTCGACCAGATCCCGGATGGGCTGCGCGCCGAGATCTACGCCTGGATCCGCGACAACGCGAAGGACGAGCGGAAGGCGACCGACACGGACGAGCAGTTCTTCTACAAGTCGCGCAAGAAGGCGCTCGGGCCGTTCAAGCGGCAGCTGTGGGAGATGCCGGTCGAGGTGATGCGGCGGGTGGACAAGCTGTACGACGAGAAGTTCCGCTTTCTGTTCGACCAGCTGGCGATCGGCGGCACGCGCGAGATCGTTGCGCGCTACGTGAAGCCGCCGGTGCTGCACCGTCCCATGCCGGCGGACGCAACGCCCGTGCACGCCGCGGCGCCCGACGACGCGGACCTGTCCGACTAGATGTCCACGAGCGCCGCTCCGGCCGACGCCGGCGTACTCTGGCCAGTGGCGCTCCAGCGCGCCCTCGCCCGGGCGGCGCATGACGTGAACGACGCGTTGAACGGCGTGTCCGTGAACCTCGAGGTCGTCCGCTCGCGCGCCAGTCGCGCCGACACGGCGGCCTCCGCGGTCGCGCCGTTCGCGGAGGCGGCCGCGCAGCAGCTCGACCGGCTCACCGCGCTGCTCGACGCCGTGCTCGCGCTCGGCCGGAGCGAACGCGGGCCGGCCGACGTGGGTATCACGCTGCGGCGCGTCGCTGCGCTGTGCGGCGCGTCGAACGCCGCGAGCGACGCGCGCGTTACCGTACGCGAGGTGCTCGTCGGCGATTCCATCACCCGCGTGCCGAGCGACGCCGTGCGTCTCGCGCTGACCGCTCCGCTCCTCGACGCCGTCGCGAGCCGACGGGGCGAGTCGCGCGAGGCGGTGGTGTGCGAGCTGACGGGCGATGGCGACGCGCTCGTCGTGCGGTTGCTCGCCGATCGACCCGTCCCGATGCCCGCCGACGCCGCGGAGGTCCTCCGCGCTGCTGGCGTGCGCTGGACGGAATCGGCACATGATCTTTCTCTCGTCTTTCCCCGGGCGTGATGCCCATGGGTTGCACCTGGCCACACTGCGAGACACGATGAAGCAGGCAAAGATTCTCATCGCGGACGACGAATCCGCGATCACGACCGGACTCAGTGCGATCCTCGAGGATGCCGGTTACGGCGTCGAGGTCGTCGCCGACGGACAGAAGGCGCTCGACAAGCTCACGGTGGATCGGTACGGCGTCGTACTCGCCGACCTGAAGATGCCGAAGCTCGACGGCCTGGCGCTGCTCAGCGAGCTGCAGCAGCGCCAGATCCCGACGGAGTGCATCATCATCACCGGGCAGGCGACGGTGGACTCCGCCGTTCAGGCGATGCAGCAGGGCGCCTATGACTACATCGAGAAGCCGCTCAACGCCGAGAAGCTCAACCGGCTCAAGGCGCTGATCCCGAAGGCCCTCGACAAGTACGAGGTGCAGCAGAAGAACCGCGAGCTGGCGTCCAAGCTCGAGGGACTGACGCACTACGGAGAGCTCACGGGCCAGAGTGAGTCGATGCGCTCGGTCTATCAGGTGATCGAGGCCGTCGCGCCCTCCAGCGCAAGCGTCCTGATCCTCGGCGAGAGCGGTACCGGCAAGGAGCTCGTCGCTCGGGCGCTGCACCACAAGAGCGATCGCGCGAAGGGTCCGTTCTTCGCGCTCAACTGCGCCGCCCTTCCGAAAGAGATTCTCGAGAACGAGCTGTTCGGTCACGAGAAGGGCGCGTTCACCGGCTCGACCAACGAGAAGGCGGGCGCGTTCGAGATGGCGAGCGGCGGCACGATCTTCCTCGACGAGATGGCCGAGATGCCGACCGACATCCAGGTCAAGCTGCTGCGCGCCATCGAGACGCGACAGATCCGTCGGCTCGGCGGCAAGCGCGAGATCAACGTCGACATCCGCATCCTCGCAGCCACCAACAAGAACCTGCAGAAGGCGATCGTCGATGGAGAGCTGCGCGAGGATCTCTACTATCGACTCGCGGTGGTCGAGATCGATTTGCCGCCGCTTCGAGAGCGCGCCGACGACATCCAGCTGCTCGCCAACGAGTTCCTCGGCCGCTTCTCGCAGCAGAACGGCAAGACGATCACCGGGTTCGAGGACGCGGCGTGGGAGTG
>JBJMNN010000128.1:0-9956 GCA_045804245.1 Gemmatimonadaceae bacterium | reverse complement strand
CGCGATGAGCAGATCCAGCGCTTCGTCCGCGCGGCCGGAAGCGCGCCGCATGGAGCTGAGCTCGAGCGTCGCCTCGGCGTACGTCGGCACCGAATCGAGTGCTCCCTCCAGCTCCTGCTCGGCCTCGCGCAGGTGTCCCTTGGCGCGCAGCAGCCTGGCGAGCTGGTAGCGCACCACGGCGAAATCCTGATCGAGCTCCAGCGCGTGGCGATACGCCGCGATCGCGCCGTCGAAGTCGCCGAGCGAAGCGGAGATATCGCCCGTCCGCTGGTGCACGTCGGCGCGAAGCGGCGCGAGCCGGCGCGCCTGTTCGAGCGCCTCGAGCGCCGCCGCCGGATCGCCCGTCTCGGCCCGCGCGGCGGCAGCGAGCATCAGCACTTCGATCTGCGGCGGCCCGGCGGCGAGCAGCGCTTCGGCGATCGGGCGCGCCTCGCCGCCGCGATCCATCGCCAGCAGCGCGGTCGCTTCGCCGATCGCCGGCCGCAGCGTGTTCGTCGCTTCCTGCTTGGCCTCGCGATATCGCTCGAGCGCTTCGCCGTGCACGCCCTGCCGCGTGTAGATGTCGCCGAGCAGACAGTAGCCGTCGACGCGGTTCGCGCCGCGCACCAGCGCGCGACTCACCTCCGCCGCGGCACGCTCGTACATCCCCATGGCGAGGTACTCGGTCGCCATGGCGTACGCGTCCTGGCCGATGTCGCCGCCCGTCGAGCCGTTCTCGGTGGCCGGGGTGGCCGGCGCGAGCGTCGTGAACAGCGTGTCCAGCACGCCCGCGTCAAACGCGAAATCCTCGACGTTCTCCTCGGTGCGGTGCACGGCGCCGAGGTCGGGTTGGATCGAGAGATCGGGATCCTCGTACTCGAGATCGATCGCCAGCTCGAACTTCTGCGCGACGTAGTACGGGTCCAGCTCGAGCGCGCGCTTCGTCTCGCGCAGCGCGCCCTCGAAGTCACCAAGGTTCGAGAGCGTGAAGCTCAGGTTGTAGTGCGCCTCGGCGTACTCTGGGCGCGCCTGGATGGCACGCGCGAATGCGTTGCGCGCATCCTCGTGCTTGCGCAGCTCCGACAGCACGAGGCCGACGCCGTTCCACGCCGCCGGATCCTCGTTCGCCGTCTGCAGCACCGCGCGGTACGTCTCGAGCGCCGCCTGGAAGCGCTTTCCCTTGCTCAGCAGCAGCGCCAGGTTGAGCCGCGCCTTGGTGAACGTCGGCTGCGCCTCGAGCGCGACACGGAACGCCGCGATCGCCTCCTCGGTGTTGCCGCGATGATAGAGCGCCACGCCGAGGTTGTTGTGCGCCAGCGCGTAGCCCAGCTCCGCCTGCACGGCGCGGCGGTACGACTCCTCGGCTTCGGCGAACTTGCCGTCCTGGTGCAGCGCGACGCCACGCTCGTTCCACAGCTTCGGACTGTCCGGCTGATGCACGAGCAGCTCGTCGTACAGATCGACCGCCGCCTTCGCCTCGCGTCGCAGCAGGTGCACTTCGGCCATCGCCTGCAGCACGAGCGGCCGCTCCTCGCCCTTGTCGAGTGCTTTCGCGTACTCGCGCAACGCCTCGCCGTAGTAGCCCTTCTGACGGAAGGCGAGACCGAGGTTGAAGTGCGCCAGCTGGCCCTCGACGTGGACTTCCATCTGCGTCGCGCGCGCCTCCGCGCGCGCTGGCGCGCGATCGGCGGCACCGTCGCGGTTCTGATCGATCGCGAGGTTGGCCTGCGCGCGCGACAGCGTCGGGTTCAGCTGGATGGCGCGGCGCGTCACCTCGCGCGCCTCCTCGTGCCGGCCCATGTCGCCGAGCACGAACCCCATCAGATAGTACGCGTCGGGGTTGTGCGGGTTGAGCTCCACGGCGCGGCGGAGCGCGGCGAGCGCGCCCTCGTTCACGCCGCGATTGTAGAGCACCTCGCCCATGTAGAAGTTGACGACGGAGCTCGACGGATCGAGCGCGAGCGCGCGCTCCAGATAGCCGAGCGAGCGATCGAGGTCTCCGTTCGTCCGTTCCGCCAGACCGAGCTGCACGAGCGCCGGAATGTCGCTCGGGTGGTAGCGCAGCAGCTCGGTGAACTCGGCCAGGGCGTCCGCCGTCTGGCCGAGCAGTGCGTGGGTGCGACCGAGCTCCCAGCGCGCCTCGCGATCTTCCGGGCGGGCGCGCAGCCGCTCGTTCAGCTCGGCGACGCGCTTGTCGTAGTAGCCGGTGTTGAAGTACGCGATCTCGAGGTTGCGCTGCGCGACCTGCATCTTCGGGTCGAGCTCGAGCGCGCGAACGAACGCTGCGACCGCCTCCTCGTAGAGGCCCTTGTTGTAGTAGAGTACGCCCAGATTGTTGTGCGCCCCAGCGTCCGATGGGTCGATCCGCCGGGCGAACGACCGGAGAACGTCGCGGTCGCGCTCGGAAGTCAGGCTGGGCGACATCGGTCGGGCGGCGTGGCCGGGCTAGGCGACGCGAACGGCGCGCAGGATCGCTTGCAGCGATGCAGGGTCGGGGAGCAGCAGAAAGAAGCCGCGCAGCTTCTCGTCGACATCCGTCATGTAGAACTCGCTCTCCACACAGAACACGTAGTCGCGGTCCGTGCCGAACTGCAGATAGGCGGTCGTCAGTACCGCCGTGCTCATGTCGATCGCCAGGCTCGGCGGCGACGGCAGCAGCATCATGCCCATGAAGTCGCTCAGCGCGTTCATGTAGGCGCTGCTGAGGATGTTCCCCGCCTCCTTGATCGCCGACTGCTCCATCTCGCCGAGCTCCTCAGAGCTACCGGGCCGACGCAGCATCAGTGAGGCCAGGCGCGCCGCCGTCGGCTTCGGGAAGACGAGCAGCGTGCGACCGGTGAGGTCGCCCAGCATGTGCATCAGGACGGCCGCGACCGGCTCTTCGGGCGCCGAGATCTGCGGCGGCACCTCTTCGAGCCTCGACACGTTGATCGTCGGAACGCTGATCATGATCGTTCCGCCGATCATCTGTGACAGCGCCGTGGCCGCGTGGCCCGCGCCGATGTTCGCGACTTCTCGGAGAGCGTCGAGCTGCAGCGCCTTCAGAGAACGAATGTCATCCATGGGAGTGCCGTTAGAGGAGACTGCTCACGTCTATGATCAGCGCCGGGGCTCCGTCGCCGAGGATCGTGGCCCCACCGAACAGCGTGAGCCCGTTCTGCACGCCGTCGAACTGCTTGACGACGATCTCCTGCTGACCGATCAGCGCATCCACCACCAGCGCCGCGCGCCGCTCCGCCATCTCGACGACGACGACCTGCTCCACGCCACGGGGCGCGTCGCCCTCGAAGCGCAGCAGCTGCCGCAGCCGGATCACCGGCAGCACGTCCTCCCGGATCATCAGCACTTCGCGTCCCTTGAGCGTGTGCAGGATCTGCGGGTGGAGCTCCACCGTCTCGCTCACGTGCGTCATCGGGATCGCGTACGTCTCGTCGCCGACCCTCGCCAACAGCGAGCGCACGATCGCCAGCGTGAGCGGCAGCCGTAGCGTCACCGTGGTCCCCTTGCCCGGCGCCGTCCGGATGTCGACCGAGCCGCCAAGCGAACGAACGCGGTTGTGCACCGCGTCGATCCCGACGCCGCGTCCGGACAGATCCGTCACCCGATCGGCGGTCGAGAACCCCGCCTGCGAAATGATCCGGAACAGCTCCTCGTCGGTGAGCTCCGTCTTGCTCGCGTCGACGAGCCCGTGCTCGCGAGCCCGCGACAGCACCTTCTCGCGGTCCACGCCACGGCCGTCGTCCGTCACGCGAATCGCCACCGCGGAACGATCGCGCAGCGCGCTGAGCGTGAGGCGCCCCGCCTCGGGCTTGCCCTGCGCCAGGCGATCCGCGGGCGACTCGATGCCGTGGTCGATCGCGTTGCGCAGCAGGTGCACGATCGGATCGCCCACCTCGTCGAGCATCGAGCGGTCGAGCTCGACCTCCTTGCCCTCGATCGTGAACTCCACCGGCTTCCCGACCGATCGCGCCGCGTCGCGCACCAGGCGCGGGAAGCGGTCGAAGACCTGCCACACGGGCACCATGCGGCTGGTCATGATCTCGTCCTGCAGGTCGGCTACGAGCCGCGACGTCTGCCCGACCGTCTCGGCCAGCGCCGGATCGTCGAGCGCACCGGTGAGCTGCACGAGCCGGCCGCGCGTGATCACCAGCTCGCCGATCAGGTTCATCAGGTTGTCCAGCCGGCGCAGGTCGATGCGTACGCTGCGCTGCTGGCGCACGGCACTACCGTTGGTCCCTCCGTTGCCGCCGTTGACGTTCGCGCTCTTGGCCGCGCTGGTCGCTGCGGCGACTGACGCCGCTCGCACGACCACCGGATCGTCGCCGGCGCGCACCTCGTCCACGTCCCCCGCGCGACGGAGCGCCGCGACGACGTCGTCCTCGGACAGCTCGGTCGTGAGCCGGAGGGCGAAGTCGTGCTCGAACTCGTCGGCCTGCAGCGCTTCCACCGACGGCGACACCTGTCCGACCTCGCCGAGCTTCTTCGCCGCCTCGACGGCGAGGAATGCGCGCACGCCTTTCAGCGGCGTTCCCTCGACGATGCGGACGCGCACGAGCATCCCCGGACCGGCGGGCGCGGTTGCCGTCCACGCACCCGGCACCGGCAGCTCCGCCGTGATGCCCATCCCCGGTATCGGCATCTCGGCCGTGACGCCCATCATCCCCGGGATCGGCAGCTCGGCCGTCATCGCCATCGACGAGAACGTCTGCGAATCGCGGCCGGCTTCGGACTGGAGCTGATGCACCATCGGCAGCACGTCGACGGCGTCGACGCCGCTCACGGCGGATTCGATCGCCCGCTCGAGCAGGTCCGCGGCGCGGAACAGCAGGTCCATGAGCCGCGCGTCCACCGTGCGCTCACCCTTCCGCACGAGGTCCAGCAGCGTCTCCAGCTCGTGCGACAGCGACGCGACGGCGGTGTAGCCCATCGTCGCGCTCATCCCCTTGATCGTGTGCACGGCGCGGAAGATCGCGCCCACGGGCTCGTCCCCACCGACCCCGCGCTCGAGCTCGAGCAGCGAGTGGTTGATGGCTGAGACGTGCTCGCGGCTCTCCGTGAGAAAGAGCTCGGCGTACTGGGCGCTATCCACGCGCGTCAGTCGGCTGGGAGGAGGGAGGTGGGCCACACGCGGCGGCCACGAGGCGGGAGCCCGGCGCGCATCGGCGCGCCGAGATTGCTGCGAGTGCTGCGGCTGGGAAGAGTGCTGCGAGGCGACGCTCGGCGCGTCACCCCAGAACGCGCTGAACGGCTTCGAGGACTCGGCTGGGCTGGAACGGCTTCACGACGAAGTCCTTCGCACCCGCCTGGATGGCCTCGACGACCAGCGCCTGCTGGCCCATGGCGCTGCACATCAGCACCTTGGCGTTCGAGTCGAACTTCGTAATCTCGCGGACCGCGTCGATCCCGCCCATGTCGGGCATCACGATGTCCATCGTGACGAGATCCGGACGCAGCTGCTTGTACTTCTCCACCGCCTGCACGCCCGTCTCCGCCTCGCCGACGATCTCGAATCCCGCCTGTTGCAGGATGTCGCCGACCATCGTGCGCATGAAGATCGCGTCGTCGCAGATGAGAACCGTATGACTCACTCGAGTGCCCCCTCTAGAGCAGGACCTGCGTGACCATCGTGTGGATGTCGACGAGAACGACGACATCACTCTCCAAATGCCCGAGACCACGGATCAGCGCGTCCCGCGCCCCGCCGTGTGCCTCGACGTGCTCCTCCGAGATGCTCTGTACGTCCATCACCTCGTCCACTGCCACGCCCACCACGCGCGTCCCGTGCGTGGCGAGGATGATCGATCCGTCGCGCACCGGCGGACGCGCCGGGTCGAGACGGGTGCCCAGGTCCAGCACCGTCACGATCGTCCCGCGCAAGTTGATCAACCCCTGGACGAATGGCGGCGCGCCAGGCAATCGCGTCGCACACCGGTACGGAATGATCTCCCGAACCGCCTCGATGTCGCAGCCGTACACCTTCCCCGCCACGCGGAACAGCAGCGTGCGCGCGGTGGCTCGCGATTCAGGCAGCGTCTCGGAAGAAGCCAAAGTGCTCCAGTGGATCGGTGTCGACGAACGAACCATCGGCACCCGCGACTGCGGCGAGTGCCTTGACCAGCTCCGGCGGCAGCGGTGATCGCACCTCCACCGGCGCTCCCGTGACGGGATGCCGGAAGCGGAGCCACGCCGCGTGCAGGAAGTGCCGCTTCGACGGCAGGGGGATCAGGCGTCGGCCGCCCCCTCCCCCATAGGTGTCGTCTCCCACCACCGGATGTCCGAGTGACGAGAGATGAACCCGGATCTGATGCGTGCGACCCGTGTGGAGATGGGCCCGCAGCAGATCCACCGCATCGAAACGAGCGAGCCGCACGAAGTCCGTTCGCGCTGCCCGTCCCGTACTGACGATCGCCATGCGCTTTCGGTCTCGCGGGTCGCGCGCGATCGGCTTGTCCACGGTGACACGATCGGAATCCAGGTGACCCCAACAGAGGGCGGCGTACCGCCGCACGATCTCCCTCCGGCTCATCGCCGCGCCGAGCACCCGGTGGGCGCGGTCGGTCTTCGCCACGAGCAGGAGACCGGACGTCTCCTTGTCCAGCCGGTGCACGATCCCTTCCCGTTCGTCGCCACCGAGCTCGGAGAGCGCGCCGCCACGTCCCTTGAGCGCGTTCACCAGCGTGCCGCTCCAGTTCCCAGGCGCCGGATGCACCACCATTCCCGCGGCCTTGTCGACCACGAGGACTTCATCGTCTTCGTAGAGAACCGCCAGAGGGATCGACTCGGCGGTCACCTCTCGGCCCACCGGTGGCGGAATCTCGACGACGATCCGGTCGCCCTCGTTCGGCCGGTAGCTCGCCCGCTCGGCGCGGCCGCCGACGCGAACCTGGCCGTTGGCGATCAGCGTCGCCGCCTGGGTGCGCGAGAGCTCCAGCGCGGCGGCGACGAACAGATCGAGGCGTGGCGCGCTCGCCGGCGCGACCAGCTCGCGGCGGGTCGCGGTCCGGCCGGCGCCGGCGTCGCTCACGCCTTGGGCCCCGGCGCTCCCGGCGTCACGTCGCCTTCCGCTACCGGCGGCACGTGCGCCGCCGCCTCGCGCGCGTGCCGTTCGTGGCGCTCTTCCCGCGACAGCGACCATGCCAGCACGATCGCGCCGACCGTGACGGCGGAGTCCGCGACGTTGAACGTCCAGAACCGCCACGAGCTGAGCCCCACGTCGATGAAGTCGACGACGCCCTGCGGCGACCGGATGCGATCGAGGAGATTGCCCGCTGCACCGCCCCACGCGAGCCCGAGCGCCAGGATTCGCATTCGGTCGCCCGAGCGCTGCGCCGGTCCCGAAAGGCGGTACAGACGCCAGAGCACGACGAGCGCGACGACGGCGAACGAGCCGAAGATGTACCGCGAGTAGGGACCGAGCGACATGCTGAACGCGGCGCCCGGATTGTAGGCGAGCGTGAACCGCACGAACTCGCCGATGATCCGGTGTGGGACGTAGCGCGGCACGAGCAGCCACTCGGCCAGCAGCTTGGTGATCAGATCGATCGCGATCACTGACGCGGCGGTTCCCCAGAACAGCCGGGCGCTGCTCCGCTCCAGCGGCGGCGGCGCCGTCAGACGAGATCGCCCGGCTCTCCGCCGGACGCCGACGCGGGAACGGCCACCGGCGCCACGGCGGACGCCGTGCCCTGCGTGGACTGATCCTCCTGCCACAACACCCACGCCAGCAGCCCGGCGCCGATGCTCACGGCCATGTCCGCGACGTTGAACGTCGGCCAGCGCGAGTCACCGATGCCGAGGTCGATGAAGTCGACGACGCCGAAGAACGAGCGCACCCGATCGATCAGGTTGCCGAGCGCGCCTGCGCACACGAGCGCGATCGCCGCCACGCGCGCCGAGTGACCGGCGAGCGTGCTTCGATAGAGGCGCGCAAGGATCACCAGCGCGACGATGGTCAGCGTGGCGAAGATCCAGCGCGACTGCGGGCCGAGATCGACGCCGAACGCCGCCCCCGGGTTGTACACGAGGCGGAGTCGCAGCGTGTTCCCCAGCACCTCCTGCGGGATCCCGCGCAGCAGCGCACGCTCGACGATCGCCTTCGTGACCACGTCGACGACGAGCACCACGACCAGCATGGGCCAGAACAGCGCGGCGTTACTTCGACTTCGCATCTTCCTCGCGCTGCTTGCACTGGATGCAGTAGCGCGCGTGCGGGAGCGCGTCCAGCCGCTCGAACGCGATCTCGTTGCCGCAATTGTGGCACTTGCCGAACGTCTCCGGCGACCGATACAGCCTGCGCAGCGCCTCGTCGATGTGCCAGAGGAAGCGGCCCTCCTGGCTCGCGAACAGGAAGGCCTTCTCGCGCTCCATCGCATCGGTGCCCTGGTCGGCCATGTGGAACGAATAGCTGCTCAGATCGCCGTCGGACTCCTGCGACGTCGCGCCGAACGCCTCGCCATAGCTACCGAGCTCCTTCACGGCACGACGGCGCTCTTCCATCAGCCGCTTCTCGAAGTGCTGCAGCATCTTCTTGGACATCGGCTTGGACTTCTTGGCCGCGTTCTCTGACGTGGGCATCGCTACTCGTCCTTGGTTAGGGCAAGGTCCGCGTGGATCCCGTCGAGATCCACCCGTTGCCTCGCCAGCGTGGTGCCTTCCCATTCGACCGCACCGCCGAGGATGACGTCCGTTGCGAGCACTTCGCTCGCGATCCACTCCCGGTGTGCCGTCGCTGCTTCCAGTGCCTCGGCGTCGCCGCCGATCGCGAGACGGATGCGGTCGCTCACCGCCAGGCCGGCGTCCTTTCGCATACGCTGTACCCGACTGATGAGCTCACGTGCCGTCCCCTCCTGCCTGAGCTCGCGAGTCATCGCGGGATCGATCGCCGCGAAGTATCCGTGCTCTTCCTGCACCACCAGTGCGCCCGAGGCGCGCCGCACGATCGTGAGGTCGTCGTGCGTGATGACGTGGGTGTCGCCATCGACGGTCACGCTCAGCTCCGCCCCCTCCTCGAACCGGCGCAGGTGCTCGCTCGTGAACGTCGACACCGCCTCCGCCGCGAGCGGCGTCTGCTTGCCGAACTTCTTTCCGAGCGCGCGGAAGTTCGGCTTCGCCTCGAGCGTCACGAGCGCGCCGGCGCTCGTCGCCACCTCGACGCGTTTCACGTTCAGCTCCGAGGCGAGGATCGGCAGCAGCGGCGCCAGCGACGCCTCGCTCATCCTCGGCGCGACGCAGACGAGTCGCGAGAGCGGCTGCCGGACGTTGATCCCCGCCTGCTCCCGTGCCGCACGACCGAGCGTCGCGAGCGTCCGGATGCTCGCCATCTGCTGCTCGAGCGTCGCGTCAGCGAGTGTGCCGCGCTCGCGCACGAACGGCGCGAGGTGGACGGACTCCCCAGTCAGCTCGCGGTGCAGCCAGTCGGTCACGAACGGCGCGAACGGCGCGAGCAGCCGGCACACGACCACCAGCACCTCGTGCAGCGTCGCGAACGCGGCGCGGTTGTCCGCCGTGTCGACCTCGTAGAACCGCTTTCGCGACTGGCGCACGTACCAGTTCGCCACGTCCTCGTCCACGAACTCGAGCAGCGCACGCACGGCGGCGGTCGCGTCGTAGTCCAGCAGCGCCTCGTCCACCACGCGTTCCACCGTCGCGAGCCGCGACAGGATCCAGCGGTCCATCACGTGCCGGTCCGTCGGCGCCGGGTCCGCGTCCGACGGCGACCAACCGAAGTTCGCGTATCGCGCGAACATGCCACTGTAGATGTTCTTCAACGTGAGCAGGAAGCGCGCGGCACCCTGGCGGATGACGTGCTCGTCGAACGCGCGCGGCTCCCACACCTTGCTGCTGCTCACTAGAAAGAGCCGCACGGCGTCCACGCCATGGCGCTCGATGACTCCCCACGGCTCGACGATGTTGCCGCGGCTCTTCGACATCTTGCGCCCCTCGGCGTCGAGCACGAGGTCGTTCACGACGACGGATCG
>JBJMNN010000127.1:0-27570 GCA_045804245.1 Gemmatimonadaceae bacterium | reverse complement strand
ATGGAAGACCTTGGGATCGCCGACGTGGAAGCTGTAGAGGCCGAAGCCGCGCAGCCGCACCATGCCGAAATCCTTGTCGCGGATCGTGATCGGCTGCTGCGTGCCCCAGCGCTGATCGGTCTGGGTGCGCGTAGAGAAGAAGTAGACGTCGCTCTTGAAGGGCGACTCGAAGCCGGTGTACCAGTGCTTGAGGTTGGTGAGCAGCGGCAGCGTCTGGGTCTCGAGTGTGTAGAGTCCGGGGCCGAACTGGTCGGCGATCTTCCCCTCATTGACGAACAGGGCCAGCTGCGACTCACGCACCGTGAGGCGCGCGCCGTACTGGATCTCCATGTCGCGCATCGGATAGCGCACGGCGAGCACGCCGTCGGTGTCTTCCGTCCACTGGATGACGTCAATGAGCTGCTTGCGCAGAAAGTCGCCGAGCGACATGGAGCTCCTCCGCTGATGTATTTGATCGCGCGGCCGGCCGCGGCGCGCGGATGATTTTACGGTACCCGCACTACGGGGGCAACGCGGGGCTTGTTACGCTTGCTTGACGAGTTGGCCTGCTCGCGCGGCGTTCGGTCGCGAGCATCCGCTTCGGGGCGGAGAGCGGCTTATCGAAGCCAACCAAAGCCAAGGCCGCACCGAGACTCACGGCCACAGCGTGCGACCAGGCGAACTACACGTCGAGCCCGCCGGACGGCGCCTCGAACGTCTCCTTCGACCAGACACCGTTCCGCACGACCTCTTCGAAGTGATCGAACAGATCGGGATCGAACGCGCGGCCCCGGTCGCGGCGCATCACCAGCATCGCCTGCTCGTGCGAAAAGCGCTCCTTGTAGCTGCGGCGCGACGTGAGCGCGTCGTACACGTCGGCAATGCAGACGACTCGCGCCGTGAGCGGGATCGCCTCACCGGCCAGACCGTGCGGATAGCCGGTGCCGTCCCATCGCTCGTGGTGGCTCTCGACGATGGGAATGACGTCCCAAGGGAACTCGATGTCGGCGAGCAGCTCGACACCGGCGGTCGGATGGCGTCGCACGAGCGCCCACTCTTCCTCGCTCAGCTTGCCCGGCTTGTTGAGCACCTCGGCCGGCACGAGCAGCTTCCCCACGTCGTGGAGCAGCGCGCCGATGCGGAACCAGAACGCGGACACTGCGTCGCCCGCCGAGACGCGCGACCAGAGTGCGCACGCGAGGTCCGCCACGCGCAGGCAGTGACCCTGCGTATAGATGTCCTTCGACTCGATCGATTCGCCCCACCGGCGCACGACCTCGATGAAATCGCTCTCGAGCATCGCCGTGCGGCGGTCGACGTCGGCCAGATCCCGCCGTGCGCGCAGCTGGGCGAAGATGCGGTGCGCCTGCGTGAGTCGCTGCAGAGTCTGCCGGTTGCGCCCCTGACTGCGATACAGCTCGGCCAGCTCACGTGCCGTCTCACCCTCGAGAATCATGTCGCTGCGCTGCTGCGCGATCCGCTCGGCCTGGAGAAAGTGCTCCTCGGCGGCGACTGGCTCGCCGAGCGCGCAGGCGACGAGCCCGTCGACGTGCGCCGCCTCCCCATCGGCGTGTGTGAGTCCGGCCCGCTCGGCGATCGCGCGCGCGCGCCGGGCGAGCAGGCGAGCCTCGTCGTGGCGCTGCTGGCGGAGACGGAGCCTCGCGACGTCGAGGTCGATGGTGACGAGCATTCCCAGGTCGCCGATGAACTCGGCGAACTCGCGCGCTTCCACGAAGGCGCGATCGGCTTCGTCGAGCCGGCGCAGATGCATGTGCAGCAGACCGAGATTGACCAGCGCGACCACCGCCTGGTCAGCGAGGCCGCCGGCGCGCGCGTCGGAGAGCCCCGCCTCGAAGTAGCGGCGCGCCACGACGTCGTCGCCCCGCACCGTGGCGATGACGCCGATGTTGGACGCTGTCATTGCGGCGAGCCGCAGCTCACCGGTGGCGTGCGCGCGCTGATGCGCGCGCCGGTAGAGCCGATCGGCCTCGTCGAGGTTGCTCAGCTTCCACTCCACGATCGCCAGAATGTTCTCGGCGTGCCCGAGCGCTGCCTCGTCTCCCGCCGCCTCCGCGATCGCGAGCGCAGCCAGCGCGCAATCGCGCGCCGCATCGGTCGCCGACTCCTGCAGGTACGTGCGCGCCACGAGGCGCACGAGCTGAGCGGCCTCCGACGGGTTGGTGGCGCGTCCGTCCCGCAGCGCCGATTCGTAGAGCGTGCGCGCCTCCACCTGCTGCCCCTCGCGCTCGAGTGACTGCCCGATGGCGACGACGGCGGCGAGCCCCTCCGTGAGTTGCACAGCGGGGCGTCGGTAGGAGAGCGCGGACGAAGCTCGGAGCGGTGCGGTCATGGGAGAAGCATCGAATGGAGGCCGTTCGCGCGAGCAGCCCCTCTCGATGGACGAACGAGAGCGGGGCGCGCGTCAAACTCGACGCGCGCCCCGCTGACCCATGGCCTCCCGACCGCGCCGGTTGCTGCGTCTGCTAGTAGCCGCCGCGACCGCAGCTGACCATGTATCCCGAGAAGTGCGGGATCGGCCCCGTGAACGTCCACGAGAGCGTGTTTACCGTGCCGCCCAGGAGCTGAGAGACGAGGCCGCCGGTCTGCGTGAGCAGGCTCGCGTCCGCGTAGTACGCGAGACCGAGCAGCGGGGCGGTGAGCAGCGTGGCGTTCGTGCCGCGCAGCTGCTGGGTGAAGACGAGCGGCTTGGCGAAGGTGATTCCGTGCGGCGCGAAATCGTAGGCGACGAGCGTTCCGGCGCGCGCCGTCATGGTGATCGTCGTCGTCGTGGCGAGCGCGCCTCGCGGAACGGTGACGGTGACCCCAGCACCCGGGATGGCGAGCGTGCCGCCGTCAGGGCCGATGGACTTCGTGACGGTGATCGGTGCCGGCAGCGCCGTGGTGCGCTGCAGACCGTTGACGCCGAGGAGCGACGTCAGCCCGCCGAGGAGGTCGCTCGCGGGCGCTTCGGGGGGCGACTGCTGGAGTTGCGGCAGCGTAGGGTGCTCGCCGCCGCAGCTCGCGAGCGTGAGCGCACCGAGAGCGAGCGTCGCGAGCCGGCGCAGGGTGGGTTTCATGATGTGAGCTCGGAAAAGTCGACTGAGGGGGGAGAGGGAGTCACCGCCTCCAAGGCACCCTCAGTGCCGACGCTTACCGGCAGAGTCTTCCGAGTCAGAGTGTCCGATGACCGCGACTCGGTGAAGCACCTCGATCCGTCAGCCTGTCCGAGCGATGCGGTCAGGGCGTCCGGGCCTCACGCTGCGCGCACATCGCGCGGGCCGTTGCAGAACGCGGCGATTCATGGCATTTCGCGAGGGGCTGAGTGGTCTGCGTACCTCGGGTGCTTGATTCACCCACCGATTCACTGACTCACCGGATCACCGACACACCGCTCCTGCCGAATTGCTCCAGACCATATACTAGAAGCTCCCCGGCCCGGTCCCTGACGACCGTGAAGCCGATCGCGCCCTCGTGTCTCCCGTGCGCTCCATGCGACGTTCCCTCCTCTGCTTCGCCGTGCTCTCGGCGGCGGCGCTCACGACCGCTTCGGCCCAGGCGCCGCACGCGCCGGAACCGCCGGATCCGGCGGCTGGTCTGCTGCCGGCGCAGTCGATCCCGCTGACGGACCTCCGCGCGTTCCGGCCCACCGCCGCCAACTGGCGTGTCGCCGGTGGCGCCTCAGTCGACCGCAGCCGCGCGCTCGCCTTGCAGGCGGAGCCCGGCACCGGCGTGCTGGTGAATTCGCCAAGCGACGCGGCGAAGGGACACCTGCTCACGACGATGCAGCACGGCGACCTCGACGTCTCACTCGACGTCATGCTGCCGAAGGGCTCGAACTCCGGCGTGTATCTCATGGGCCGGTACGAGGTCCAGCTGTTCGATAGTTGGGGCGTTGCGTCGCCGACGTTCGCCGACATGGGCGGCATCTATCAGCGCTGGGACGAGAAGCGCGGCGCCGGCAAGGAAGGCTACGAGGGGACGCCGCCGCGGCTGAACGCGAGCCGAGCGCCCGGACTCTGGCAGCACCTCGACATCGTGTTCCGCGCGCCGCGGTTCGACGGCAAGCGCAAGGTCGCCAACGCGAAGTTCGCGAAGGTCGTGCTGAACGGCGTCGTCGTGCAGGAGAACGTCGAGGTGACGGGTCCGACACGCGCCGCACCATTCCAGGACGAGCAGCCCACCGGACCACTGATGATCCAGGGCGATCACGGGCCCGTCGCGGTGCGCAACATTCAGCACAAGACGTACACCGGCGCCGCGACGCTGAGCGACCTGCGCTTCCGCGCCTATACGGGCGACCAGATGGATTCGGCGTGGATCGACACGCACGCGCCCGTGCGCACGGGAACGGCGACGGGACTCTCGACGGAGCCGGCGCAGGCGACAAACAAGTTCGCCGTCGCATACGACGGCTCGCTCACCGTACCGGCTGCGGGCCGCTACCGCTTCATCATGAACCTCGACTGGGTAGGCGCCGAGCCGGCGATGCAGGGTCCGGCCGTGGCGGGCGCACAGCTCACCCTCGACGGCAAACCCGTGCTCGTGCACCGCGGCGCGGCGCGACGCGCGATGGCCGACGTCGATCTCGCGGCGGGGAAGCACGCGTTCGCGCTCCGCTTCTACAAGAACCGCCAGTACGGCGCCGAGCGCGATCTCAGCCTCTGGATCGAAGGCCCGGGAGTGCAGCGCCAGGCGCTGCACGACGAAAGCCTCCTCACGACGGCGGGCAATCCGGTGAGCCCGATCGTGCTGCAGGCGCAGAGGGAGCCGGTGCTGCTGCGCAGCTTCGAGTGGCACCGCCACAGCAAACGCACGACGGTGATGTCGGTGGCCGACCCGATGGGCGTGCACTACAGCTACGACCTCGCGCAGGGCGCGCCGATCTTCGTGTGGCGCGGACCGTTCCTCGAGACGACGCAGATGTGGGACGGCCGCGGCGAGGATCAGATCGCGCGTCCCGTGGGCAGCACGGTGGATCTCTCGGGCGTGCCGACGGTCGCGTTCCTCGGCGACGCGAACGCGGCGTGGCCCGACTCGCTCACCGACGAGCGCGAGTTCACGCGACTGGGCTTCACGCTCGACAAGGCGGGCCGCCCGACGATCCGCTCGCGGGTGCGCGGCATCACGGTCGACGACGCGCTGCGTCCCGACTCGAGCGGGCCATCGCTGCGACGCGAGCTGCGGCTGCACGCGCCCGCATCGGCGAGCGCCGACGGGATGTACGTGCTGCTCGCGCAGGGCCGGAACATCGCGCGACAGAGCGACGGCTCGTACGCGGTGGACGACAAGTCGTATCTCGTGACGCTTCCGTCCGGCACGCCGCAGCCCGTGCTGCGCGAGCAGAGCGGACGCGCCGAGCTCCTCCTTCCCGTGCGGTTCGATCGTGGCGAGGCCACGGTCGCCTACTCCATCGTCTGGTAGTCCGACACATGACTGCTCCCCTTCATCCTTCGCTCGCCCACGTGGGCTCGAGCATTCGAGCCGTCGCGTGCAGCGCCGCCCTCCTGCACTTCGGCGCCGGCGTCACGATGGCGCAGCGGCCGCAGGAGAGCGCGATCGCCGCGAAGGAGGCCGAGTACTACCGCATCTCCACCGTCGCGCTCCCCGAGGGAGTGGTGCTCGAGGTGGGCGGGCTCGAGACGATGCCCGATGGACGGCTCGCCGTCGCGACGCGGCGCGGCGACGTGTGGCTGATCGAGAATCCCGCCAGCGCCAACGGCGGGCAGCCGCACTTCAGCCGCTTCGCGCAGGGTCTGCACGAGGCACTCGGCCTGGCGTATCACGACGGCTCGCTCTACACGACGCAGCGCAGCGAGCTGACACGCCTGCACGACACGGACGGCGACGGCAAGGCCGACGTCTACGAGACCGTGCAAGCGTGGCCGCTCTCGGGGAACTACCACGAGTACTCGTTCGGTCCCGTGTTCGGACCGAAGGGCGAGATGACGGTCACGCTGAACCTCGCGTGGGTGGGCTACGGCGAGAGCTTCGTGAAGTGGCGCGGCTGGATGCTGCAGGCGGGCGCGGACGGAAAGCTCGCGCCGTTCGCGACGGGGTTCCGCTCGCCGTCGAGCTTCGGCTACAACCTCGAGGGCGATCTGTTCTACGCCGAGAACCAGGGCGACTGGGTCGGCTCAGGGGGGATCACGCACGTCGAGCGCGGCGACTTCGTCGGCAACCCGAAGGGGCTCAAGTGGAGCGGCGAGCCCGGCTCGCCGGTGACGTTGAAGGCGAGCGACATCCCCGACACGGGCGATCCGAAGTTCGAGGCGGCGAAGACGATCCCGCACCTGAAGACGCCGGCTGTGTGGTTCCCGCACGGGATCCTCGGCATCTCCACCTCGGCGATCCTCGTGGACTCGACGCGCGGCGGGTTCGGACCCTTCGCCGGCCAGCTGTTCGTCGGCGACCAGGGACACAGCAAGATCATGCGCGTCGCGCTGGAAAAGGTGAACGGCGTGTACCAGGGCGTCGTGTTGCCCTTCCGCGAGGGGTTCATGTCGGGCGTGTTCCGCGAAGCGTGGGGAAAGGACGGCTCGATGTACGTCGGCCAGACGAGCCGCGGCTGGGGCGCGACGGGACGCGCGCAGTATGGATTGCAGCGTCTCGTCTGGACGGGGAAGACGCCGTTCGAGGCGCACCACGTGAGTGCGCGGCCCGACGGCTTCGAGATCTTCTTCACCGCACCGGTGGACCGCGCGACCGCGGAGAACCCCGCGAGCTGGGCGGTGAACAGCTTCATCTACAAGTACCACCACATCTACGGTTCGCCGGTGATCAACCAGAGCGCGCACGCCGTGCGCGCCGCGGTGGTGTCGAAGGACGGTCGCAGCGTGCGCATCGCCGTGGACTCGCTGCGGCAGTGGTACATCCACGAGATCCGGATGAGCGGCGTGCGTGCGGCCGAGGGTGGCGCGCCGTTGCTGCACGACGTCGGCTACTACACGGTGAACCAGATCCCGGCGGGGAAGACGCTGGCGGTGAAGGTGGCGCCGGCGCGCGCGGCGACGACGAACGTCGTCGTCGCCGGCACTGCACCGACCCGCGTGCCGGAGTCGAACCCGCCGACGTCGAGCGGTACCGCCGCGAGCGCTCCGCCAGGCGCCGCGCCGAGCACCTCCGCATCGACCACCACGTCGAGCGCGACACCGACCGCGGCGTCATCGAACGCGTCAGCGTCTAACAGTGGGGCGGACGGTCGCGCGCTGGCGAAGCATCAGACGTCGATGCCCGCGGCGTGGAACGGCACCGTGGATCAGACCGTGAGCGTCCAGGGGGTCGAGGGACTCAAGTTCAGCCTCCCCGCGTTCGACGTGAAGCCGGGAGCGCACGTGAAGCTCGACTTCGCGAACACGAGCGACATGCTGCACAACCTCGTCGTCGTGCGGCCGGGCACCGCTACCAAGGTCGGCGAGCAGGCGATGCGACTCGGCCTCGAGGGAGCGAAGCTCGACTACGTGCCGCGCACCGAGGACGTGCTCTATCACACCGCGTTGCTCGAGCCGCAGAAGTCGGAGGCGATCTACTTCGTGGCGCCGACGACGCCGGGTGAGTACACGTACGTCTGCACCTTCCCGGGACACTACGTCACGATGCAAGGCACGATGCGCGTGGGACGCTGAGGAGTTTTCCCCTCGCATCCCACGCGCATCCGGACCACGGCGACGTTGGAGGTCGGGCCGCCGCCAGTGCGACGGCCTAATGCCTCATGGATTCGTTTTCAGCACCGTGTCCTTCACGCTCTTGCCAGCTTCGGTTGCCGCGCCGTGCGCCTTGCTCTTCACACGGTTCTTCTCGGCCTTGACGTCGCTGCCAGCCTTCTTCGAGGTCTTGCTGATGTCACGCGCGACCTTGTTCAGTCCACCGGGATGCTCGGCCTGCGAGCCCTTGATCCCCGTCGTCTTCTTGAGGACGGTCTTGGTCTCGTTGCCGGCGTCGGTGAGGGTGTTGTGCGCCTTGCTGCTGGCGCGTTTCACTTCGGCCTTCGTGTCGCGGCCGGCTTTCTTCGAAGTCTTGCTGATGTCGTGCGCGACCTTGTTCAGGCCGCCGGGCTTGTTCGTGTCGGCCTGTGCGCCCGCAGTGGCGGCCCCGTAGAGCGAGAGGGCAGCGGCAAGTGCCGCGATGCGTACGTTGATCTTCACAGGTTGATCCTCCCAGGATGTACGACACCGCAGCAGTGCAAGACGCGGGCGCGCTGCGCCGCGTAGCGGCCTCCGGAATGGCAGTTCCGGCAGGCCTGGACTCGCGGCGGATCCGGTACCCATGAGCCCGGGGCGTGCGGGGTACTGGCCGCGCCGGTCGTGGCGGAACGTCGGGATCCTCACCGTCGCGCTCGTCGTGCACCTGGTCGTCATGCACGAGCTCGCGTCGCCGGACGGACGACAGCTCGTCTACCGGCTGAGCATGGCGACGGGGTATGTGAGCGTCGTTCTGATCGCGTGGGCGATGATGATCGGCCCGTGGCGCGTGCGACGCGGACGTCCGGCGCCCGCGAGCACGGACCTGCGACGCGACGTCGGGATCTGGGGCGGGATCTTCGGTCTCGCGCACGTCGTGACCGGATTGCAGGTGCACTTCGCGGGGAAGTTCTGGAAGTACTTCATCTACCCCGACGACGATCACCGCATCCCGCTGCGCCATGATCTGTTCGGGTTCGCGAACTGGACGGGGCTCGCGGCGGGGTTGCTGCTCGTGCTGCTGCTGGCGATCTCGAACGACGTGTCACTGCGAGCGCTCGGCACGCGGCGATGGAAGGCGTGGCAGCGGTGGACGTACTGGGCGGGGGCGCTGACGGTGGCGCATGCGCTGGCGTATCAGGTGCCGTCGAAGCACCACGCTCGGTGGATCGTGGCGTTTCTGTCGATTACGGTGATCGTGCTTGCGGTGCAGCTCGATGGACGCCGGCGATACTTGGCGCGTCGACTCGTGCGCGACGAGAGTCTTGGCTAAAGATTTCGCGCTGGTGTTGTGCGACACTGTCCGGTGTTGGATGCCGCCATACGTAAGGGCGTGAGCCAAGCCGGACAGACGAACGCACTTACCACACGTATGTCGCGACCGATCCGACGCCGAGGGTGTGTGTCACGCGACGGCCGGCGAATGCGATGTTGAACGTCTGCGTCGTGCGTCCGTCGTTCATCACGACGAGCACGTAGCGTCCATTGGGTGTGCGGAGGGCGACGTTGGCGAGTGATGTGGTCTTCGAGCCGCCGGTCACCGTGCTCGCGACGCGGAGGGAGCCCGGGTCGACGAACCGCGACAGGTGGCCGATGATGTAGTACGCCACGTTGCGCGTCACCGCCGAGGACGAGGAGTTGATCGTGACCGCGCCGAGGCAGGTGCTGCAGCCGCCGCTGGTGTGGGGGCCGAAGGTCTCGTCGTTCGCCAGGTTCCACTCGAGCACCGTGCGGCTCCAGTTCTGCGGCGCGCCGACGACGAGATTGCGGACATGCCAGCGCAGGTCGCCGGCGAAGCTGCCGTTGCTCGCCGTGTACTGCTCGGTGAAGTAGAGGTTGCGGTCGGGATGCGCGTTGTGAACGGTCGTGAGCGCGTCGATCGTGCCGCCGTAGAGATGGAACGCCGAGCCGTCGACGAACGCCTTGGCCGCCGGGTCGTCGAGGATCGAGATCGGGTACTCGGGGTGATCGGCGTTGTGGTCGTAGAGGAAGATCTTCGTCGACAGGCCGGCCGCCTGGAGCGCGGGGCCGAGGTGATTCTTGATGAACGTCGCCTGCGCGGCGGCGGTCATCGTCATGCTCGGGTTGTTGTTCGGGTTGAGCGGCTCGTTCTGCACGGCGATCGCGGCGATCGTGATCCCCTCGGCCTTCATGGCCTGGATGTACTTCACGAAGTACTGGGCGTACGCCGCGTAGTTCGCCGGCAGCAGGCTCCCGCCGACATAGGCGCCGTTGTCCTTCATCCACCGCGGCGCCGTCCATGGGGTTGCCAACAGTTCAATGCCGGGATTCAGCGCGAGAACCTGCTTGAGCACCGGAATGAGATCGGCCCGCTCGGCGTCGATCGTGAACGCGGCGAGCGTGGGATCCGTCTGGCCGGCCGGCACCTCGTCGTAGGTGAAAGGCGCGGCGCTGAGATCGGACGCGCCGATGCTCAGCCGCAGGTAGCTCACGCCGAGCGACGCGTAGTCACGGGTGAACAGCTCGTGCAGGAGTGCGTCGCGCGCCGTCGCCGGCATTCGGTTGATGAGAAAGGCACTCCCGCCGGTGAGCGTGTACCCGAAGCCGGCCATCGTCTGGTACGTCGTCGCGCCGTCGACGGTGATCGTCGGACTGTTGTTCGTCGCGGTCCCGAAGGTGAGCGTCGCCTGCTTCGTGAGCAGCGCGGATTTGTTGCCCGTCGTCATCCAGATGGCGACCGTGTCGCCGGCCGCGACGAGCGCAGCGCTCGGCGACGACGGGAGCTGCATCGGATCCACCTGGGTGCACGTCACGGCGCTCAGCGCGGTGACGATGAGCGCGATCCCGGAACGGAAGTGCATCGGACGCCTCGACTCGGCTGGTGAGGCGGCAATGATACGACTGGCCGAGCCGACGAGCTACAGGTAGCGGCGCTGCCGGAGGAAGCGCACCCAGCGCTCGTAGCCCTGCTGGTTGAGGTGCAGGCCGTCGCCGGTGAGGCTCGCGTCGAGCCGGTTCTGACGGTCGACGAAGATCGGCCAGAGGTCGATGTACGTCGCCCCCGTTTCGCGCGCCATCTGCCGGATGAGGCGGTTCACGGCGACGACGCGCGCCTGCTTGTCGTAGTGCTGCGGGAAGTTCTTCACCGTCGGGTTGATCGGCAGGATGCTCTGGACAAGGATCTTCGTCTGCGGGCTCTGGCTCTTCACGCTGTCGACGAGCGCGCGGTACTGCGCGGCGATCACGGCATCGGGGATGTCCTTGCTGATGTCGTTGATGCCGATGAGGATGAACAGTCTGGATGGCTTGCGGCGCGTGACGTCGGCGAGACGCTGGCGGAGGCCGAAGGTCAGGTCCGCGCCGATGCCGCGGTTGATCACCGTGCTGTCACCGGTGAGCTTCGCCCAGTCGCCCCCCTGGGTGATGCTGTTCCCGAGGAAGATCATTCGGCCCGTCGTCACCGGCTCGGCCTCGAACTTCGCGATGCGGCTCGCGCGAAGGTCGGGCATGCTGGTGACGGTGTCGTACAGGCGCTGATTGGTCGGGAGCTGCGCGGACGCGATCGCCGGCGCGATGAGCGCGAGGTACGAGAGAGGGGGAAGGTGCATGGTGAGCTGGTGAGCTGGTGAGCTGGTGAGCTGGTGAGCTGGTGATCCCGCTCAGCCGAGCGCATCGCGGTAGAGCTGCGCGGTCTCGGCGTCGAACGCGCAGGCGACGATCCGCTCGAACCACGACTCGTGGCGCTGCATCGCGTCCATCGCGATCTCGGCGGCCAGCGGCCGGGGGAATCCGTACACGCCGGTGGAGATCGCGGGGAAGGCGATCCTCGTGACGTCGTCCTGCGCGCGGGCGAGGGCGAAGCTGCGGTCGTAGGCCGAGCGGAGGACCTCCGGCTCGCCGCTCTCGCCGTCGATCCACACTGGGCCGACGGCGTGGATGACGTAGCGCGCGCGGAGCCCGAATCCGGGTGTGATCACGGCGTCGCCGGGCGCGCACGGTGCGAGCGCCCGCGACGCGCGCGCGAGCTCCGGGCCGGCAGCGCGATGGATCGCGCCGTCCACGCCGCCGCCGCCCGCGAGCGCGGAGTTCGCCGCGTTGACGATCGCGTCGACGTCGAGCAGGGTGATGTCGCCCTGGACGATCTCGATCATGGGGTCAAGCTAGCGCGTGCGGCGGTGGGTGCGCGAGGCGCGCTGAGTCCGCCAGCGTGGCGAGCCTTTTGCCCCTTGGCCAATGGACTCCGCCGCGCCTGCCGCGCGGCCTTTGGCGTTCACATCGAGGATGCAGACATGCACGCCCGTACGCTCGCCGTCACCGCGCTCATCGCCGCGTCCCTCACCCTTGGTGCCTGCTCCAGCGACAACGTGCTCGGCCTCGGTACGGCCGGTGGCAACGGTGGCGACGCGACGACCAGCGCCCGCGTCCGGATCGCGAACGCGACGGCGACGAGCGTCGACCTTGTCTCGAACGGCGTCGTCTACGCGGGCAATGGGGGACTCGGCTTCGGCATGTCGTCGAACTGCACGTCGACGAACGCACTCGCACCTGGCCTGTCCGTGCGCGTCGCCGGCACCACGACGTCGGTGCCGGGCCTCGCGACCTCGTACCAGAGCGGCGTGAGCTACACGGTGATCGCGTATCAAGGCGCGCTCGGCGCGACGCAGTTCGCCACTATCGCCGACGTGTTCACGCCGGTGGCGGGACAGAGCGCGCTGCGCGTGTTCAACGCGGATGCGGCCGGAACGAGCTACGACGTCTACGTCACCGACCCTGGCGAGGCACTCGCCACGACGGTTCCGACGTTCAGCACCGTCGCAGCGGGCACCTACACGAGCTTCGGCAACTCGAACGCCGGCACGCTGAGGCAGGTGCGCATCACCAAGACCGGATCGAAGACGGTGTTGCTCGACCTGGGGAGCATCGCGCTCGTCGCCGGCCAGAGTGTGACGCTGGTGATCGCGCCGCCGCTCGCGGGCGCGACGACGCTGCGCGGGTTCTTCGTGACGGGGTGTAACGTGTAGCACGAGGAGCACGCCGGCGAGCGTTCCGACCCGCGAGCCGCGGCACGGCCCCACACTCCGCAATCGACTGCGGCAATCGACGCATCTCACCATCGAAGGAGGCAGCATGCAGCTCCGTACTCTCGCGCTCGCCCTGCTGGCATCGTCCGGCGTACTCGCCGCGTGCGGTGGCGACGACGTCACGGGCACGAACGCGAACAACGCCACGGTCCAGTTCATCAACGCCACGGCGGTGAGCCTGGACGTCGCGCAGGGGGGCACCGTCGCGACGGGCAATGGCGCGCTGTCGTACGGCACGACGTCCCTGTGCATCGCGACGGATGCGAGCAACTCGAACCTCGCCGTGCGCCAGACGGGGACGAGCACGGCGCTCGCCGGGTTCACTCCGGCGTTCCAGGCGGGGGGCAACTACTCGGTGATCGCGTATCCGGGCGCGCCCGGCGTGATCCAGTTCGCTACGGTCTCGAATGCCTTCACCGCGGCCGCGGGACAGGGCGGTCTTCGCGCCTTCAACGGGGCGGGGGCGGGTTCGAGCTACGACATCTACGTCAGCACGCCGGGCGCCGCGTCGGCCACCGCGGTGGCGAACAACGTCGGCTACGGGTCGGGGTCCAGCTACTTCAACGTCGTCGCGGGGTCGGCGCAGCAGGTGCGGATCACGAACGCCGGCTCGCAGACCGTGGTGCTCGATGTCGGCAGTCGCACGTTCACCGCGGGGCAGAACGTGACGCTGGTGATCGCGCCGCCAGTGACAGGGTCGCCATCGCCACGGGCGTTCTTCGTGACAGGGTGCTGATGCGCGCTGCGCTATTCGCTTTGCGCGATGCGGGAGTGCGTCGCCGTGCTCACGATCACCGGGAATGAGAATCGTCGCGGGGAGCGGCAGCGCGCCCGGACGCGGACGACCGCACCAACGCGACGATCTCACTCGCGGTAACCGTGACGAGCTCTCGTGATACCATGCAACGGGCGCGCCGCCAGGCAGCTGAACACCTCGCTGGCGGCGGTTCCACCGCACAAGCTACCATCGCGTCATCCATGTGCGCGCGCGCGAGGGCGTACCGGTCTGCGGCGGCCGTGACGATCGACGAAAACGCTGGCTATGCCTTTGCATCATCGACGGCACGCACGTCGCTCGGCGACGCTCCATTCCCTCCGCGAGGAAGACATGCCCCGGGTCAAGACCACTGTCTCTCCGTCTACCGAGTTGCACTACTGCGATCTTGGTAGTGGCCAGCCCGTCGTCCTGATTCACGGCTGGCCGTTGAGCCACCGCATGTGGGAGTCGCAGATCACCGCGCTCTGCGACGGCGGCTATCGGTGCATCGCGTACGACCGCCGAGGCTTCGGCGACTCGGGAAAGCCGAGCGGCGGGTATGATTACGACAGCTTCGCGTCGGACCTGAACGATCTGATGACGCAGCTCGACGTGCGCGATGCGGTGCTCGTCGGATTCTCGATGGGCGGCGGCGAGGTGGCGCGCTACATCGGCCGCTACGGCACGGGACGCGTGGCGAAGGCGGCGCTCGTCGGCTCCGTGACGCCTTTCCTGCTGAAGGCCGCGGACAACCCGGGCGGCGTGGACCAGGCGGTGTTCGACGGGATGATCGAGAGCGCGAAGGCGGACCGCGTCGCGTTTCTCGAGCAGTTCTTTCCGGCCTTCTACAACTACGAGCCGAACAAAGGGGTGAGCGCGGACCTCATCCCGTTCAGCAAGTGGATCGCCTGGAGCGCCTCGGCGCTCGGCACAGTGGAGTGCATCCGCGCCTTCGGGACGACTGACTTCCGTCCCGACCTCGAGAAGTTCACCGTTCCGACGCTCGTCGCCCACGGCGACAGCGACCGCATCGTGCCGTTCGAGATCTCAGGCAAGCTCGCGCACGAGCGGATCAAGGGCAGCCGCCTCGAGGTGATCAAGGGCGCCCCGCACGGCTTCGCGGCGACGCATTCGAAGCAGCTCAGTGACTTGCTGTTGGATTTTCTGGGGACGTGAAGCAACGGTGGTGGGTTGTGGGTAACGAGTGATGGGTGACCACGTCTGCAGTCACCGATCACCCACTACTCATGACTCAGCGTTACACCGCGCAGCGTTTGTACGCGTCCTCCAGCGACGCCATCCCCTGCTCCTTCTTGAGCGGCACGAACTCCTGCGCCACGTAGCCGGTGTAGCCCGTGTCGGCGATCGCCTTCATCACGGCGGGATAGAACAGCTCCTGTGATTCGTCGATCTCGTGACGGCCCGGGACGCCTGCGGTGTGGTAGTGCGCGATGTGGCGGTGGTTGTCGCGGATGGTGTGGATGACGTCCCCTTCCATGATCTGCATGTGGTAGATGTCGTAGAGCAGCTTGAACCGCTCCGACCCCACCTTCTCGACGAGCTTCACCCCCCACGCCGTGTGATCGCACTGGTAGTCGGGATGGTTCACCTTCGAGTTGAGCAGCTCCATGCAGACGGTCACCCCCGCCTTCTCCGCTGCAGGCATAAGCTGCTTCAATCCCTTGGCGCAGTTCTCCATCCCTTCGTCGTCGCCGAGTCCGGCGCGATTGCCGGAGAAGCAGATCACGTTGGGCCACTTCTCGGCCGCCACGGCCGCGATGCGCTCCTCGTACGCGGGGATCAGCCAGCTGTGGTTGTCGATGCGGTTCCAGCCGCGCGGGATGCCGCCGTTGCCGGCCTGGCTCACCATCGCGACCATCAGACCGTGCTGCTTGATCGTGGGGAAGTCCGCCGGCCCGACCAGCTCGACCGAATGCAGCCCGATGCGCTTCGCGTTCGCCGCCAGCTCGTCGAGCGGCATGTCGTTGAAGCACCACCGACAGACCGACTGCTTGATCGGGCTCGCCGCACCGCGCGCGGGAATCACCGTGCTCTCGAGTGCCGAGCGCTGCGGCGTGCCGGGCGCCGCTCCACTCGACGCGCAGGCGCTCACGGTGCCCAGTCCCGCGAGTGCGCCACCAACGACTGCGCTCCGCTGTACGAATTCCCGACGGCTCGGCATGACACTGTCCTGGATAGAGAAAGGAGATAGACGACCCGTGGAGGAGCGACTCCAGCGCGACTGCTCAGCCGGGCTTCGACATCGACCGCCGCGCCAGCAGGAGCATGATGACACCGAACACCAGCATCACGAGGCCCCACCAGAGGTTCACGTTCGTCACCGGGGCGACATCGGAGGTGGTGCGGCTCCCCGCGACCATTCCGTAGCCTGCGAGCATCAGCCCCAGCAGGGAGAACAGGCCGCCGATCGGCGCGCGGATGTCGAGACCTTCCATTGAGCTCATGAGAGTGCCGCCTCAGAGAAAGACGAGATTGAGACCGACGATCAGCACGACGACGATGATGGCGAGTGACGCGGGCCGCTGCAGCCACGGGACATCGGTGTCTTTCGGCTTCGGGGTGAGGGAGTAGACGAGCCCCGTCAGCTCCGATTCGGCACGCGGCCGCGACACGAGGCTCACGACGATCGTGACCACGAAGCACGTCGTCCACGCGACGATTGCCGTCCAGAACGTCTGCGCGAGCTCGCTCGGGTAGGTGTGCAGCAGCCCGAAGTAGCCGCCCTTCACCCCCGCCACCGCGCCGACGGGCAACGTGAGCCCGTGGTGCAGCGCGGCGCCGACCGTGCCCGAGAGTAGCCCCCAGAACGCGCCGTGGCCCGTGCTGCGCTTCCAGAACATCCCCAGCGCGAACGTCGCGAACAGCGGCGCGTTCACGAACGCGAACACGAGCTGCAGCAGGTCCATGATGTTGTTGAACGAGCCGGCGACGTAGGCCGCCGCGACCGACAGCAGGATCCCGCCCACCGTGGCGACGCGTCCCATCCAGAGATAGTGCTGGTCCGTCGCGCCCGGCTTGATGTGGCTCTGATAGATGTCGTACGTCCACACGGTGTTGAACGCGGTGACGTTCCCCGCCATCCCCGACATGAACGACGCGAGGAGCGCCGTGAGCCCGAGCCCGAGCATTCCCGAGGGGAACAGCTTCACGAGCATCATCGGCGTCGCGAGGTCGAAGTCGAGCACCGTCCGGCCGGCGGCGTCCACGAGCGGCGCGCCGTTCACCATCTTCGCCGGGATCATCCCCGCTGCGCCCTGCCCCGCCGTCATCGCGAGCGCGATCATGCCGGGCAGGATCACGAGGAAGGGGAAGAACATCTTCGGGAACGCGGCGATGAGCGGCGTGCGCCGCGCCGCCGTCATCGAGTCCGCCGCCATGGCGCGCTGCACGACGAGGAAGTCGGTGCACCAGTAGCCGAACGACAGCACGAAGCCGAGCCCCATCACGAGCCCGAACCATTCGACGCCGATCGGGTTCGTCGACGCGTGGGTCATCCCCTGCCAGGCGTGCGTGTAGGCGCCCTCGGGAAGCCCGTTCGCCACCGACGCGGCGTTGAGCTTCGCCGTCAGCCCGTCCCATCCGCCCACCGCCTTCAACCCCAGCCCGACGAGCGGCGCGAAGCCGAACACGATGAGGAAGAACTGGAGCACTTCGTTGTAGATCGCGCTCGTCAGTCCGCCGAGCGTGACGTACGCGAGCACGATCGCCGCCGAGGCGAGCACGCTGGTGTTGAAGCTCCACCCGAGCAGCAGGTTGAACAGCTTCCCCATGGCGTACATCGAGATCCCCGACGAGAAGACCGTCATCACCGCGAACGACACGGCGTTCAGCGTGCGCGTCTTCTCGTCGAACCGGAGCTTGAGGTACTCGGGGACGGACCGGGCACGCGATCCATAATAGAAGGGCATCATGAACAGCCCGACGAACAGCATCGCCGGCACCGCCCCGATCCAGTAGAAGTGGCTCGTCGCGATGCCGTACTTCGCCCCCGACGCGCCCATCCCGATCACCTCCTGCGCGCCGAGGTTCGCCGAGATGAAGGCGAGCCCCGTTACCCACGCCGGCAGCGACTTGCCGGCGAGGAAGAAGTCGGTGCTGGTGCGCATCACGCGCTTCAGGGCGAAGCCGACGCCGAGCACGGCCACGAAGTAGACGGCCATGATCGCGTAGTCGATCGCCGCGAGATGAGTGGCTGGATTGCCTTCCATAGAGAAGCGCGAGGGAGGGAGAGGGTATGGGCGCCCTCCGCGACGTCGGCCCCAGCGGGGCGGTCGTCCCGGAATCGGCGGGAATATGTGGCGCCCGCGAACCTCCGCTACCCCACCACCCTCATATGCCGGTGGCCGTAGCAGTGAGTTGGTTGGTTGGATCGTGGGTTGGTGGGATCCCACGATCCAACGATCCAACGATCCAACTCACCCCTTCAAGATTTCCCGAAACAGCTCCGCCGCGCGCGGATCGCCACTCTGCCCCAGCCAGAAGATCGCCTTCTGCCTGAGCTGTGGATCCTTGTGCGTCCGCGCGATCGTGAGCAGCGGCTCAACCCCCTGCTTTCCGCGCAGCTGCGACAGCGCGAACACCGCCGCGTCGCGCGTATCGTCACGGTCGTCGCGGTCGTCGTCATCCGCCGCAGCGATGTCCTCGCCGTGACCCGTCACCTTCGCCGCGGCGAAGCGGCTGACCCAGAACATCGCGTCGCGCCGAACCGAACCCGAGGCACGTACCGTGTCCATCGCGATGGCGTACAGCCGCTGCCACACCGAGACGCTGTCGGCGATCACCGCGGCGGTGATCGCGCCGTGCGATCCGCGACCACCGGTCCCCGACTCGGCGAGCGTGAGGAAGTACGACGCCGCAGCCGCGCTCGGCACCTCGCCGAGATCGGTCACACGCTCCTCCGACGCGCCGCGTGCCGGGCCTGGGCCGACGGCCACGCGTACCTCGGTGACCGCGCCCTTCTCCACGCGCAGGCGTACGCGCGCGCCGGGGACACACGTCCCCATGCCATATCGACCATCGTTGCCGTTCGATTCGCCGTAGTACGAATGCCGGCCGATCGAGAAGCCCCGCTGTCCGTTACCGCAGATCCCCGGACGCGTCGCATACCGCATCTCGACCACGCCGTCGCCCGCGGCGCGCACGCGCTGGGCGAGCGCCTGGGCCTCCGTGCGCTCCGACACGCACGCCGTCGCGAGCAGCGCGAGCGCCGCCGCCGGGAGCATCGTTGCGCGGCGCATCAGCGAATCACCATGTCGGTGATGAGCTTCGTCACGCGCGGGTCGTTCTTCTGCGCGAGCCAGAACAGCGCCTTCTTCCGCATCTCGCGGTCGGGATCCTCGCGCGCGATGGACATGAGCTGCGTCGTCGCCGCTTCCTCGTCGCGCTGCGAGAGCACGAAGATCACGTGCTCGCGCAGCCGCTGGTCCTTCGCGCTCTGGTAGAGCGCCGAGATGTCGGCCACGCTCGCGTGCCCCTGCCCGGCCCAGAACACCGCCTTGCGCCGCACCTCCATCGGCTGCGACTCGTCGCGCGCCTTCTCGAGCAGCCAGCGGGTGCCGTCCCACGCTTCGCGCTGCGATACCGAGAACAGCACCTGGTCCTTGAGCTTCTCGCTCGACACCCGGTCGAACAGCGACCGAAGGAAGGCGAAGTCGGCCGACGACGCGCCCTCGCCCTGACTGAGTGCGAAGATCGCCGCGCGGCGGACCGCTTCCGTCTCCTTCTCGTCGCCGGCGACGGTGCGCACCAGCGCGTGCGGCTGCTCCTCGTCGCGCTGGCCGAGCCAGAACACGGCCGCCTTGCGCACGGTCTCGGAGCCGCTGCGTGCGAGCGACATCAGCGCGGGCACTCCCGCGCCGTCGGAGATCATCCCCAGCGCACCGACCGCCGCTCCGGCCATTCCATTGCCCGGCCCCACGTCGTCGGCCGACGTCGCGTCGCTGCCGTTGGTCCGCGCGAGCTCCGTGAGCGGCGCCACCATCGAGGCGTCACCGAGCGCGCCGGCCCAGTGCACGGCGCGGCGGCGCGTCTCGCGCGAGAGGGTCGTCATGCGCGCCAGCCGCAGCATGTCCGGCGCGACGTTCACGCTGTCCGCCACCGCGGCGGCGAGCAGCGGGTTCTGGCGCTTGCCGTCGTCGAGCTGCTGGACGAGCCCGATGAAGTATGCCGCCGCCGCCGGAGCGCCGACGCGTCCCAGATCGGTTACGTCGCTCGCGGCGCTCGGCCACGTGCCGCCGACGCGCGTCCGCACGCCGACGACCTTGTGGTCGCGCACCGTGAGCGACACGCGCGCCGGTCCGTCCACGCACCGCATCCGCCCCCAAGAGCCGTACGATTCGCCGCGATCGTAGAACGTCATCGAGCGTCCGATCGAGACGCCGTCGCGGCCGTCGCCGCAGACGTCGGAGCGCGTCGCGTAGGCGAGTCGCACCTCGCCGTCGGGGGCAGCGGCGACGCGCCGCGCGATGGTAGATCCTCCTCCTGGCTGCGCGCCGAGCGCCGGCGCGAGCGTCAGGGCGAGCGCGAGGCTCGCGAGTGGGGTGTGCCGCATTCTCGTCACCGTGGACCGTTGATGATCTCGAGCATGAAATCCTTCACACGCGGATCGTTCGACTGGCCGAGCCAGAAGATCGCCTTCTTGCGTAGCTCGCGGTCGGGATCGCTCTTGGCGATCTGCATGAGCCGCGTGATCGCCGCCTCGTCGCGCTTCTGCGACATCACGAAGATCACCTGCTCCTTGAGCTCGCGATCGGTGAGCCGGGGGTAGAGCGTGCTGAACTCCGCCGTCGAGACTCCTGCCTGTCCAGCGCTGAACAGCGCCTGTTTGCGCGTCTCTATCGAGTGCTTCGAATCCGCCGCGACCTGCATCAGCCACTCGTCGTTCCCCTCGCCGCGCATCTGCGACAGCGAGAAGAGGATCTTCTGCCGGAGCGACTCGCCATTGCTTCCCTCCGGGGCGTTCGCGAGACGGTCGAACAGTCCGCGCAGATACTGCGCGTTCTCCGGCGATCGCTGCTGGCCGAGCCAGAACACCGCCTTCTCGCGCAGCTCGCTGGGCGACTTGGAATCCTCGGCGATGCGCCGCACCGCCGCCTGGCCGCGCTCGCTGCGCTGCTGCATCAGGGCGAAGATCGCCTGCTCGCGCAGCTCCGACGACGTCGTGCTCGACTCGAGCATCTGCACCAGTGCCTGCGCGGCGCGATCGGTATTCACCTGGCCGAGCCAGAACACGGCCTTCTTCCTCACTTCCTGGTTGGGATCGTCGCGCACGACGCCGAGCAGGAGGTCCTCCGTCTCGCTCGTGCGTTTCTGCGACACGAGGAACACCGCCTTCTCGCGCAGCTCGGCAGAGCAGGCGTCGCGCTTCGCCAGCACCGCTTTGAGGATCGGCATCGCGTTCTCGGCGTTCATCTGCATCAGCGCGTTGAGCGCTTCGGTGCGCTCGTCGTCGTTCTCACCGCGCGCGCAGGGCTGCTGGGCCGTGGTGCGACCGCGCTCCGAGATCTTCTCCGCCGCATCGCTGTCGCCGAGGCGGGCGAGGGCGCCGTTCACGCGCGCCAGCAACGCGTCGCCGTCGCCTCGCGTCGCGGCACGTGCGTACAGCTTCCGCTGCTTCTCGAGCAGCTTCACCGCGTCGCGCAGCTCGCCGCGCTCGCCGATGCGATACAGGGAGTACGCCTGCCAGTACAGCGCGTCGCCGGCATACGTCGACTTGGGATAGCGGTCGACGATCCGCTCGAACGTGCTCGCCGCGCGACGGTAGTCGCCGCGGTTGAGCTGCTCGCGGCCGGCGCGGTAGAGTGAGTCCGCCGGGTCGTCTGAATTCCACGCGGCCGGAGGCTGCGTCGCGAAGTCGGTCGCGATCGCGAAGACGGGATCGGACGCTACCGTGCCGTGCATGGTCGTCCAGGCGCCGGCAGTGCCGGTGGTGGCCATCGTCGCCACCAGAAGGATGTGTCGGAGCATCATTGCTCGTGCGTAGTGGTTGAAGGCCGCGTCACGAAGTGGCCAGGCCGGCGGGCACAGCGGAGCGGATGCGCGGGAGCAGATCGCGGTCACGCATCGCGTGGTCGATCAGCTCGCGCTCGCGCGCCTGCAGCGGCATGCCCGAGAGTTGAACGATCTGCGCCAGGATCAGCTCCAGATCGGTGAACAGTGAGCGCATCTGCGGGTCGCGGCCCGCGGGTGAATCGAGGAGGAGTCGCGTGCTGGAGAGAACGTCGCGCGCCCAGCGCGCCGCCTGCTGCATGGCCTGCGGATCGCGCACGTTCTCCGCGCTGCGGTAGGTGGTGAGCAGCGCCTCCGCCTGCGCCAGCGTCTGCATCGCCGCGGTGCGATAGAACGTCTGAACCGTCGAGTCGGGGAGCGCCGGGAGATCGCGCGGCTCGCGGGTGGCCTTCGGTGGCGTGGCCACGGCGACTCGCTCCGTCGCGCGCGGCTCGACGTTGCGCGAGCGCGGCGCGGGCGCCGGCGCCGTTTCGCGAACCCTCGGCGCACCGCGACGTGCGCTGTCGATGCCCGTGCTCTCCCTCTGCGCGACGACCGGCGCCGAATCGGAATGCGGCACCACCGCCAACTGCGACGGGGTGCCCGGCTTGCTGAGGAACTCGCGCTCCAGCGCGATGCCGAGCACCAGCCCGGCGGCGAGCAGCGCGCTCCAACCCATCACGACCGTGCGCGACCGACGCCGCGGCGCGAGCGGAATCACCGCCGCGTCGTGCACCGGTGCATCCGTCGTCGCTCCCGTCCGGGCTGCTCGCCGAGCTGCGGCGATCTGCGCCCACATCGCGTCGCGCGGCACGCTGCCCTCCGGCGCGTGGTACTGCGCCGTCGTCAGCGCACGAATGCGCTCGTCGAGGATGTCGTCGTCCGGTCGATTGTCGGTCATTGCACCCAGTCTCCCACGAAATCCGCCAAGGCGATCCGGAGCTTGGCCCGCGCCCGCGACAGCTGCGCCTTCGACGTGCCGGCCGTCGTGCCGAGCGCCGCGCCGATCTCCTCGTGCGTGAACCCTTCCACGTCGTGCATCAGGAACGTCACCCGGCATCCCTCCGGCAGCGCCTCGATCGCCTGCGCCAGCCGCTCCTTCAGGTCCGGCTCCGATTCCCGCACGGACGACGTCACCATCGCCGCTTCCTCGAGCACCGCTTCCCGCTGGTCGAACCGCTTGACCTTGCGGAGCCCGTTCAACACCACCGAGGTCGTGATCGTGTGCAGCCACGCCCCGAAGGGCGCGTCACCGCGGTAGTCCTTGATCCGATCGAACGCCCGGATGAACACGTCCTGGGTGAGGTCCTGGGCGAGGTCGTGCCGCCCACTCATCCGATAGGCGGTCCAGTAGACACGGTCGACGTGCGCATCGTACAGCGCGCGTTCAGCCGCCTCGTCTCCCAGCTTCACGCGGGCCGTCAGCTCGCGCTCGTCCACTTACCGACCGTCCATGTGTCGTCCGGGTACCGGGCCATCTCGAGCCGTCCCCTGACCGCCACCTGGCGCTCCCGGATCGGGCTTCCGTTGCGCCCTCAGGACACGGCGCTCCCGGAAAGGGTTGCACCGCCGGCGCGATCGCGCCAATGAGGCGGGCCCGACGATGGCCTCGTCAGCGCTCGGCGAGCGCGCGCTCGTAGCGCGCCGCTGCCGCGCTGTATCTGGGCCCCGCGTCCCCGCGCGCGCGCGGCAGTCCCATGACCGGCTGCGCCTTGTGCAGCGCGCGTCGGGCCGACGCGACGTCGCCGAGCCGCTCGTACAGCCGCGCGACGACGATCGGCGCGTACGCCGCCGCGTCCCCCGACACCTGGGTCGTGAAGGCGAGCGAGTCCAGGCGCATCACGCGCGCGCGCGCGTCGGCTTGTCTCGCGACGACGGCGTGCGACGCTTCGAGCAGCTCCGCACACGCCGTGGGTGTCGCCGTCACCGCCGTGGAGGTGAGCCGCCGCCGCCAGCCGCGCAGCCGCGCGATCGTCGCGCGCACCTGTGTGGTGTCGTCGTGGTGCAGCCGCCATTGCGCGAGCACGCACGCGTCGGCGAGCCATCCCTCCGACGTGCTCGCCCCCACGACCGGTGCGTCGCCGACGGCGGCGTCGAGCGTGTTCGCCGCGGTAGCCGCCGCCGCGCTGTCCACGTCGCCGTACAGTCCGTCCAGCACGCGGAGCCGCAGCCACGCGCGGGGGCCGGGCAGCAGTCGCCGCAGCCGCGCGATCGACTCCGCGACACGATCCATCCGCCCCGCGTCGAGCGCCACGTCGTGCTGCGCGAGCGCCAGATCGATCCGCTCCGATGCGTCGGTCGCGCGGCTCGATGCGCGTTCGAGCATGCGCCACGCGTCTTCGGGATCGCCCCGCACGCTGTCGTCGCGCGCGAGCAGGCCGGCGAGCAGGTCGCGCGCGACGCGATGCGTGGAATCGACCGCCAACGAACGCCGGAGCGCGTCGATGGCGCGCGGCCGCGGATCTGCGAGCCCCGCCGCGGCGCCGTCGTGCAGGACGCGGAGCGCGAGCTCGTACCAGCTCTCGGCGTTCTGCGGCGCGAGATCCACCATGTGCTGCCACGCGGTGGTGAGCTCCGCGCCCGTTGGGAGTGCGGGATAGCGCGGTCCGCTCAGCGCGAGTAGACGCGATCGATCGCGGTCGCCGAGATCGTTCCGCGCGGCCCACGCGAGCGAGACGCCATGCCGGAGCGGGATCTCCCGCGCGATGCGGTCGGCGGCGAGCGCTTCGTGGAGCGCCGCCAGCGCGAACGTCGAGTCGCGACGAAGCGCGGTCTCGTAGCCGCGGATGGCCTGGCCGAAGTCGCCGGCGCGGAACGCCGACTGTGCGGCCAGATATGCGCGCACCGCAGGCAGCGACGACGACATGAAGTGCGACAGGTCGTCCTCCTGTCCCGCCTGCGACACGAGCAGCCGCGCCGCGAGTCGGTCGATCAGCGTGGTGAGGCTGTCCATCGGTCCGGCCACGCTCCCCTGCCCGCTCACCGTGCCGGCGGGAAGCGTGAGCACGGTCGCCGTGAGCACCGTGCGCGTGGACGAGCCGACCACGCTGCCGACGACGACGCGCTCGGCGCCGAGCCGCGTGGCCAGCTTCACGATCGTGTCGCGCGGCACGTCCATCGCCGGCGAGAGCCCCGCTGCGCGCCAGGCGCCGAGCACGGCACCCGCGTCCACCGAGCGCGCGAGCGAATCGTCGGCGAGCCGCGCGGACAACAGCTCGACCATGCCGTCGCGCAGATACGCGAGCGACGGATCCGCCCCCGCGACGCGAAAGGGCGCGACCACCACGCGCTGTCGCAGTGCTAGCGGTGTCACCTCCGCACTCGGCTCGCGTCGCGCTCGACCAATGAGCACACCGATCCCCAGCAGCACGACAATGACAACCGAGAGGATCGCCCAGCGCTGCCAGAGGGGAACGCGCAACTCCGGCGGCGCGGACGCCAGACCATGTGTCGCGATTCCATCGACCGGAGTCACGGTGCGGCGGATCACCACCGGCTCGGCGATCAGCGCCGTCGCGAGCTCGGTACCGGTCGCGTTGCTCGCGTTGCTGGCCTCGGTCGCCGTCGTTGGCCGCTCGGCCGCCTCGATCGGTGAGCTCGCCGCTTCGGTTCGCAGCGTCTCAGCGTAGGACTCGACCAGTGGATCGGCGTCGAGCCCCAGCTCCTGGCGCAGCAGCGCGGCGTGGACGCGCGCCTGCTGGAGCGCACCCGCCCGGTCGCCGGCGGCCACCATCGCGGTCATCAACTGCACAGTGCGCGACGCATCCAATGGAAGGAGCGACGCCGCCTGACGTCGCCAGCGCACGACGGTCGTCAGCTCGCCGCGCGACTCGGCGTCCGACGCGAGTCGCTCGAGGGCGCCCACGGCGACATCGCGAAGCCGCGTGCGCTGGGTCGAGCTCCACTGCTCGAACTCCGGCGCCCCCGTCACGAAGAATCCGTCGAGGAAGGGACCCTCGTACAGCTCCACCGCGCGCTCGAGCTCGTTGCGGTCGAGCGACTGCTGAAACTCCGAGACGTCGCTCGTGATGTGCGACGGGTCGAGTCGTACGCTCGCGCTCGTCACGTCGAACAGGCCGTCATCCCGCAACGCGCGGCGCGCTGAGTACAGACTCTGCGTGAGGGAATGGCGTGCTCGTTCGGGCTCGACGTCCGGCCACAGCAGCCCCACCAGCTTGTCGCGGCTGAGACCGGCGTCACCCGATGCAGCGAGCACGCTCAGCAGTGCCAGCAATCGACGTTGGGTGGCCGCGCCGGAGAGCGGCTGTCCCTCACCGTCCGATACATGCACGCCGCCAAACGTGTGCAGCCTAAGCACTTCGCTCAGTCTCGCGAGCCGGTTGAGAACTGCATGAGGATCAGTTGACGGCTCCGGCGTACCCTGTCTCGATCATCACCCCTCGAACTTCAGGAGCTTCCAATGTCCGAAGATACGCCACCTCTCGCCACTCTGTTCGATCCACGCGAGCTCGAGCTGGCCGCTGCAGCCTGTTGCGGCCGCTTCGGAGATCCGGCGGCGGAGACGCAGCGGCTCGTGACGCAGCGCGATCTGATCGCCGCCTCGTCGGCGCTCGCGCACGAACTCGAGGCGTTCGCGAAGGCCGCCGCCGCACACCTCCGCGGCGTGCACTGCACCGCGAACATGCAGCCCGAGGCCGTACGCCTCGCGCGCGCCGTGGCCGCGTGGACCGATCAGATGCAGGCTGCGGCCAATGCACATCGCGACTGGCAGGAGGAACGCACGTTGACGGACCTCGGCGCGAGCCGACGCGCGCGCGCGACGCTGTCGTCGCTGCCGGCGGGCGGAGCGGTGCAGCCGCCGCTCTCGATCACGCCCCTCGGGCCATCCGCCTGAGCGGACGGCACGCTCGGCGGCCACGGTCACTCCACGCTCGCGAGGCTCGTTCGTGAAGCTGTCTCTTCGATTTCTCGTTCCGCTCATCCTCGTCCTCGCCGCGCTGACGCTCGCGACGATGCCGCTCGTCGATCAGCTCACGCTGCGCTGGTTCATGAAGGACCTGGACCTGCGTGCGAGTCTCATCGCGAGCACGGTCGAGGAGCCCGTGCAGCACCTGGAAAGCGATCCCGACGCGCTGCGTGCCTACTTCGCGCGGCTCATCCTCGACGAGCGCCTCTTCGCCGTTGGCTACTGCGCCGAGGGCGCCGTTCGTCCGGAAGGCACGTCGACGCTGCCGGCGTCGGTGCGCTGTGCTCCGGTCGGCGCGAAGGCCGACGCGTCCGGCCACGTCGTGCGCGACGCACACGGTCCGCTGCTGATCTCGACCAAGCCGATCCGTGACGCATTCGGCTCGCGCGCCAGCATCGTCGTCGTGCAGGACATGAGCTTCGCCGAGCGGCGCAACGAGGAGACGCGGCGGTACCTGTTCTACTTCTTCATCGCGCTCGGCATTCTCATCTCGTTGATCACCGTGGTGGTCGCGCAGCTCAGCTGGCGCGGCTGGGTGCAGGGAATGCGCTCGCTGCTGCGCGGCGAAGGACTGCTCCGGCCGACCGGCCGCACGTCGATCGGTGAGCTGCAGCCGATCGCCGACGACCTGCGTGCGCTCATCCGCGACCTCGAGTCGGAGCACCGCATGCGCGACGACGAGCAGCTCGCGTGGACGCCCAAGACGCTGCGCGACATCCTCGAGCGCGAGCTGAAGGGGAGCGACGTCATCGTCGTGTCCAACCGCGAGCCGTTCATCCACGTGCGCGACGCCGACGGCAGCATCGCCATCCAGCGCCCGGCGAGCGGGCTCGTCGCGGCGATCGAGCCGATCGTGCGCGCGTGCTCCGGCACGTGGATCGCCCACGGCAGCGGCTCGGCGGACCGCGACGTCGTGGATGCGCACGACCGCGTGTCCTCGCCCGGCGAGGAGCCGGGCTACCAGCTGCGGCGGCTCTGGCTGACGCCGGAGGAGGAGCAGGGCTACTACTATGGATTCGCCAACGAGGGCCTCTGGCCGCTCTGCCACGTCGCGCACGTGCGACCGACCTTCCGCAGCAGCGACTGGGAGCAGTACGAGCACGCGAACCGGCGGTTCGCCGACGCCGTCGTCGCCGAATCGCGCACGAGCGACCCCGTCGTCCTCGTGCAGGATTATCATCT
>JBJMNN010000126.1:0-55652 GCA_045804245.1 Gemmatimonadaceae bacterium | reverse complement strand
TCGCCGAAGGTGACGGCCAGCCTCAGAAGCGGCATCGCCTCTCCGACGCGTGGCTACGATGACTTCCTCATCACCGACGCGCTGGAGTACGCCCAGATCGTCAAGGCGAGCTACACGAACGCGGGTCAGACGGTCCCGACCAACATCTACGGCGATCCGAACAACCCGACGGTTCCGGCATACCTGTACGCACCCGCCTCGGTCGTCACGGCGCGAGACGCGTGGAATCGTCCGACCGCGGTGGACCTCACCAAGTACAGCTTCCCGAGCACGCTCATCATGCCGGGAAGCTCGGGCACGAACTGGTGGAAGGCGGTGTTCGGCACCGGCGCGGTGGCCGACTACAACGTGAACGTCGCGGGCGGCAGCCCGGAGAACACGTACTCGGTGTCCGGCAACTACTACAATCAGGCCGGCACGGCGGCGTACAACCGGTTCCGTCGCGGGACGCTGCGCGCCAACACGGCGTTCACGCGCGGCAAGATCAGTCTCGGCGAGAACGTGGCGATTGCCGCCGAGCGCGCCGTCGGCGGCCTCGGCGACGATGCGGGTGGCGAGACCGGCCTGATGGGAAAGAACATCCTGTCGCAGCCCGTGGTACCGATCTACGACGTGAATGGCAACTTCGCGTCGGGCAAGGAGACGGGTTCGGGAAACAACACGAACCCGCTCAAGGTCGCGTACGAAGCGCGCAACAACCTGAGCAAGAACAACCGCGTGTTCGGCAACGTCTTCGCCGGCTACGCCCTCAACCCGGCGATCTCGTTCCGGAGCTCGCTCGGCTTCACGGGGACGCAGGGCAGCGGAGCGACTTACAGTCCCCCGACTCCCGAGAACTCCGAGCCCACGCTCGGCAACACGTGGGCCGAGAGCTCGAACTCGTCGACGGATTGGACGTGGAGCAACACGGCGCGGTTCAATCACACGATCTCGCAGCACACGTTCAACGTGCTGCTGGGCCAGGAGGCGAACCAGGCGCGCAACCGGAACCTGAACGGCAGCATTACGAACCTGATCAACACCGGCATCGATACGCGGTACATCCAGGACGCCCTCGGCCAGACGAAGAACGTGTCGAGCAACGGCGGCCAGAGCAGCCTGCTCTCGTACTTCGGGAAGGCCGACTACAACTACGGCGACAAGTACGTCGCGAGCTTCACGGTCCGGCGCGACGGGTCGTCGCGGCTCTCACCCGACCACCGTTGGGGGACTTTCCCGGCCGTCGGTCTCGGCTGGCGCATCTCGAAGGAACCGTTCCTCGAGGGGAACCACGTGGTGTCCGACGCGATGCTTCGTCTCGGCTGGGGCGTGACGGGTAACCAGAACATCCCGTCGGGGCGCATCCAGCCGCAGTTCGGCGGAAACATCCAGGAGACGTACTACGACATCACGGGCACCAACGTCGCGACACCCGGCTACCGGACGACGATCATCGGGAACCCGGACCTGAAGTGGGAGGAAAACCGCTCGACGAACGTCGGCGCCGACCTCGCACTGTTCGACGGCAATATCAACCTGGTCGTGGACGTCTACCAGCGGAACACGAACAACCTGCTCTACAATCCGGGACTCCCGGGCACGGCCGGCGCGGCCGCGGCGCCGATCGTCAACATCGGCAAGATGAAGAACACCGGCATCGACTTCTCCGTCGGTCACCAGGGTTCGTGGTGGAACGCGTCGTTCCAGGGCACGCACTACAAGAACGAGATCGTCGCGATCAACGGTGATCAGGCGTCGTTCTTCGGCCCGAACGGTACGCGTCTCCCCGGGAACCCGGTCATCAACAAGCTCGGCTTCCCGATTTCGTCGTTCTACGGATACCAGGTCGTCGGCATGTTCCAGAGCGACGCGGACGTCGCGGCCTCGGCGGCACAGAACGGAAAGCCGGGCCGGCTCAAGTTCGCGGACCTCAATGGGGACAACAAGATCGACGCGCTCGACCGGACGGTCATCGGCAACCCGCATCCGGACTTCACCGGCGCACTGGATCTCGGCGTCCGGCGTGGGAACTTCGACCTGAGCGGCACGTTCTTCGGCTCGTTCGGCAACGACATCTTCGACGCGCAGAAGGACTTCTACATCTTCCGCGACTTCTCGACGACGGTCGTGAAGGACCGGCTGTCGAACTCGTGGTCGCAGTCGAACCCGGACGCGAAGTACCCCATCCTGCAGGAGGGGGACACGCACAGCCGCGAGATCAGCAGCTTCTACATCGAGGATGGCTCGTACGTGCGGCTGCGCAATCTGCAGCTCGGATACACCGTTCCGCAGTCGCTGGCGCGGTGGGTCTCGGCCGCGAGGATCTACGTGCAGGCGGAGAACCTGTTCACCATCACCGGCTACGAGGGTCTCGACCCGTCGCTGCCGCTGCCGAACAACACGGCGAACGGCGCCGACACGCGCGATCAGTATCGGGGCGTGGACCGCGGCGTGTACCCGTCGAACAGGATCTTCAGCATCGGCTTGACCACCTCCTTCTGAGCAATCGTCCTTCTTCAACGACACGGCGGAGATGAAAACCATATTCAGGACATTTAGGCACGGGCGGCTCTTCGGAGTGGCGGTGGCCTGCCTCGCGGCGGGCTCCCTGTACGGCTGCAAGGATTTCCTGACGCAGTCGGCCAACCCGCAGGGCACGCTCGACGCGACGACGCTCGCGACGAAGGCGGGGGTTGAGGGTAACCTCATCGCCACGTATCGAGCGCTGGATTGGAACGGAGCCGTCGGCGGCAACTGGGGTAACGCGGCCAGCAACTGGATCTGGGGCAGCGTGGCCAGCGACGACGCGAACAAGGGATCGGAGGCGTCGGATCAGCCCGCGATCGATCCGGTCGAGTTCTACGACTGGAGCGCGGCGGGGGCCATGGGTGAGCTGAACGACAAGTGGCGCGGTGCGTATGAAGGCGTTGCGCGCGCCAACGCGACGCTGCGCCTGCTCAAGAGCGTCGTCGCGAACTCGCCCAACTCGATCACGCCCACCGAGGCGACGCAGATCGGTGGCGAGGCGACGTTCCTCCGGGCGTTCTACCACTTCGAAGCGTGGAAGATGTGGGGCAACATTCCCTACTACCGCGAAGACGATACGGACTTCCGCAAGGCGAACCTGACGAAGGCGGAAGCCGTGGCGGAGATCCTGAAGGACCTGGACGCCGCGATCACGGCGCTGCCGGCAGCGCCCCGCAACGGCAACAAGGGCCGCGTCACATCGTGGACGGCCAAGGCGTACAAGGGCCGCGTGCAGATGTATGCCGGCCAGTTCGCGGCCGCGCTGACGACGCTGAAAGAAGTCCGAGCGAGCAACGTCTACTCGCTCGAGACGAGCTACGACAAGGTCTGGACCGGGTTCTCCGACTTCGCTAACGGTCCGGAGACGATCCTGGCGTACCAGGCGTCGGCCAACGACGGAGCGCCGGACGGCAACAACGCCAACTACGGCGAGCGGTTGAACCTGCCGCACTCGGGGAGCCACTTCGGCTGCTGCGGCTTCCACCAGCCGTCGTTCACCCTGGTGAACTTCTTCAAGGTCGATCCGGTGAGTGGCCTGCCGCTGGCGATCACCCTGACGCCGGGTGGTTCGCCGGTCCGTGACGACGGTCCGTGGAACAGCATCAACACCGATCTGGCGGCGACCTGTCCCCAGGCGAACGTTCCGTACGGCTGCACATCGTCGGACAGAGCCACCAGCACGATCTGGCTCGATCCGCGCCTCGACTGGACGGTCGGCCGCGACGGCGTGCCGTACAAAGACTGGGGCAAGCACGCTCCAGACTGGATCCGGTCGGAAGCCTACGGCGGTCCGTTCAGCCCGAAGAAGAACGCGCACGAGAAGGCCAGCGGCGCGGAGAGCTCGGTGGGTTGGACGAACACCCAGCTCAACTCCGTGAACATCCACCTCTTCCGCTACGCCGACCTGCTGCTGCTCCTGGCCGAGGCGGAGGTCGAGGCTGGCTCGCTGGAGAATGCGCGGACGATCGTGAACGAGATCAGAACACGGGCAGGGGTCAAGGCGCAGGGCCCGGGTGCAGATCGCGCTACGATCGCGGTGCCGATCACCGATCCATCGATCACGTGGGCGAACTACAAGGTCGGTCTGTACACGACGGCGTTCGCCAGCAAGGACGCAGCACGTGATGCAGTGTGGGCCGAGCGTCAGTTGGAGCTGGGGATGGAAGGCCAGCGCTTCTTCGACCTGCGCCGGTACAACATCGTCAGGCCCGGCTTCATGGAGGCGACGCTCAACTCGTACGTCGCGAAGGAGAAGACGCGACTCAACAAGCTCGTGAGCGCTCAGACCGTCGCGGCGAAGCACAACGAATTCCCCATCCCGCAGACGCAGATCGATCTGAGCAAGGCGGCGGGTGGTGCCGGACTGACCCAGAACACCGGCTGGTAACGCACGACCGGCGACAGTGGCGCTGCGCCACTGTCGCCGGAGCGGTTCGCTGGATTTAGACTTCGTGAACGCGGCACTGGCGTCATTTCGCCAGTGCCGCGTTTGCCGTCAGCGTCGATCGATCCTGAAGATCTGCAGGGAGTCGCCGGTATTGGCGACGAGCACCATCCTGCCCGTCGGCGTATCGATCAGCGCGAAGCCCGCAACGTTCAGCGGTGCCAGGAAGCCACTCTCTCGCGGCGAGACGGGGACGAAGTGACCGCGGCCATCTCCCCGAAGCCAGAGACCGTTGCCCGCGTCGGCGCGCGGCGTGTTCGCTTCGACGTCATACAGGTTGCCCCCGATGATCAGATCGAGATGCCCATCGCGATTCACGTCATAGGGAACGATGGCCCTGATCGGTGCGATCTGCGCGAGCGCGGGCAGCGGAGCGGAGCTGAAAGACCCGCCGCCGTCGTTGTGCAGATAGACGCTCGCGAAGGTGTCGGCCTCGTAGTGCAGCGCCTTCTGCAGCTGTGCGCGGCCGAACAGCTGATCGAGCGATGCCGAAGCGAATGAACCATGCGTGGGAAACTTGAGCGAGAGCGTGTAGATCTCGCGGCCCAATGGCTCCATTCCGGCGATCGGGTACTCGGTGCCGTCGATCCGCCTGGAGAGCACGACGTCCGTCGCCTGGTTCCCGGTGAAATCGCCGGCGTAGACGCCAAAGGTGCTGTCGTTCGAGGTCGAGTACGAGTGATTCAGTCCGAGATTGCCGGCGACGATGTCGGGGCGGCCGTCGCCGTCGAAGTCGCCGACGGCGAGGCTGTACCACCAGCCGCGCATCGAGGGGAGTCGCGTGGCACTGGTGACATCGCGCAGGCGCCGTCCATCGTTCCGGTAGAACCGGATGCCCATCCACTCGCCCGCCGTCACCAGGTCGAGTCGTCCGTCGCCGTCGAAATCGACCCAGACGGCGTCGGTGATCATCCCGCCCGGATGCACGAGCTCCGGGGCGAACGACTCCGTCACGTCGGTGAAGCGGCCGTGTTCGTTCCGCAGGAGATAGCTGCGCGCCGGGAAAGGGTACGTCCGCGGGCTGAGGCGACCACCGACGAAGAGATCGGGCTGGCCATCACCGGTGAAATCGCCGACGCGAACGGCGGCGGTGCTGGTGAGCATGCGAGGCAGCGCCAGCGTGTCGCGCTCGAACCGGCCGCCACCCCTGTTCAAGTAGAGCCGGTCCTGGAGCAGCGGCGACGCCGATGACAGCTCGTATCCTCCGCTCGCCACGTACAGATCGGGCCGACCGTCGCCATCGGCGTCGAAGAAGGTCGCGCCCCAATCCTCGAAGCCCTTGTCCTGCGCCCAGGGTTTCGCGGCCGATGAAGCGACGAAGCGGCCGTCCTTCTGCTGCAGGCGCAGCTCGGCGGGCACACCGAACCCACCACCGATGTACAGATCCTCGAGGCCGTCACCGTCGACGTCACGCACGGCCAGAACGGGTCCGTGCCGCGACACCATGTACGGCAGGAGCGCCTGGATCGAATAGTCGATCGTCGGTCCCGGCTGGTGCTTGTAGGCCAGCCCGCTCCGAGCGGCATCCAACTGCTCGAATGGGCGCGCCACGCCGGTCGGCGCGGGGAGCAGGGGCGGGGCCTTCTTACCGGCGGCATTCGCCTGGCGCACGACGAGGAGCCGGTCGGCATCGATGCCGGTGAGCAGCTGTGACCGGCCATCGGGCCAGATCACCTCGAGGCTGTCCACGCGGTTCGCGACACCAAGCCCGAAGTGGGCACGGTCGTCCATTGTCGACATGTAGCCGCGATAGGGCGAGTGGTAGAGGTACTGCTTCCGTCCACCCGCCGTGAGGATCAGTGTGGACCCGATCCCGCGCCGATTGGCACCGTCGCCCTCGAGCCGGACGTTCAGCACGTGGTGCGCGTCGTCGCGTCCGCGGACGTTGTGGTAGATGAAGGCCGGGCCGTCGATGTTGTTCACGACCAGGTCGAGACGGCCGTCGTTGTCGAGGTCCGCGTACGCCGCACCATACGAGAAGGCGGGCTTGTCGATGCCCCAGGCCTTCGTCACGTCGGCGAACGTCAGATCGCCGGCGTTTCTGAAGAGGTAGCTGACTTCCAGGTAGCTCGGCAGCCGGCGCAGGTTCTCCAGCGCTCCGCTCCGCGCCGCGGGCGCGCGCGACGGGCGCATGGCCGACGCCATGGCCGACATGTAGTCCAGATCGGTGAGGGCCTTGGGGTAGCCGTTGCCGATGAAGAGGTCCTTGTTGCCGTCGTCGTCGAAGTCGGCGAACAGCGTGCTCCAGCTCCAGTCCGTGTGCGAGATCCCTGCGAGGCGAGCGATCTCGCTGAAGACGACGTCGCCCTCCTTCGTGATCCCGTTGCTCAGCTGCAGCGAGTTGCTGGAGTAGTCGAGGCGGATTCCGCGGCGGACGAGATCCGTCATGCTGGCGTACGTCGCGAAGCCGAGCGTGCGCTTCTGGCGCTCCAGCGCGCGCGGCAGCATCTCCGACTGCACGATGTCGGGCCAGCCGTCGTTGTTGAAATCGGCGGCATCGACGCCCATGCCGGCGAAGCTCGCGTGCTTCAGCGACTGCGCGGCACGATTGGCGAAGGTTCCGTCTCCTCGATTGAGGTAGAGCACGTCGTTCGCCACGACGTCATTGGAGACGTACAGGTCGGGCCGGCCGTCGCCGTTGAAGTCCGTCACGGCGACGCCGAGCCCGAACCCGGGCTCGTGCACGATGCCCGCCGCGGCGGACACGTCGACGAACGAGCCGTGGCAGGTATTTCGGAGCAGCCTGTTCAGACCGCCCGGCGTCTCGCCGCGCAGACCACTCGGCGTGCCCGCAACGTTGCTGCGCGAGAAATCACCGGGTGAGTTCTCGAGCAGGAAGAGGTCGAGACAACCGTCCCCGTCGTAATCCAGGAAGGCCGCGTGCGTCGTGAAACCGGTATCCGCGACGCCGTATTGCGCCGCCGCTTCCGTGAAGGTTCTATTCCGATTGTTGACGAACAGCAGGTTCGCGCGCTCTTCCGGCTTGGACCATTCGGGACCGGAGACGGAGACGTAGATGTCGAGATACCCGTCGTTGTTGATGTCCACCATCGTGGCACCGGTGGCCCATCGTTTCGTCCGGACGCCGGCCCGTTCGGTCATGTCGTCGAACCGCAATCCCCCTCTGTTCAGGTACAGCCGGCTCGTGACCATGTTGCCGGAGAAGAAGATGTCCGGCAGCCCATCGTTGTCGACGTCACCGACCGCTACGCCGGCGCCGTTGTACACGTAGACGTCGGTCTGCACGTTCAGCGAGTCGCTGGTCGTGATGGTGTTCGCGAAGCCGATGCCCGTTCGCTCGGCACCGAGCAGCTCGAACACGGGTCGTTCCTTCCCGCGACAGCCGGCCAGGCACAGCAGGGAGAACAGGAACCCGATGCGACCCGGGCGATGCATGCGTGCGAACCTTGTCTGCGTGGGATCGAAGACCTCCGGCGGGGGTCCGGAGGGACGGGCAGGGAGACGTGCTTTGCACGAGAAAAATAGCAGCCGAACCAGAGCGAGGTATTCCTTCCTATGAGCCACCAGCAGTACATCGCGCGCGTCATCAACCTGATTCCGAAGAACGTCCAGCGTCTGTGGTCGATGGACGAGGCGCAGGCGCGACAGAAGCTCCTCGACGCCGACAGCAGCGCGGTGCTGGAGATCGACGGCTCGTTCGCGCTCGTCGCTCAGGACGGAGAACGCGTGCTACTCGCCCGGAGCCTCGACCGGCCGATGCGGTACTTCCTCGCGAAGGCCGTGGACGGGCCGGTGCTGATCGTCTCGGAGCGGATCGACGAGATCGCCGCGGAGCTGGCGCGGCGCGGATGGTCCAGCCAGTTCCATCCGAGCTACACGCGCATGGTGCCAGCGCACCACGTGACCGTGCTGCGGCTCATCGGGTGTCCGGACCCGAACCCGGTGCACCGCCGATTCTTCGATCCACCGCGCGCCACGCTGCCCGCTGACCTGGACGTGATCGGCCGCCACTACATCGAGGCGGTCTACGCGGAGCTGCGCCACTGGCTGGCGGTGCAGGATCCCTCGGCACCGATCGGCGTGCCGTTCTCGGGCGGGATCGACAGTGGCGCCGTGCTGCTCTGTCTTCACACGCTCCTGCTCGACGAGGGGATCTCGCCGGCCCGGCTCAAGGCATTCACGCTGTCGGTGGACGGCGGTGGCGAGGACGCACGCCAGGCGCGCGAGTTCCTCGCCCGCACCGGACTCGAGATGCTGGGCGAGACGATCGACGTTCCCTCCGCCGCGCTCGATCCGCTGCGCGCCGTCGCCGTCATCGAGGACTACAAGCCACTCGACGTCGAGTGCGCGGCGGTGAACCTCCAGCTGCTGGCTGGTATTCGGGATCGCTATCCGGAGTGGCGGCTGCTGGTGGATGGTGACGGCGGCGACGAGAACCTCAAGGACTATCCGATCGAGGAGAACAGCGAGCTGACGATTCGCAGCGTCGTGAACAACCGCATGCTGTACCAGGAGGGGTGGGGAGTGGAGTCGATCAAACACTCGCTCACGTACTCCGGCGGTTTCAGTCGCGGCTGCGTGCGCGGCTATGCGTGTGCGAGCGCCTACGGCTTCACGGACTTCAGCCCCTACCTCCGTCCATCGGTGATCGCGGTCGCCGAAGCGATCCCGTTCGCCGAGCTGACGCAGGGCTCGCACGAGCGACTGTATGCGCTCAAGGGAGAGATCGTGTCACGGGGGGTGCGGTCGGAGCTGGGGATCGAGATGCCGGTGTTTCCGAAGCGCCGCTTCCAGGAGGGCTCGGTGTCGGTGGATGAGGTGTCGCGGCTCTTCCCGCGCGACGAGGGGCGCTACCGCAAGCACTTCCACGCGCTGCACGCCGCAACGGTGTGAGCGTCGCCGACGTCGATCGGCGGATCCGGACGCTCCGGCCGCCGAAGCGGGCCGTCGAGCCGTATACGGCGCACGGCTCGCTGGTCGAGGCGGAGCGCCGACCGGGCGGTCGCGTCGAGCGCGCGCTGACGGTGTTCCTCGCCGGCGCGGAGTGTCCGTTCACCTGCTCGTTCTGCGACCTCTGGCAATGGACGCTCGATGGGCCCACACCGCGCGGAGCGCTCGTCGCACAGCTCGAGCGCGTGCTCGCCGCGCTGGAGGAGCCCGGCCCCGAGCGGCTCAAGCTCTACACGGCGAGCAACTTCTTCGACCGGCGCGCCGTGCCGCGCGAGGACTGGGACGCGCTGGCGCGGCTCGCCGATCCGTTCGAAGCGGTGACGGTGGAGTCGCACGCGAGCACGATCGGCGCGGCGACGCGGACGTTCGCGCGGGCGCTCGGCCCGGGACGATCGCTCGAGGTGGCCGTCGGTCTGGAGACGGTCCATCCGGAAGCGATGGCGCAGCTCAACAAGCGTCTCGAGCTCGCGCAGTTCGACGCCGCAGCTCGGATGCTCGCCGATGAGGGGATCGACCTTCGCGCCTTCGTGCTGCTCGGCGCGCCGTACGTGCCGGTCGACGAGAGCGTGGCGTGGACGGTACGCACGGTGGAGCATGCGGTGGCGTGCGGTGCGGCCGTGGTGTCGATCATCCCGGTGCGCGGCGGCAATGGCGAGATGGAGCGGCTGCAGGCGCTCGGTACGTTCACTCCACCCACACTCTCTCAGCTCGAGGCCGCGCTCGACCGTTGCCTCGGCCTCGGGCGCACGGTGGTGGCAGCCGACCTGTGGGATGTCGGCCGACTGTCAGCGTGTGAGAAGTGCCGCGCGCAGCGGATCGAGCGGCTGGCGCGCATCAACCTCACCGGGTGCGCGGAGCAGCGGATCGCGTGCGAGGCGTGCAGTGAGACAGTTGCGACGTGAGACGCTCGTGTGAGGTGGCGATCGTGGGAAGCGGGTTCGCCGGCTCGCTGCTCGCGCGCGTGCTCGCGGTGCTCGGCTACGACGCCGTTCTGCTCGAGCGCGGCAGCCATCCTCGTTTCGCGATCGGTGAGTCGACGACGCCGCTGGCCAATCTCTCGCTCGAGCGGCTCGCGGTGCGCTACGGACTGCCGGACTGCTACCATCTGGCGACGCACGGCCGGTGGTTGGCGCAGCTGCCCGAGCTGCGGCGCGGGCTCAAGCGGGGGTTCACCTACTATCGACATCATCCGGGTGAGCGGTTCGCCGAGCGCGGCTTCGACTCGGAGCGGTTGCTCGTGGCGGCGAGCCCCGAGGCGGCGCTGTCGGACACGCACTGGCTGCGGGCCGACGTGGACCAGCACTTCGTGCGGAGCGCGGTGGCGGCGGGAGTGGAGTATGTCGACCGCGTGGAGCTGACCGCAGCGGCGTTCGACACGGGCGGTGTGCGTCTCGATGGCCGGCGCGACGGTGCCGCGCTCGAGATCGAGACGGGGTTCGTGATCGATGCGTCGGGGGCCGGCGGTTTTCTCGCTCGACAACTGGCGATCCCGTCGGCGCTCCACCGCACGCACACGCGTTCGGCGCTCGTGTTCAGCCACTTCGACGACGTGCGGCTGATGCGCGACGAAGCTCCGTCACTTCCCGAGGGGCCGTATCCGGACGACTGGGCCGCGGTGCATCACCTGATCGACGAAGGGTGGATGTACTCCCTGCGGTTCGATCATGGAACGACGAGCGCAGGATTCCTGCTGACGCCGCGCGGGCTCGCGGAGCTCGACGTCGCGGATGCGGCGGAGCCGGTGCGACTCTGGCGCGTGCTCCTCGACCGGTATCCGACGATCGGGCGCCTGTTCGCCGAGGCCAGGCCCACGATGCCGATCGGCTTCGTGCCGAGGGTGCAGCACCGGTTGGCGCGCGCAGCGGGAGCGCGGTGGGCGCTGCTGCCGCATGCGTTCGCGTTCGTCGATCCGCTGTTCTCGACGGGGATCGCGTGGGGGCTGCGCGCGGTGGAGCGGCTCGCCCTCGCGTTCGAAGACGCGGCGAGGGGCGAGCGGAGGCCCGCCGCCGCGACGCTCGAGCGCTACGACGAGGCACTGAGCGCGGAGGGAGATCAGATCGACCTCGTGGTGGCGGGGGCGTACGAAGCGCTGGCGCACTTCGACCTGTTCGCCGCGCAGGCGATGCTGTACTTCGCCGCGGTGTCGTTCGCCGAGGTGAGCCAGCGACTCGGCGGCGGCGACGCCGTGGCGTGGAATGGATTCCTCGGCGTAGGCGATCCCGTACTGGGTGCACTGCCGCGCCAGAGCCTGGAACGACTCCGTCGAATCACGCGTGCGAGCGGGGAGCAGGGGGACGGGCGAGACCGGGCGGAGTTCGTGGAGTGGATCGGCGGAGGGATCGCACCACGAAACGTCGCGGGGCTCGCCGAGCCGTCGCGGCGGAATCTGTACCCGGTCGACCTCGACGTGCTGACGGAGCGGCACGCTCTGCTGGGCATGAGTCGCGAGCAACTCCTCGAGAGCCTGCCCGCACTGCGCGGGCTGGGGCCGCAGCCGGTATTCGGTGACCCGCGTGGCGGACTTCACACCCTGACGACATGATTCGCCGCCGCGGCATGTCTCCCTTGCAGGAACGTGCACCGGCGACGAATCTGGCGGCATGTCCGACCATCCGACTCCGATGATCCAGCGGCGTCGATCGTTCGCCTGGCTGGCGATCGCACTGTTCGTCGTCGTCGGAGTGGGGAGCGCGCTACTCGTGCGGCACGCGCGCCGCGCCGAGGCCTGGCCCTCGGCCGTTCGCCCGGCGACGGCGGTGGGCGACTCGACGTGCATCTCCTGTCATCGCGACAAGACGAGCTACGAGGGGACGGCGCACCGGCTCACGACGCGCCATCCGAGCCGAGCGGCGATCGCCGGCGACTTCACCGGACCGCGCAGCGTGCTGCACACGCCGAACGTCGCTGTCCACTTCCGGATGAGCGCCGACTCGACGGGATTTCATCAGACGGCGGTGACGGGAACGGGGAAGGACACGACGATGCGCACCGAGCGCATCGCCTACGTGGTCGGCTCGAACCGGAAGGGACAGAGCTATCTCTACTGGCGCGGCGACTCGCTGTTCCAGCTGCCGATCTCGTACTGGAAGTCGCTGAACAGCTGGATCAACAGTCCGGGGCCCGGCTACGCGGACGGGCGCGTGAACTTCAACCGCGGGGTGGCGCCGCGCTGTCTCGAGTGTCACGCGACGTGGATCGAAGCGAGGCAGGACCTGGACGTGGTGAACCACTACGACTCGACCGGGGCGATCCTCGGGATCACCTGCGAGCGGTGTCACGCCGCGGGGCGCGAGCACGTAGCGCGCGAGCGATCCGTGCTGCGCGCGGCGCGGGGACGAGCCATCGTGAATCCGGCGCGGCTGACGCGCGAGCGACAGATGGACGCCTGCGCGCAGTGTCATGGCGGGTTGGGAGCGCCGAAGATTCCGTCGTTCTCGTACGTGGCGGGATACCGGCTCGACGATTTCGTGGCGCTGACCCAGCCGCCACCCGACGTCCCTGTGGACGTGCACGGCAATCAGGTCGCGCTACTGCAGCGCAGCCGATGCTACCAGGCGTCGCAGATGACCTGCCTCACCTGTCACGACGTGCACGCCACCCAGCGCGACACGAAGCTGCTCTCGGGACGATGCCTGACCTGCCATCAGGAGCAGAGCTGCAAGCTCTTCCCGGTGCAGGGACACGCGCTCGCGGGTCGGTGCGTGGACTGTCACATGCCGGTGCAATCGTCGAACGTGATTGTCTCGGCGCTCGCGGGCACGCAGCAGCAGGTGCGGGTGCGGTCGCACTGGATACGAGTTTACAAGGATTCGGTCTACAGGGATTCGGTGGGGAGATAGCGCGGGTGCGCGTCTGCCGTTGGGCAGTGTCGCGCGGCGACAACGCTCACATAGCGCAAGCGCAACACGTATTGACGCTCGGCGCCCTACGCCGCATCGTTGCGGCATGACGCCCAAAGTCCCCGATCCGCATGCACCCGCACGAGACGCCGTGATTCGCACCGTGCTCGATGGGCCTGGTGAGACCGATCCATCGTTGCGCTACGCGGCGGCAGAAGGAGTCGGGGTGCCGGAGGATCTGCGGGTGCTCGTCGAGAAGATTCATCAGCACGCGTACAAGGTGACCGACGAGGAGATCAGCGAATTGCAGGCGACGTATGGAGACGACCGGCTGTTCGAGCTCATCGTGAGCGCGGCGGTCGGCGCATCGCGGCAGCGGTTGATGGCCGGGCTGAAGGCGCTGGAGGAAGCATGAGACTTGGTCGCGTCCATCGTGGGCACACTGCGCTGCGCGACAAGGCGCTGCTGGCAGTGATGCGGATCGTGCAGGGGCATGCGCCCGGCGTCGTCCGCACGCTCCTCTACCGCAAGGAGTTCTTCGGGCGGCCGTGGAGCGCGCTGACGCAGCAGGTCATGCGCGGACCATCCGAGTGGACGGTGGCCCAGCGAGAGACGTTCGCCGCGGTGGTGTCGCGATTCAACCAGTGCGTGTTCTGAACCGACTCCCACTCCGCGGTCGCGGAGGCAGCGCTGGGTCGGGGCAGCATGGCGTCAGTCATCGAGGACTACCGCACGGCACCGATCGACGAGCGGGTGCGTGCGACGCTTCGGCTGCTCGAGACGCTCACGCTCCGGCCCAACGAGTTGGGACCGGCGGACGTGCGCGCCGTGCTGGCGACCGGCGTGACACGCGAGATGATTCGCGACGCGTTCTACGTCGCGTTCCTGTTCAACACGTACGATCGCCTCGCGGACACGCTCGGCTGGGAGCTGCCGGACCAGGCGTTCTATCCGAAGGCGGGGAAGTTCCTGCTCAAGAAGGGCTACCAGCTCTAGCCGGCGTCCGCCGCATGTCGAGGAACTTCGCCAGCGGACCGACGATCGCGAGCGAGAGCAGGGCGGGGTCGGCGCTGAAGGCGATCGGCATCGGCACGCCGCGGTCGGACAGCAGCCGGAACACGGTCTCGACGAGCGCGATGAGCGCCGCGACGAGCATCTGCCGCCGCCGTCCCTTCACGACGGTGCGCGGATCCGTGATCATGAAGAACACGAACAGCTGATACATCGGTCCCGTCACCGGCGCGAGCTCGGGGAAGAGCGGCTGGCCGAGCGCGAGAGCGCGCGTTCCGTTGAGGACGAGGAAGCTCGCCACGTACGCCAGCGTGATGTGAAGGACGCCGACGCGCTTGGCGATGATGAGCCCGAACGTCCAGATCACGAGATTCGTGACGAGGTCGTTCCCGAACTGATGGCTCAGCACCGCAACCTTGCTCGGCGCGACGAGGAGCAGCGCGCTGATGGCGAAGTTGGTCGGGTTCCAGAGGTGCTGGTCGCGGTAGCGCAGCACGTACTTGGACGAGATGGCGAGGAATCCGCCGATCGCGAACGGCCAGAGCGCGCCCCCCTGCGGCCTGGTGAGCAGCGTCAGGCTGAGCCCACTGATGTAGGCGCTCTGGAGGTTGACGACGCGGCCACGGTCGAACCAGGAGAGGACGGTTTCCGTCGCCATGCACACGCCGAGCGCGACGACGAGCCGCGTGTATCCGCCGAACATGTGATAGCGGAGCTGCGCGACGAGCAGCACGAGCGTGATGAGTCCCGCGATGAGATAGCGCGGGTCGACCCGGCTCGTGCGCTGCCAGAGCCGCGCGAGCGTGTTCGGCGCCGTGGCCGTGAGTCCGGTCGCCGGTGTCGCGTCGCTCACCGGACAGGCTCGGTGATGATGACGACGCGATCGATCGGTGGGCGCGCCAGTACCTGACGCGCTCCTGACGGCCAGTCGACGATCACGCGGTCGACCCATTCGCGCTTGCCGAGGCCGAAGTGCGGACGCCGGTCGTTCTGGCTCGCGAAGCCGGATCCGCCGTCGACGACGCGGCGCTGCACGAGATCGCGCGCCTCGATCGTCACCTCGGCGCCGATCGCGCTGCGGTTGCTGCGCGTGCCGACGAGCTTGAACGCGATCCAGTGGTTGCTGGAGTCGGTCTGATCCCGATAGAGCACGGCGGGCTGGTTCTGATTGGCGACGACGACGTCAACCGCGCCGCGGTTGAACAGATCGGCCAGCGCGACGGCGCGGCCGTCGTACAGATCGTTCACACCCACGCGTTCCGCCACGTCGACCCAGCCGGCGACTCCGCGGTTGAGGTAGACGCGGGAGCGCTCGTAGCCCGACAGGCTCGCGTCGCCGAACGCGGGCCACGTGCTGGCGTCCTCGAAGAAGCGTGCGTTCGCGCCAGCGATCTTCGACATCGCGTACCAGTAGCTCTGCGTCCGACTGGCGCTGATGAAGCCATTGGCGACGAACAGCTCGTTGGTACCGTCGTTGTTGAAATCACCGAACTGGGCACCCCACGCCCACCCCGCATCGGCCACGGCGCCCTCGGCGACGTTGCGGAAGCGGCGCGACGTTCCCAGCTCGTTCACGCGCAGGTTGTTGTTCTGGAAGATGTAGCCGCGCTCGGAGATGTTGGTCACGTACGCATCGAGGCGGCCGCGGTTGAACGCGTCGCCGAGTGTGACGGACATCCCGCTCTTGGACTCGCTCTCGAGCCCGGCCGAGGTGACGAGGGTGAAACGTTTCCCCTGGTCGTTGTGGTAGAGCTCTTCCGGTCCGTAGTCATTCGCGAGGTAGATGTCCGGCCAGCCGTCGCCATCCAGGTCGGCCGAGGCGGCAGCGAGCGTCCAGCGCGTGCTGCCGACGCCCATGCGATCAGTGACGTCCTCGAACTTTCCGCCGCCGAGGTTGTGGAAGAGCAGGTTCTTGCCGCCGTTGTCGGCGTACTCGAAGCTCTTGTGCATGATCCGCGTCGTCGTGAGATGCCACAGATCGATGTCGCGGAAGTATGCGGTGACGTAGAGATCGAGCTTGCCGTCGCGGTCGTAGTCGAGCCAGATGGCGCCGTTGCTGTTCACCCACCGGCGGAGGCCGGCGCGCGCCGTGATGTCCTCGAAGCGACGGCCGTCGATATTGCGGAAGAGCGAAAGGTAGCCGTACCGGTAGACGAGCACGTCCTCGCGGCCGTCGTTGTCGACATCGCCCCAGACGGCGCCCATCGAAACGCCCTCGCCGGGCCGGTTGACGTCGGCCAGCCCTGCCGCGGCGGCGACGTCCTCGAAGGTGCCGTCACCCTTGTTGCGGTAGAGGGCGTTGGGTTCGCCGAAGCGGCTGTTGGTGAAGTAGAGGTCGGGCCAGTCGTCGCCGTCGACGTCGGCCACGGAGACGGCGGCGCCGAGCGCGGCGACGTGGGGCTCGACGCCGGCGATCTTCGGATCGAATGTCGGTCGATGGTGGACGAAGTGGATCCCGGCCGCCGCGGTCGCGTCACGGAGGAAGAAACCCGGACGCGTGGGGTCGGCCGACGTACGGATGGGTCCGCGGTCGAGTCGCATGGCGAGCAGGATCGCGGCCAGGAAGGGGACGGCCATGATGGCGCGTCGCGCCGAGGGGCGAGGGCGGGGGACCACGAGTTGAAAATAACGGGGGTGCGCGGGTTCGGGGTTCGCGCGTTCGGAACGCCCCCTTCGCTGCCTGGGATCGTCGTGCGCGGGGAATCCTAGCGCGACCGCGCCAGCCGGGCCTCCGGTGCTCGGCCCTTCAGCACCCTCGTGTTGTACACCCGCTGGTAACGCTGGTGGACGGAGTCCGCAGGGTAGGCGTCGCCGTTCGCGTACGGATACGCACGGATTGCGTGGTAGGGGAGTGGCTCGACCGTCGTGCCGAAGGCGGTGTTGAGGTCGGAGTCCTTGATCCAGCCGTCGGTGTAGAGCAGGAAGTCGCGCTTCCAGCCCGTGGGCAACCGGACGGCCGACGTCGCGTCGAAGTGGATCGTCGTCTCGTCACCAGGCGCCATGATGACGTACATGTCGTCCGCGCCGCGCAGCAGCGGGAGCACGTCGCCGTAGCGCGTGAACGCGCCGTCGATCGGGCGCCAGGGTGAATCCTTCGTCACGTCGTCGTAGGCGAACCAGTACGGGCCGTAGCGGCCGCCCTTGCGATACATGCGTGAGAAGCCGCGCTGATGCAGCTCGGCGGACATGGGTGCCAGCGTCGTGAGCTTCACGCTCGGCGACGCCGGCGCGCGGGCGACGAACGCCTGGTCCCAGTAGATCTGCATGTTCGTGCGGATGCGCACGTGGTGATCGTTCGTCGGGAATCTGCCCGCGAGGTCGATCACCATCGTCTTGTCCTTCCCCGACGGGAAGCCGAGGTTCGCGACTGCCGTGCGCCACTTGCCGCTCGCATCGCGGACCTCGAGCGACGGCGCCGAAAGCGCGATCTTCGACTGCTGACCGAGGGCGACGTTGATGCTGGCGTCGGTCGGATAGATCCAGCCGCGCAGGAAGAGATAGCTGTCGGGCGCGCCGGACGACTCACCGAGGTCGAGCACGAGGTCGTGCGGCTCGACGACGCCCTGGTAGCGCGTCGGCGTGAAGTTGGAGACGTAGACGTCGTCGCTCTCGCGCAGTGCGGGAAGCACGTCCGCCCCGCGCTCGTCGACGGCGGAGCGGGGCAGCTCGCGATGCGACACCTCATGGGTGCGCAGCGTGACGGGTCCTGGTGGAACGAAGCGCTCGTCGACGAAGACGTCGATCGAATCGGGATGATCAACGGCCACGAGCCTCACCTCGTCGGCATACGCCGTCTCCCAGAGCTCCTCGGTGAGCTGCAGCACGTAGCGACCGCCGCGCGGCTTCAGTGCGTCGCCGGGGATGCGCACGTACTCCTGCGACGCACCGGCGGGGGCGAAGGCGCTTGTGCTCCCCATGAGGCCGAGCGGCATGCCGAGCGCGCTGCGCCACATCGCATCGGTCACGAAGCGGAAGCGTGTGCCGTCCCACGTGTACGCGAAGGCACACGAGCCCTTGAGCATCTCGCGCTCGACGACCGTCTCGTCGGTGCCGGGGACGTACACCGTCTGCGGCACGCCGTTCGGCCACTCGATGCGCAGCACGTCGGCCTTGAGATGGGGACCGAGGCCGAAGTGCGTGCGCCGCGCGGTGGCGACACGCGTCTGATAGAGGTCGCCGGCACGGAGCTGCAGCCGCGCGCCGATGCCGAACGCGTTGTTCTTGCCGCTGCCGGCGCCGAGGCTGCGGAGCTCGACGTTGACGGCGAGATTCGCGTTCCCCTGCTCGTTGCGCAGCAGATGCGGTGCGCCGCCGGCATCGATCACGGTGATGTCCTCGTCACCGTCGTCGTCGACGTCGGAGACCGTCACGGCCGACGCGCCTCCCGAGCGGATGCTCGCCGGAAGGATCGTCGAGCGGTCGAGCAGCCTGCCCGTGCCATCGTTGCGCAGGAAGACGATGCCGTTCGCGCTCGCGCCCGAACCGACGACGAGATCGAGCCAGCCGTCGTTGTCGTGATCGACGAACGTCGCCGAGGCGATCGATGCCCCGCGAAGCACCTGGAGCGCCGTGGCGGAGCGCGTGTCGCGGACGAAGGTCCCATTGCCCCGATTGCGCCAGAGCGCAGCCTCACCACCAGCGCCGACGAAGAGGTCGATCGCACCGTCGTTGTCGTAGTCGGCCGCCGCGACGACGGTCGCGTTCGTGCCGGTCAGACCGCTCGCGGCGGTCACATCGGCGAAGCGCTGCGCGCCGCCGTTGTGGAGGAGGGTCACGCCCGTTGCGCCGGCGACGGCGAGGTCGAGGCGGCCGTCGTCATCGAAGTCGGCGAACGCCGCATCGCGCGCGTCGCCGCCGCCCGCCAAGCCGAACGCCGCGCTGGCTTCCGTGAACGTGCCGTCGAGGTTGTTGCGATACAGTGTGCGGCCGGCGCTGCCGACGAGCAGCAGATCGAGGTCGCCGTCGTGATCCAGGTCGGCGAACAGCGCCTTGCGCGCACCCTTCACGTCGGGGATGGCCGCAGTCGCGAGCTCGGCGAGCGCGCCCTTGCCGTCGTTGCGGTAGACGTGCCCTCGCCCGTCGCCACCGATGACGAAGAGGTCGAGCCAGCCGTCGTTGTCGACGTCGGCGAAGGTGGCAGCGGTGGCGCCTGGCGAGATCACGAGCCGCGCTGCCGACGTCACGTCCTGCGCGATGCCGCCTCGAAAGCGATAGAGCCGCGCGCCCGGCGATCCCGTGGTGAAGAGATCATCGATGCCATCGCCATCGAGGTCTCCGGTGGCGAGCACGGACGGGCTCGTGCGCGGTGCGCCCGCGGCAGTGGCGGGGAACCCGACGTCGGCGGTCGCGTCCACGTACTTCGCGACGTCGACCGTCGCGCGCTCGCGCACCCCCTGCTGTGAGATGAAGTTCTTCGGCGTGAAGGTGAGCACTGGCCGGCCGGGGATCGCGCCCTCGGTCCACTGCACGTCCTCGAGCGCCGCCTGATAGGGCGACGTCGTCTCCATGGCGCGGAGGAAGCGATCGAGCGTCGGGCGCGCCTCGGCGATCCGGCCGGCGCGCGCGAGCTGGATGACGCTGTCGAGCGCGGCGCGCGCCTGTGGCGGCGGCTCGGGGGGAATGCGCCGCACCTCCTCGAGCTGGCGCACGACGCTGTCCGCCTCGCCCGCGCGGGCGAACGCGTCGACGAGCTGGAGCCGGACGGCGAGGTTGGCGGGCGCCACGCCGAGCACGTCGCGCAGGCGGTCGCGATAGCGCTGGATGGACGCCGCGTCGGTGCCGCGCGAGTCGAGCTTGGCAAGCGCGTAGAGCACGTGCGCGTTGGCGCTCGAGTCGCGTCGAAGCTGTTCGAGCGTGGCGCGTGCCTCCGCTTCGCGGTTCGTCTGCGCGTACACGCGCGCGAGCGCGAGCCCGATCTCGGTACCGCGCGGGTCCAGCTCGCGCGCCTTCTTCAGCTGCACCTCGGCGTCGGCGTAGCGACCGGCCTGCATGTACGTGAGCCCGAGGTTCGCGAAGCCGAGCGGATCGTCGGGGGCGAGCTTCGCGAGCTTGGCGAACGCCGACTCGGCCTCGGCGAGCTGATTGCGCTGCAGGTAGCTCAGGCCGAGCATGCGGGTGGTGTACAGCTCTTCCACCGAGGCCTGCTCGGCGCGCGGGCAGGCGAGGAGAACGACCGCTGCGAGGAGGCCGAGCGTCGTGCGGGCGCGAGATGTCGCTGACATGCGCGAAATATCTCGGCCGGGCAGGCGGCGTCGAGGGGGACGTGGTGAATCGGTGAGTGGGTTGGTTGGGTGGTGGGTTGGTGGGATCGACCGAACCCACCATCAAACCAATCAACCCACCTTGCACTCACGTCGCATGCAGCGCCGATCGCACGCGAGGTCAGGTCTCGGGCGAAAGCTCCTCACGCACGCGCGGGAGCGCGGCGTACAGCCATTCGCGAGCGCTCTGCCAATCGCGCTTCACCGTCGCGGCAGAGATGCCGAGCGCCTCGGCGGTCTCGGGTATGGAGAGGCCGCCGAAAAAGCGGCACTCGACGATGCGCGCCTGACGCGCGTCGCGTTCTGCGAGCTGTTGCAGCGCGGCGTGTAGCGCGAGGATCTCGTCGGCCGAGTCCGACATCGCCGCGTCGTTGGCGACGAGCCATTCCGCATCCAAGCGTGGCGCGTCCGGCCCCGCCTCGCCGAGCGCATCGAGGGGCACGGCGACTTCATCGCCGCCACGCTTCGCGGCGCGCTGACGCTCGGCGTAGTTCACGAGGAGCTGGCGCATGGCGCGCGAAGCGATGGCGAAGAAGTGCCGGCGCGAGCTCCATCGTACGCCGTCGGGTGCCGCAGCGTCCGCATCACCGTTCGGCTGCGAGGAGCCGTCGTCCGCGCCGAGCAGCTTCAGGTAGGCTTCGTGGACGAGAACCGTCGTGTCGAACGTCTCGTTGCCGACCCAGCGCCGTCGTTGCGCATGGGCGAGCCGCGCGAGCTCGTCGTAGAGCAGAGCGAACGCGCGATCGAACGCGGCGCGGTCACCTCCGGCGGCGGCGTCGAGACAGCGCGTGAGCTCGCCGCGCACGGGTGCATCCGGTAGAGGCTCGTTGGTCATCGACGTCCGTACGGGGAGGGCGGTGAGCCGGTTCGCGGCACTTTCCGGTATGTGAGTGTGACGCCCGGGGAGCCAATCGTGCGCCGCCCCCGGAGGTGCGTCAAGCGCGGACAGTCCCGGTCCACGCCTCACCATGCTCATCCCAACGTCAATCGGAGATCGACGACCATGAAGACGCTCATCAGAACCCTCGCCGTCGCGAGCATCGCCGCGGCCGTACTCGCGCCGTCCGCACATGCACAGGACATCGTGGCCGTGGCGCCGAGCCACGCTCGCGTGCTGGTCGAGAACGCGCAGGTGCGCGTGATCGAGAGCACGCTGCCGGCCGGCGCGAAGGACCCGATGCACACGCACCCCGCCGGCTGGTACTACGTGACCCGGCCCGGCACGATGAAGGTCGTCTACGCCGACGGCCGTAAGGAGACGTGGGCGCCGAAGGCGAGCGAGTCTGGCTGGCTGCCGGGCGAAGCGGCTCACAGCTCGGAGAACGTCGGCCGCGCGCCGATGACGTTCGTGCTCGTCGAAGTGAAGGGCGCTGGCCCCACCACTACGGCGCGGAAGTGACCGCTCGCTCCCAGGATCGCTCGTACGCGGCGCGTCTGTCGCCGCGCCGCGTGCCGAGCGATCTTGGCAGCGCTCCCACCTCCCCGCGCGCTCTCGTCTCATGAACGGCTCGCTCAGGCTCGCAGACCGCTTCGTTCTCGGCTCCCTCCTCGGCGAGGGCGGGATGGGTGAGGTGCACGCGGCGTTCGACGAGCGCGAGGCTCGCCCGGTGGCGGTGAAGCGGCTCCGGCCCGGGAGCGAGCACCGCCCCGAGCTCGTGGCGCGCCTCGCGCGCGAAGGCGCGATCCTGCGCGCCACGGCGCACCCCAACATCGTCTCCGTGCTCGCGGTATTCGAGACGGCGAGCGTGCCGTGCATCGTGATGGAGCTCGTGCCCGGCGGCAGCCTCGCCGATTCGCTGGGGCGCGATCAGCGCCTCCCGGTGGAGCGCGTGCTGACCATCGCGCTCGACCTGAGCGACGCCCTCGCGCGCGCGCACCGGCTCGGCATCGCGCACTGCGACGTGAAGCCGGCCAACGTGCTGCTCGCCGCCGACGGCACACCGCGTCTGACCGACTTCGGAATCGCGGAGATGTTCGACGGGACGACGGCGCGACCGGACGGCGTCGTCCGAGGCACGCTCGCATACATGAGCCCGGAGCGATGGGACGGCGCGCCGGCCGGCCCGTCCGACGACATCTGGGCGCTCGGCGTCGTCCTGTACGAGGCGCTCGCCGGGCAGCGCCCGTTCACCGGTGTGTCGGCGGGGATGCTGCACGCCGCCATCGTCGCCAGCGAGCCGCGCCGCCTCCGCGCGATCCGTCCCGACGTGCCCCCGCCGCTCGATGACGCGATCATGCGCATGCTGCACAAGGACGCCGACGCGCGCATGCGCAGCGTGCGCGAGCTGGGCGTGGTCGTGGAGCGACTGCTGCGTGGCGGTGCACCCGACTCCGTCGACGTCACCGGAGCCGTGCGGACGTCGATGCGCGCGACGCTCCCGCACCCGCGCCACCGGCTGGTCGGTCGCGCGGACGAGCTCGAGCGACTGGCGGCGCTCCTCGTGCGCGATGATGCGCGGCTCGTCACGCTCAGCGGGCCCGGTGGGGTGGGAAAGACGAGCCTGGCGCTCGAGGCGGCGGCGAAGGTGGCCGATCGGTTCGCGGGAGGCGTGACGTTCGTCGACCTCACGCCGGTATCGGAGCCCGATCGCGTGCTGCCGGCGATCGCGCAGGCACTCGGCGTCGAGGAGGATCTGTTCCGCCCGATCGTGGAGCTGGTGGCCGAGCGGCTCGCGTCGGCGCGACAGCTGCTGGTGCTCGACAACTTCGAGCACGTGCTCGACGCGGCCTCCCCGCTCGCGCAACTGATCGAGCGCGCCCCGAACGCGACGGTGTGCACGACGAGCCGATTCCTGCTGCACATCAGCGCGGAGCGCGAGTTCGCCGTGCCGCCGCTGGCGACGCCGCTCGCGGACGACGATGCGGCGCGGATCGCCGAGAGCGACGCGGTGCGCCTGTTCGCCGAGCGGGCGCTCGACGCCGAGCCGAGCTTCGTGCTCGACGAGCGCTCCGCACCGGTGGTGGCGGAGATCTGCCGCCGACTCGACGGAATCCCGCTCGCCATCGAGCTCGCGGCGGCGCGCGTGCGCACCCTCCCACCCGCGCGGCTGCTGTCGATGCTCGACACGCCGCTGTCGCTGCTCACCGGCGGCGGCCGCGATCGCGCACCGCACCAGCGCACGCTGCGCGCGACAGTAGCCTGGAGCTACGATCTGCTCGACGCGCGCCAGCGCACGCTGTTCCGCCGGCTCTCGCTGTTCGTCGGCGGCTGGTCGCTGGAGGAGGTCGATGCCGTGCTCGCGGATGAACACGACGCATGGGATCTGCCGGCGATCGTCGACGGCCTGCACGCGTTGCTCGAGCGCAACCTCATCGTGCGCCGCGGCGACGCCGACGAGCCGCGCTACGACATGCTCGTCACGCTGCGCGCGTACGCGGCCGAGCGGCTCGCCGAGGACGCGGACGTCGCGAGCTGGACGCGCCGGCATGCGCGCCACTTCCTGGCGAACGCCGAGCGATGGAACGAGCTCGTCCCGACGGCGCGGCAGGCGGAGGTGCTCGCGCGCTACGCCGTCGCACACGGCAATCTGCTCGCCGCGCTCGAGTGGACGGCGCAGCGCGAGCCCGAGCGGCTCGCCCGGTCGGTCAGCTCGCTCGGCCGCTACTGGTACTTCTCGGGCCTGTGGAGCGAAGCGCTCGGGTGGTACCGCCGTGCGCTCGCGCTGGCGCCGGCCGCCGCGTACGCCGACCGCGCGACCGTGCTCGACCAGCGCGCGAGACTGGAGATGTTCCTCGGCGACGAGGCGTCCGCACGCACGCACCACGAGCAGGCGGCGGCGCTCGCCGCGATGACGACGGACGCGCTCCTGCAGGCACGCACGGGCGAAGGACTCGGCGAGATCCTGCTCAAGGTCGGTGATTCGACGCGCGCGTGGGAGCTGCTCGAAGAGATGCTGGTCACGGCGCGCGACGTCGGCGACGCGCCCGTGCTCGCGACGACGCTCACCACGCTCGCGGCCGCGGACGTCGCCGTGGGTGCATCGGACCGGGCGAACGTGCGGTTGCGGGAAGCGCTCGGCCTCGCGACGGCACAGGGCGACCGCGCGCTGATCACCAAGGTGCGCTACCACCTCGCGGGGCTCGCGCTGCTCGACAGTGATGCGGCGCTGGCGCGGGAGCACTGCGAGCACGGCCGCTGCGCGGCGCTGGAGTCGGGCGACAGCTCGTGGGCGCAGCACCTCGACGAGATGTACGGACGCGTGCTGGTGATGGAGCGCGACTGGAGTGCCGCGGCGAAGCTGACCTGGGAGAGCATGCACTGCTTCCACGCACTCGGCTCGCGCGCCTGTCTGCCCCACAGCCTCGAGGCGGCGGCGCGACTCTGCCTCGCACGTGCGCACAATGACGACGCCAGCGATGCGGTGCTCCTGGAGGCCGCGAGCTTCGTCGGAGCGGCGGACGGCGTCTGCCGCGCGCTCTCCATCAGCATGTTCCCCGTCGAGCGGGCGCTGCTCGAGCAGACGCGTCGCACCCTGAGCCAGCAGATCGGCACCGAGCGTCTCGCGACGGCGGCCGCACTCGGCGCGACGTGGAGCGAGGCCGAAGCGGTGGAGCGCGCGAGATGCACGCTCGGCGGGGACTAGGCTCGTCACGCGAACGCCGTTAGGCTGCTGAGACGAACGCGCTCGTCCTCGGGCTACCGGGGTGGGGCAGGGCGTGCTCCGCGAAGGAGTGACCCCGATCACTGCGCCATCTCTTGCATGACTGTTCTCTGCCATGCTCTACCGGTCGCGGCCGCCGCGGGCCATGGCTGTGTCCGCATCAGCGCACTTCGCCTCTCGCCATTCAGCGTTCAATGCAGCAGTCCGTCGAAGCCCCCACGCCGAAGGCGCTCGCCGATCTCGTCGCGCGGTGCGACCAGATCAACCGGTTCGCGATGCAGCTCACTGCCGTCGAGGAGAATCGCATCGCCGCGCTTGCGGCCGGGATCCTCGTGATGCGCCAGGTGCTCGACCTGCCGCTGATCGACCCAGAGAAGCTCCCGATGCGACAGGGACGCATCCAGCACTGGGCACTCACGGGCGGTCATCTCAAGGAGGCGGAAACGCCGGCGATCCACGCCCTGCGCGGGCGCGTGTGCCTGGACGAGCACGAGCAGGTGAAGGTGCTGTCACACCGGACGTGGCGCGGCCAGTGGCGCTCGGTGACGCTCTGGAAGAGCGCCGAGCACAAGATCCTTCCCGCGACGATGATGGAGTTCCTCGCGCGGCTCACGGAGCTGGCGCAGAAGCGCGCGCCGGATGCCGCGCGCGCATTGCTCGCGCGGAGCGAGGCGGTGACCGCGACGTACGCGTTGCTGGCGACGGGACCGCGGTCGCGGGGCGGGTGAGCTGAGGGCGGCGCGCCGCCCTCAGCTCACGAAGACGATGTCTCCATCCTCGTCGAGCCCCAGCTCCTGCTGGAGCCCGCACACGCCACAGACCTTGGTGGCCACCCACACGGCATTGAGCTCGTCACGCAGGCTCGCGTCGGCGGGCTTGACGACGAGCTTCTTGAAGCTGTACTCGCCGCAGTTCTCGCATGCGTGCGCCCGCGCGATCCGCTCGGCTCGCTCGCGCGTGATCGGTGTGGCCAAGGTCAGAGGTCGGCGACGGGTGTGCCGTCAAGTCCGTCGTCCGCGTCGTCGTTATCGGCGGCCGGCCGAGCCGTGCCCGAGCCGAGCTGCGGTGGTGGCGCCTGCGACGGCGGTGGCGACGTCCTGGCCCGCGGCGGCGGCGCTGTTCCACCCTTCGCCGACGACGAACCGCTCTTGACGAGTAGCTCTTTCATCGCGCCGATCGCGCCCATGACGCCGGTCGCCTCGGCGGGGAGAAAGATCGTCGTGCCCGATCCTTCGGTGATCTTGGGCAGCGCCTCGAGGTACTTCACACCGAGCAGGTACATCGCGGCCTCACCCTCGGGGAGCGCCGAGGCGATGCGCGTGAGCGCCTGCGCCTCCGCTTCCGCCATCGCGAGGCGCGCGGTGGCCAGCCCCTGCGCGCGGAGGATCGCCGCATCCTTCTCGCCCTCGGCGCGCCGCACCTGCGCCTCGCGCACACCCTCCGACTCGAGGATCGCGGCGCGCTTCGTCGCTTCCGCGTTCGTCACGGCGGCGCGCCGCTCGCGCTCGGCGCGCATCTGCAGCTCCATCGACTGCTTGATGTCGCGCGGTGGCTCGATCGCCTGCAGCTCGACGCGCGTGAGATCCACTCCCCAGCCGATCGCCGCCTCCTCGATCACCTCACGCATCCGCGTGTTGATCGCGTCGCGGCTGGCCAGCGTGGCGTCGAGCTCCATCTCGCCGACGATGTTGCGCAGCGTCGTGCGCGTCAGCGTCTCGAGCGCGTACGGCAGGTTCTGGACGGCGTAGGTCGCCTTCTGCGGATCGGCCACGCGGTAGTACAGCACCGCGTCGATGTCGATCGTCACGTTGTCCTTCGTAATCACCGGCTGGCTCGGGAAGTTGAGCACCTGCTCGCGCAGATCGATGCGCGTCGTCGAGCCGGCGGTGATCTTCTTCTGGCCGCCGACCGCGACCTCGAAGTAGCGCACGTCGATCGACCGCGGGCGCTCGAACCACGGGATGAGGACGTTGAGCCCCGAGCGTGCGACGCGATGGAAGCGGCCGAGGCGCTCGATCACCATCACCTCGGCCTGCCCGACGATCTTGAACGACGCCGTGGCGAAGGCGGCGAGGATCGCCAACACGATGAGGACCGCGATCCACATAACGGCTCCTTGAAGGTCGGCTGATGTTATCGCGCGGTGACAGGCCGAGCAACGTAGCGGACGCGCAGACTAGCGGATCGCACCCAGTGTCATCGCGGTGACACGCACGAACGCGTCGGCCGGGTTCACCGGATCGACGATCTTGCGGCGCAGCGCGAGCCGCCGCCCGCGGCGCGCCGGCGTGGGGCGATCGGGGAAGACGAGGCTCGCCGCGTACGTGAGCGCACCATCGAGCAGGATGCGTCCCGCGCGCGACTCGCGCGCCTCGTCGCGGAGCACGGCGTAGGTCGCGCCAAGCACGCCGGCGTAGGCGAGTTGCGTCGCCACACCCGTGGCGATACGGCCGCCTCCGTCACCGACGCGCACGCCGACGCGTCTGAGCCCGCGCGCCGCGAGGTCGTCCCACGACGACCGATGACGCGCGCCACCCGCGATACGCGCCAGCACCTCGCGCTCGACGAGGCTGATCGCCAATCCGCCAACCACTCCGGCCGCTCCGCCGCGCAGCGCGGTCTCGAGCATCGAGCGCTTCCGTCGCTTCCGCATCGCCATCTCGTCGCCCCGTGCGAGTACCGCTGGGACTCCTTGCAGAAGGCGTGCGCGAGCGCGCTCCATCACATCGCCACCAGCCCGACCACCGCGCGGCGTGTGCGGCGCACGCTCGACGGGCTCGGCCATCGCCAGAAGATACTCCGCCTCCCGATTGCGACGGCCAGGGGGTACGTTATTCGGCGAGACTGCTTCGACGGCCGGCGAAGTCGATCGGCGCGGCGGAGCCCGTGGTACAGCGTGCACCGGGGACACCACGACGTCGATCTCCAGCGCGATGGCGGCGAGCAGCGTCGCTTCGGATCCACTGTTCGATGGCCCCGGCGAGATGCGCGCGCTCTGCCGCGCCTTCGACTGGTCGTCGACGCCCCTCGGCCCTTCGACCACGTGGCCGCAGAGTCTCCGGACCACCACCGGGATCCTGCTCGCGTCGCGGAACCCGATGTTCCTGTGGTGGGGACGCGAACTGATTCAGATCTACAACGATGCCTATCGCCCGAGCTTCGGCGCCGAGGGCCGGCACCCGCGCGCCCTCGGCATGCCCGGACGCGAGTGCTGGACCGACATCTGGGAGGTGATCGGCCCGCAGATCGAGCAGGTCATGACGACCGGCGAGGCGACCTGGCACGAGGATCAGTACCTGCCCATCGAGCGCAACGGCCGCCTCGAGGACGTCTGGTGGACGTACGGCTACAGCCCGGTGCGCGACGAGGACGGGCAGATCGCCGGCACGCTCGTCGTGTGCCAGGAGACGACGACGCGCGTCATCGGCCAGCGCGAGCGCGAGCAACTGCTCGAGGAGCGTCGACGGGCGGAGCTCACACTTCGTGAGAGCGAGGCACGGTATCGCGCCCTGTTCGAGTCGCTCGACGAGGGACTCTGCGTCGTCGAGATGCTGTTCGACGAGCGCAACGAGCCGGTCGACTGCCGCTTCGTCGAGGTGAACCCGGCGTTCATGCGGCAGACAGGGCTCTCGGATCCGTCCGGCAAGCTGCACAGCGAGCTCGGTCGCCGATGGGACGACTTCTGGATGCAGACGTACGGAAAGGTCGCGCTCACCGGTGAACCAATCCGCATCGAGGCACCGGCGGCGTCGAGCGGACGCTGGTACGACGCCTTCGCGTTCCGTATCGGTCGCCCCTCCCAGCGCCGCATCGCCGTCCTGTTCAACGACGTCACCGCGTCGCGCACGGCGAACGCCGAGCGTGAGCGGCTGCTCCGGGCGCTCGAGGTGGAGCGTTCTCGACTCGAGTATGTCTTCAAGCAGGCGCCCGCCTTCCTCGCCGTCGTACGTGGCCCGGAGCACGTGTTCGCGCTCGCCAACGACGCGTACTTCCGCCTGGTCGGAAAGCGTGAGCTGATCGGCAAGCCGCTGCTCGAGACGCTCCCCGAGATGGCCGAACAGGGCTTCAAGCATCTGCTCGACCAGGTGCTCGCCACCGGCACACCGTACGTCGGGCGCGAGGTGCCGGTGCGCATCTCACGCACGCCTGGCGCCGAGCCCGAGGAGCGCTTCCTCGACTTCGTCTATCTCCCGCTCGTCGAGGGAGACGACGAGCGCGTCGGCGTCATCGCGCACGGCACCGACGTCACCGAGCAGGTGCTGGCGCGGCGCGAGGTGGAGCGGCTGTACGACCTCGAGCAGCACGCGCGGACAGTGGTGGAGGAAGCGTACCGGCTCGCCGAAGCCGCCAATCGCGCCAAGAGCCAGTTCCTCGCCGTGATGTCGCACGAGCTGCGTACGCCACTCAACGCCATCGGCGGCTACGCGGAGCTGCTCGAGATGGGGATTCGCGGCCCGATCACGGCGGAGCAGCGCGAGGACCTGCATCGCATCCAGTCGAGCCAGCGCCACCTGCTCGGGCTGATCAACGAGGTGCTGAACTACGCGAAGCTCGAGACGGGGACGGTGACGTACGACATCGACGACGTCGTCGTGCGCGAGTCGCTCATCGCCGCCGAATCGCTCGTCGCGCCGCAGGCGAGAGCCAAGGGGCTCACGCTGCAGACGGCGGAGTGCGCGCCGGACATCATCGCGCGGGCCGATCCGGAGAAACTGCGTCAGATCCTCGTGAACCTGCTCTCGAACGCTGTGAAGTTCACCGACTCGGGTGGCCGGGTGGCGATGTCCTGCTCGACGGACGCCGAGCACGTGCGCCTCCACATCCGCGACACGGGCATCGGGATCCCCGCCGACAAGCTGCACGTGATCTTCGATCCGTTCGTGCAAGTGCGCGGTGACCTCGCGCGCCGGCACGAAGGCACCGGACTCGGGCTCGCGATCAGCCGCGATCTCGCGCGCGCCATGGGCGGCGACCTCACGGTCGAGAGCACGCCGCGCGAGGGGAGCGCCTTCACCGTCGTGCTCCCGCGCGCGACCCCCGCGCCACGGTGACGGCCGCTTTGATTATCCCGGTCGACGGTGACCTTGCCTTTCGCACGTCCTGTTTCGACGACCGCGATCACCGCTCTGGCTCACTCACGGGGATCATCGGGCGAGGAACTCGAGCGCCTTGGGCACGAAGTCCGCGTGGAACTGGAACACTCCGCCGTGTCCGGCGTCGGGATAGATAATTAAGTCGCTGTTCGGAAGACGCCGCGCCAGGTCGAGCGTGTTCGTGCTTGGTACCATGCGATCACTGTCGCCGTTGGCGACGAGCACTGGTTGGCGAATCTTCGACAGATCCGCCGGCTCCTTCGAGCCCCAGCGGCGCAGCGCCTTCAACTGCGCGAGCAGCACCGTGACGGTGGCCTCCCTGTCACGGTGCTGGGAGCGTTCCTGCAATCGCGCCAGAAATTCTTTGCCAGCGCGGATCCCGCCCGGCGTCCGGGTGAAGAACAGGAACTGCTTCGGGTCTTGCTGAGTGAGAAAGCCCCGGACGATGTCGAAGTACGTGACACGAGCTACCGCCCTGATGCCTTCGCCGCCGGCGGGGCCTGTTCCCGCGATGATCATCTTTCGTACGAGTTGCGACTCCATCAGCGCGATTTCCTGCGCGATCATCCCGCCCATCGAGAACCCGAAAAGGTCCACCTGTTCGAAACCCATGGCTTTGATGAAGCTGATTGCGTCCTGGGCCATCTGCTCGATCGAGCTCGCCGGTGAGCCACTCGATGCGCCGACGCCTCGGTTGTCGAACGTGATCACGCGATGCCTTGCCGCAAAGCCATCAATGACTCGAGGATCCCAGTTGTCCAGGACGGCAGCCAGGTGAATGAGGAACACCACCGGCGGGCCGGGATTGTCCGTCCCGAGCTCGCGGAACGCGAACGTCACTCCGCCAGCGGTGACCGACTGCGTTGGCACGTTCTTCCAACTGACTTTGACGTCCTGAGACGCGCTCATGTGGCGCTCCTGTCGCGGAGAACTAACCCGGTGATTACCTGCCGTGCCGTGCTTCACCTCAGCGAGACGACGACCTTGCCTTTTGCGCGTCCTCCTTCGACGTAGGCGATGGCCTCCTTGGTCGAAGAGAACGGGAAGACTCGATCCATGACTGGGCGAATGATTCCGTCATCGATGAGAGCAGCGATCTGCGTCAACTCATCGCCACTCGCTCTCATCAGAAGAAACGAGTATCGCGCTTGGCGGCGCTTCGCTTTCGCTCGAATGCCGTAGCTCAAGGCACCCATGACCAGTCTCAAGATCCATGACGCGCCGATGCTTCGTGCAAACGCCGCATCAGGTGGGCCAGAGATGGAGATGAGTCGTCCGCCGGGCTTCAGCACTCGCAGGGATTTCTCGAGCGTTGCCTTGTCCAGGCTGTGCAAAACAACATCGTAGTCACGGAGCACCTCTGCGAAGTCCTCTGTTCTGTAGTCGATCACGATGTCCGCGCCGAGGCTCTTGACCAGGTCCACGTTGGCCGTGCTCGTGGTCGTCGCCACCGTCGCGCCGAGATGCTTCGCCAACTGAATGGCAAAGGTGCCGACGCCACCGGAGCCCGCGTGGATGAGAACCTTTTGCCCGCTCTTGAGCTGCGCGCGTTCGATCAGCGCTTGCCAGGCGGTCAGGCCAACCAGGGGGATGGAAGCCGCTTCTTCCATCGTGAGGCTCTTCGGCTTACTTGCCACGTCATCTGCTTTGATTGCGATGAATTCCGCGAACGAGCCGATTCGCCCGTCAGCCGGCCGCGCATAGACCTCGTCGCCCGGCTTGAATCGCCGTACTCGAGCTCCGACTCGGACGACGATCCCCGCGACGTCGTGGCCCAGGATGATCGGCAGGCGATACGGCAGGATGACCTTGAACTCGCCGTTCCTGATCTTGGTGTCGAGCAGGTTCACGCCAGCAGCGTGGACCTGGACCAAGACGTCATCCTTCCCCGGTTCAGGCTGTGGCATTTCGCCGGCACGCACACGATCGGCGCTTCCGTAATGGTCGAGGATGAATGCCTTCACTGGCGTTGTCTGTCTCCTCTGTCGCGAATGGCCTGCTGAGTGACATCTGGCATCCCGCCGAGCGGGACGAGACTCGAGCCGTAGCGACACCGTTTCAGGCGCTGAGTCGCAGGTCCTTGCGAATCCCAGCGTCCATCACGCCAGCGGGCGCGAATCGGCGCAGCAGGCGCAGGCGGGTCGCGACGCCACCGGCTGGGTATCGAAGCTTTGGTCGAGCCGCGTTCGCAGCATGAAGCACCACGTCGGCGACGACGCCAGGGTCGTCGGCCGTCGCCATCACTTCCTTCAGCCTCTTGCCAACTGCCGCACGAACTTCGCGATACTCGTCGACCTTCGCGTCCGGCTCCACGAAGTGAGCGTCGAACGCCGTTTTCGTGTAGGCTGGCTCGATGACCGAGACGCGGATGCCACGCGTGCGGAGTTCGTGGTCGAGCGATTCCGAATATCCCTCGATCGCGTGCTTGGTCGCCGCATAGAGCGCCCCGTACGGCATCGGCAGGAAACCGAGCACCGAACCGATGTTGATGATGCGACCTCCGCCTTGACGCCTCATGTGCGGCACGACCGCACGCGTCATCCGAACGATCCCGAAGAAGTTCGTATCGAAGATCGACCGGGCCTGCTCGATCGAGCTCTCTTCCGCGCCCGCGGGAGCGACACTGAAGCCCGCATTGTTCACGAGCAAGTCGACGCGGCCTTCCAGCCGGATCACTTCCCTGACCACGGCGTCGACTGATGCGTCGCTCGTGACGTCGAGGGCCAGCATGCCGTACGACCGCCGACCTGCTTCAGCGCCGCGTCTGCTGGTGCCGTAGACGGCATATCCTGCCTGGACGAGCCGCGCTGCCGTGGCTTCGCCGATGCCGGACGAGGCACCGGTAACGAGCGCAATCTTGCCTTTCATGATGTCCTCGTGGTGGTGTGGTTCAGTGTTCCGGCAAATATGATGTACATCATATTCCTGAGCGTGCGCAGACCCGACTTTTGCGAAGCCAGTCAGGTCCCGGTGGGAGCGAGGTGCTTCAGTGCCGCCTCGCGCACCGCGTCGGACAGTCTGGGGTCATCGACGGCGCGCGCCAACACCAAGGCGCCGATCATCGTGGACGCAGTGGCGAGGGCCCGCTCGTGCGCCCCTGGCTGCCCCCAATCCGGCGACTGGCGAGTGAGGAGATCGATCATCTCCTTGATACGGCGCGTGGCCGCGCGGCGAACCTCGGGCGCCTGGCGCGGGATCTCTGACCCGAGCGCAGCCACAGGACAGCCTAGCTCCACGTTTTCGACGTGCGCCTTCGAGAGGTAGGCCCGCACGAGCGCCTGTAGCGCGTCCTCCCCTGGCGCGCCAGCGGTGATCCGCGCCGACGCGGCGTTGGATTCGGCGCCCGCACGATCCGCCGCCTCCGCCAGCATGGCCTCGCGTGAGGGGAAGTGCGCATAGAAGCCGCCGTGGGTCAGCCCAGCATCCCTCATGACGTCCGCGACGCCCGTGCCGTCGTAGCCGCTGCGCCGGATGGCGCGCGCGGCGGCTTCGACAATGCGTTCATGCGTGGCTTCCTTTCGGCTGGAGGCGGTTCGTCTCTTCGCGGCGGCGCTCATATGATGATCATCATACAGCGCTCCAAGGCGGAGCGCAAGTGGGGTCGTCTGACCGGGCGAACGCTCCGACGTGGAGCTAGTGCAGCCGCCGTTCAGCCGCGAAGGTGCGGAACAGGTACCAGAGCGCCGGCAGCAGCAGCACCGCACCCGCCGCCAGCGCACCGAGCAGCAGCTCGAGCGTGACGCGTGGCGCGGCAGCGTTGCGGATGGTCATCGTCGGCGGCAACACGTACGGTGCCTGCACGAGCACCCAGCCCCACAGGATCAACGACACCTGCGCCGCGGCGGCAATGCGCGCGAATCGCCAACGCCGCTCGTACACCGCCCAGATCGCGGCGAGCGCGGCGAGGGCGATCACGAGCTGGAGAACGAGCGCACCGCCGCGCATCAATCCACCCATCACGTGCGGCGTCGTCATTCCCGCGACCCCGAGCGCGCCGAACGCCGCGATGAACATCGCGCCCGCCGACCAGAACGCGCGCCGCCGGAATGCGTCGCGGAGCGCGGGCTCCCGCACGGCGAGATACACCGCGGCGAGGAACGCGAACATCGCCAGCGCCAGCACGCCGATGGCGAACGGGAAGGGCGCCAGCCAGGGCGTGACGTACAGCGACACGTAGGACGGCCTCGAAGCGCCGGGAGCGGACGACACGCTTGCCGCCGCGATGCCCGCGGCGCCCGAGACGATTGCTCCGACGATCATGCCGAGCAGCAGCGGCGTGACGACGCTGGCGATGGCGAACACGCGGCCCCAGCGCCGCTGGCTCGCGTCGTCGCGCGCACCGTAGCTGCGGAACACGAACGACGATCCGCGCGCCACGATGCCGAGCAGCATCAGGGTGAGCGGGATGTGCAGGACGATGCCGAGCGCGGCGAACGCGGCCGGGAAGGCGGTGAACAGCATCACGACGACGAGGATCAACCAGACGTGGTTCGCCTCCCAGATCGGCGCGATCTGCTCGGCGATCAGGGCGCGTTGCGCCTCGCGGCCCGGTCCGCGTGCGAGCAGGTCCCACACGCCGCCCCCGAAGTCGGCGCCACCGGTGAGCGCGTACGCGTTGAGCGCGAGCACCATGATCGCCGCCACGACCTCGGGTAGCCCCATGCTCGTGGCGTTCATGCGGTGGTGCGCGCCGTCTCGCGCACGAGGGACGCGATCAATGCGACGACGATCGCGCCCAGCCCGAGGTAGAGCAGGGTGAAGACAATCATGGGCACGACGAGGCCCGGCATCGGCGTCACGGCGGCCGACGTTCGCATCAGCCCCTGCACGACCCACGGCTGCCGCCCGACTTCGGTGACGATCCACCCGGCTTCCGTCGCGAGGAACCCGAACGGCGTGACGAGCACCATCGCCCGCAGCAGCATCTGCTGCTCGTCCAGCGGGCGGCGACGCCATGCACTCCAGGCGGTCCACAGCGCCAGGAGCGCCATCGCGCTTCCGAGACCCACCATTGTTTGAAAGGCGAGATGCACCACCGCCACCGGCGGTCGGTCGGCCGGCGCGACGGTGCGAAGCCCCGTCACCTCGGCCGATGGATCGTGGAATGCGAGCAGAGACAGCCCGTACGGGATCTCCAGCGCCCATTTCGTCTCCTCGCGCGCCGCGTCCGGCCATCCGCCGATGCGGAGCGGCGCGCCGCGCTCCGTCGGCCACTGCCCCTCCAGCGCGGCGAGCTTCACGGGCTGCGTCGTCGCGACGACGCGCGCGCTCACGTCGCCGGAGAGCGGCTGCAGCAGCGCCGCCGGCGCGCCGACGAGCAGCGCGATCGTCAGTGCCCGCCGGTGGAAGTCGCGCGCGGCGCCGCGGAGCAGCATGAACGCATGTACGCCGGCCACCGCCATGCCCGTCGCGGCATACGCGGCGAGCAGCATGTGCAGTGCCTGCGGGAACGCGGCGGGGCTCAGCATCGCAGCCACGGGATCGATTGTCGCGAAGCCGCCCGATGAGTCGAGAGTGAACCCGGTCGGGGCGTTCATCCACGCGTTCACCAGCACCACGAACACGGCGGACGCCGCGCCGCTCAGCGCGACGACCGCGCCTGCCGTGAGGTGTGCGCGTGGGCCGACGCGCTCCCACCCGTAGAGGTAGATCCCGAGGAAGATCGCCTCGAGGAAGAAGGCGAACCCCTCGAGTGAGAAGGGCATCCCGATCAGCGCGCCCGCGTAGCGCATGAAGCCGGGCCACAGCAGTCCCAGCTCGAACGAGAGCACGGTGCCCGATACCGCGCCGACGGCGAACAGCACCGCCGTCCCCTTCGCCCATCGATGCGCGAGATCGAGGTACGCCCGCTCGCCCGTCCGACGCCATCGCCACTCGGCGAGCACCATCATGAGCGGCATCGCGATCCCGATCTCGGCGAACACGATGTGGAAGCCGAGCGAGACCGCCATCTGCGTGCGCGCCGCCAGCAGGTCGCTCACGTCAGTGCGACTCGTCTGTCACGGGCACCACGATGAGCCGCGCGCCGGTGAGCGTCGCGTTCGGCCGCCGGCGCCCCTCGTCGTCGTAGGCTTCGAACTGGCCATTCGCCACGTAGACGAAACGATCGCCCACCATGCTGCCGATCGTCGGCTCGGGGGCGAGTGCCGGCTGCTGGTCGAGCACTCGCGCCGTCATGATGCTGTCCCCCGCGAGGTTGAGGGCGAAGCGGACGATCCGCGCCGGTGCGACTCCGTTCTGCACGGCCACGATCGCGCCGCGGTGAAGCACGATTCCGTCGCAGCCGAGCGACGTCGAGCCAGGCGCGTCGGCGAGCCGGATGACCGAGCCGTCGCTCACCCGCACTCGCAGCAGCCCGTGCGAGTAGTCCGCCACGTACACGAACCGGCCGTCGGTGGTCGGCGCCATCCCTTGCAGGCTTCGGAAGAGCGGGTGACGGAAGCGCTCGAGCGTGTCCGCACCGGGACGCAGCCGATACAGCACCGGCTCGTTCGAGTCCGTGACCCACACCTCGCCGCGAGCGCCCAGGGCCACGTCGCCGAGCACGTGCCCGCCCGGAATGACGGGAAGATCCCAGCGCCGCTCGACGCGGCCCGTGCGCGCATCGACGCGAAGCAGCGCCGCGATCGCGCTGTCGCCGGGCGCGTAGCCCGCCATCTGCCTGATCCCAGACGTCGTCGCCCAGATTCGGCGACGCACGGCATCGACGCGGACGCCGAGCACCGCGCCGATGCCCTTCGCCCCCGCAGGCCAGAGATCGCGCGTGCCGCCATCGCGGCCGACGCGTACGACCGTGCGGCGGCGAATGCTCCCGACGTAGAACGCTCCCGAGCGCGTGTCGAAGTCGACGCCTTCGGGCCACATGGTGCTGTCGCGCGTCTGGCGAAACACGGAGCCGCGCACGACCGGCGCGCGGTTGCGGTCGTGCGCCACGCGAACGATGTCGAAGCCAGGCGCGGCGCGCAGTGCGGCGATCGCCGAATCGGCTCCGAGATCGCGCCCAAGTCCGAGCGCGGCGTAGGCTTGCAGGGCAGCGAGCGCGCCGGCGGTGTCGCCCGTGCGCGCGGCGAAGACGGCACGCGCCCATTGATACGCCGATTGGGTCGGCCACGCCGTCGCTGCGCGGAGCGCTTCGACGCGGGCGGTGCTGAAATCGTTGCTGCGCCGCGCCGCGATCATGCGTCCCCACGCCGCGCGCGCGGCGACGGCGGAATCGAGCGCGGCATAACCCGGCGTCTGCGCGAGGAGCCGTAGCGGGATGAACGCCAGCAGCATCGCCAGCAGGCGGTGCGGTCGAGTCATGCGGAGATGCTAGATCGACGCGCGAGCGTCGGCCAGTTGGGGAGGGCGGAAACCCCCGACTCACCCTCTCGGCGCGCCAGGCGGGGGTCCGCCTGGGCGACGTCCTCCGGGCGGCGGCCCGCGCCGACCACCCGGGCCGCCCGGAGGCCCACCCATACCTTCGGAGAAGTCGCTGCGCTCCGCCTTGCCCGTCTCCGTATTGGCGAGGTCGAGCCCGATGTCGAACGACGCCTTGTAGCCTGCTCCCGAGGGCGCGACGGCGAGCATCAGCTGTCCGCCGGACTCCCTGAAGATGCCGTCGCTCGCGTTCGTCGTGTCGCGCTGTCCTTTGCCCGTGTACGGCGCCTGCGCGTACACACGATCACTCAAACCCTCGTCGAAGAAGAGCTGTGACGTGAACTCGTACGTCCGGTCTCGCTGGTCGGCGAGCGCGGCACCGGCAGGCATCCGGATCTTGAAATGGATGTGCACCGTCCGACCGCGATACCATCCCGGATAGATCGTCGTGAAGGCGGCGACTCCCTTCGCGTCGGTGATCTGATAGCCCCGCAGGAACTTTTGCGAGGACGAATCGGTGCCGCTCATTCGATCGTTGACCGCCGAGTACACGCCGTGCGCGTCGCACTGCCAGACATCCACCATCGCACCGGCGAGCGGCGTGCACTTTCCGCCTCCGACCTCGGTGACGTTGAACGCCAGTGCGAGCGGCACTCCCTCCACCGCCCTGCCCGACGCCGGCTCGATCCGAATGTCGCTACGGTTCAGTTGCTTGTCGACGAAGTAGGGGCCGACCGTGAGCTCGGGCCGCACCACGCATGCCGGGATCGACGCGGCCGAGGCCATGGCACCATTCGACGCGACAGACGTCGTCGCGCTCCCCGCCGCGGCCGCGGTGTCGGTCGTCGCCCCGCCCGCGCCTCGTTCACAGCCCACGAGCACCGCGGCACTGGACATCGCCAGCAACCGCAGCGCCTCGCGCCGTGTTAGCACTCGGCCGACCGGTGCGTCGTCGTCATGCTCGTGCCCGTCGTATGGTGCTTGCATGTCGCTCCTCCCCTCGATGGCCCCACCCAATCCCCTGTCCGGCGTGCGAGCGTCGTGCCAACTTTGGGCGACCGGCCACGTCGTTCGAAGTGACGTGGATTCCGCGGCCCCGGTCAATCATCGATCGCCATCCGGAGCAACGCATGCGCCGACGTCCCCTCGCCAGCCTGGCTGCAATCGTCCTCCTCGCCGGCTCCGCGTCGGCGCAGGCCCCGGGGAAGTTCCCGCCCGATTCCCTCGTCAACACTAAGGTCATCCCGCATGAGACTCCCGTGACGGAAGTGCTCGGGATCATGCGCAACTTCTCGTCCGACCTCGGGGTGCGCTGCACGCACTGTCACGTCGGGAAGGAAGGCGCGCCGATCGCGAGCTTCGATTTTCCGAGCGACGAGAAGCGCACGAAGCAGGTTGCGCGACAGATGATGCTCATGCTGGCCGAGGTGAACCGCCGCGTCGACACGCTTCCGGGCCGAAAGTCACCCGGACTCATGGCGACGTGCGCGACGTGCCACCGCGGCGTGAACCGGCCTGTTCCCCTGTCCATGCTCGTGGGAGACGTGGCGGCGGCTTCCGGCGCCGACTCGGCGATCCGCACCTATCACGCGCTACGCGACCGCTATTACGGGCGCGACTCGTACGACTTTGGCGAGCCGTCGCTCAACACCGCCGCGTTTCGGCTCGCGCGCGCCGGCAAGTTCGACGAGGCCCTCGCACTGCTGAAGCTGAACGAGGAATACTTCCCGAAATCGTCGGGGCTGTACGTGTTCCGGGGCAACGTACTGCTGCTGCGCGCCGACACGAACGCCGCCGCCGACGCGTTCCGGGAAGCGGTGCGCCGCGATTCGACGAACAACGAGGCGCGCGGGCGGCTGCGCGCGATCGGGAGGCAGCCCTGACGTCCGTGGATGAGGGCGGTCGGCACCGCCGCCCTCGCTTGACTCCAAATAATCTTAGTACTAAGATACTTTCTGCACGGCGCGCGCACGCCGTATGCGCTGGGAGAGCCGGCAGCGGCGACCGCGCGCTCACACGAGAGAACCGACATGACCATCGAACTGAAGGGAATCCACCATCTGACGGCGGTCTCGGCGAAGATCCGGGACAATCATCACTTCTATACGCGCACGATGGGGATGCGCCTCGTCAAGCGCTCCGTCAATCAGGACGACGTCAGCGCGTACCATCTGTTCTATGCCGACGCCAAGGGCACGCCGGGCACCGACCTCACCTTCTTCGACTGGCCGGTGCCGACGGAGTCGCGCGGCTCGCGCTCCATCTCGCGCACCTCGCTGCGCGTCGCCGGCCCCGATGCGCTCGACTACTGGAAGGCGCGACTGGGCGAGCTCGGCGTGCGCGCCGGCGAGATCGCGGAGCGAGACGGGCGGCCGACGCTCGACTTCGACGACCCCGAGGGCCAGCGACTCTCGCTCGTCGCCGATGGCGGGGTCGGCGACGCGAACCCATGGGAGCGGAGCCCCGTGTCGGCGGAGCATCAGATCCGCGGGCTGGGGCCCATCGTGCTCAGCGTGCCCGCGCTGGCACCGACCGACGCGGTGCTGCGGGCAATCGGCATGCGTCCCGTGCGCGAGTACGCGCACGCCGACAACCCCGGTGACGTCGTGCACGTGTACGAGATGGGTCCCGGCGGGGTGGGGGCGGAGCTGCACGTCGCCGAGCAGCCGAGCCTCAAGCCGGCGCGGCCGGGCGCCGGAGGCGTCCATCACGTCGCGTTCCGATCGAACGACGCGGACTACGACGCGTGGGCGGACAAGCTGAACACGGTCGGCATCCCGAACAGCGGCAAGGTGGACCGCTACTGGTTCCGCAGCCTCTACTTCCGCGAACCGAACGGCATCCTGTTCGAGATCGCTACCGACGGACCAGGGTTCGGCGTCGACGAGGATCCGGCGACGCTCGGCGAGAAGGTCGTGCTCGCGCCGTTCCTCGAGCCGCAACGCGAGAAGATCGTGGCGAATTTGAAGCCGATCGATTGAACCGCGATGCGCGATGTGCGATGCGCTGGCGGCCTCGGGATGCTCGTGCGTCCCGAGGCCGCTCCCATTTCACCATTTCACAAACTCCTGCCACACGGGTGCGCTAAGTGCACAAGTCCTCCGCCGCACTCACTTCAACCGCTCGAGGTACGCAATGCCTTCCGATACACATCGGCCCCTGAACGTGCTGATCTTCGGCGCGGCGCTCCGGCGGGGGTCGCTCAACGACCGGCTGGCCGGTCTGGCGCAGCACGTCGTCGAGGAGCGCGGGGCACGCGTCGACCGCGGCTCGATGGCCGAATTCGACTGTCCATCGTACGACGGCGACGTGGAGAGCGAGGGGACGATCCCCGAGCCGGCGAAGGAGTTCTGCCGACGGCTGAAGGCGGCCGACGCGATGATGATCTCGTCGCCCGAGTACAACGCCTCGATGCCGGGAGTGCTCAAGAACCTGATCGACTGGACGTCGCGCATCCGTCCGCAGCCGTTCAACGGCAAGCAGTGCTTCCTCCTTTCGGCATCTCCGTCGATGGCGGGAGGCAACCGCGGGCTATGGTCGCTGCGAATCCCGCTCGAGCACCTCGGTGCGCGCGTCTATCCGGACATGTTCTCGCTCGCGCAGGCGCACGAGGCGTTCGGTGCGAATGGGCGGTTGTCGAACGATCTGTTGCAGAAGCGATTCGACGAGAACATCGATTGCTTCCTCGACCTCGTCGAAGCGGCGCTGCGCTATCCGGGTCTCAAGAAGCAGTGGGTAGAGTTCCTGGGCGAGCAGCCGAACGCGGCGACGGATCGCGCCGAGACGAGCGACACGGCGGCAGCGTAATCGTGCGGACGCACTGCCGTACTCTGTACTGAACGCACTACCGTACTGGGTACCCAGTTCGGTAGTGCCCTGCTAGTCGCTCCGTCTCGGCGCCGCTCGCCTTCCTGACCGCTGCATGTTGAACGCCGTGCTCACCAGCGCGACGTGCGAGAAGGCCTGCGGGAAGTTGCCGACATGGCGGGCGAGGATCGGATGGTATTCCTCGGCGAGGAGGCCAACGTCGTTGCGGATCGACAGCAGGTGCTCGAACAGGCGACGTGCCTCGGGGTGCCGGCCCTGCAACAGATAGTTGTCGGCGAGCCAGAAGGTGCAGGCGAGGAAGGCCCCCTCACCCGGAGGCAGACCGTCGTCGGTGAGCGCCGAGTCGTAGCGGTAGACGAAGCCATCGACGAGCAGGCGCTCCTCGATGCAGCGCACCGTGCCTACGACGCGCTCGTCGTTGGGTGGCAGGAAGCCGACGAGCGGCATGAGGAGCAGACTCGCGTCGACCTCGTGCGAGCCATAGGCCTGCATGAACGATCCGACGCTCGCGTCGAACCCCTGCGAGCAGATCTCGTCGTGCAGTGCCGCGCGCAGCGCGGACCAGCGCGCGATCGGCCCATCGAGGCGACACAGCTCGGCACTCTTGATCGCGCGGTCGAGCGCGACCCACGCCATCACCTTGGAATGGGTGAAGTGCTGTGGATCGCCGCGCACCTCCCAGATGCCGTGGTCCGGCCGCCGGCACAGGCTTTCGAGATGGCTCACGAGCGCGACCTCGAGATGCCACCCATCCTCGCTCTCGGGCATCTTCCCCTTTCGCGCCTGATGCAACGCGTCCATCACCTCGCCGAAGACGTCGATCTGGAGCTGGCGGTGCGCTGCGTTGCCGATGCGCACGGGACGTGACGACTCATAGCCCGGAAGCCATTGCGCTTCCCACTCGAGCAGGCGGCGCTCGCCGCCCAGACCGTACATGATCTGCAGCTGGTTCGGGCTTCCCGCCGCGGCGCGGAGCAGCCAATCGCGCCACGCACGTGCCTCGTCGTAGTAGCCGGCGTCCATGAGCGCGACGAGCGTCAGCGTCGCGTCCCGCAGCCAGCAGATGCGGTAGTCCCAGTTGCGAATGCCGCCGAGCTCCTCGGGCAGCGACGTCGTCGGCGCCGCGACGATGCCGCCGGTCGGGCCGTAGGTCAGGGCCTTCAGCGTGAGCAGCGATCGCAGCACCGGCTCGCGAAACTCGCCGTCGTAGCGGCACTTCGACGACCACGCACGCCAGAAGTCCTCCGTCTCCCGCAGCGCGGCCTCGGGGTCGACCCGCTCGGGCGGGGGTTTGTGTGACGGCCGCCAGCTCAGCGTGAACGACTTCGATTCGCCCTTCCTGATCGTGAAGTCGGCGACGCTCGTGAGATTCTCGCCATGGAGCGGCACGTCGTCGTGGAGCACGACCATGTCCGGTCCGGCAATGGCGCGCAGACCGTTTCCGCGGAGGCGCGTGACCCACGGGACGAGCGAGCCGTAGCTGAAGCGCAAGATCAGCTCGACGCGCATCGCGACCTCTCCGCTCACGCCGACCACGGTGCGCACGAGCTCCGACTGCGGGCCGACCGGCGGCATGAAGTCGATCACCGTCGCGGTGCCCGACGCGGTGACGAACGTCGTCTCGAGGATGAGGCTGTCGCCGCGATACCTGCGCTCGGTGCGGACGATCTCGCCAGCCGGCGCGATGCGCCAGCGTCCGTGCTCCGGCCCGCCGAGCAGCGCGGCGAAGCAGGCGCCGGAATCGAAGCGGGGCCAGCACAGCCAGTCGATCGACCCGTCGCGGCCGATCAGCGCGCCCGTCTCGCAGTCGCCGATGAGGGCGTAGTCCTCGATGCGCTGAGTCACGGGGCGGCACCCAGTCACTTCACGTGCCACGACGAGCCCGCGCCGCGCATCGGAGGCGTGGCCGAGTTAGCTTCTCCGGACGCACCTCCTCCCAACCCGAGCCGCCGCCACCGATGCCGCACGGGACGACTCTCATCGCGACGATCGCGCTCGCCTTCGCGGTCGCGCTGCTGTTCGGGATCATCGCTGCGCGTCTGCGTCTGCCGCCGATCGTCGGCTACCTCCTGGCCGGCGTCGCGATCGGCCGCATCGCACCGACGCTCGCCGCCGCCGACGGCGGCGTCGCATCGCAGGCATCGGAGATGGGCGTCGTGCTGCTGATGTTCGGCGTCGGCCTGCACTTCTCGCTGCGCGACCTGATGGAAGTCCGCGCGATCGTCGTGCCTGGCGCGCTGCTGCAGATCGCGATCACCGGTACGGTCGGCACGATGCTCGGGCGCTGGTGGGGACTGCCGGCGGGCGGCGCGATGGTGCTCGGGCTTTCACTGGCTGTCGCGAGCACGGTGGTGGTGCTCAAGGGGCTCGAGGCGCGCGACCGGCTCGATTCCCCCGAAGGGCGCATCGCGGTCGGGTGGCTGGTCGTCGAGGATCTCTCGATGGTGCTGGTGCTGGTGCTCCTTCCCGCCGTCGCCGCAGCGCTCGGCGGCACACCGGCCGACGGACGCCCGCTCACCGCCGGCGGACTTGCCAGCTCGATCGGGCTCGCGATCGCCAACGTGGTCGCGTTCCTCCTCCTCATGGTCGTCGCGGGACGCCGCGTGGTGCCGTGGCTCCTGGCGCACGTCGCGCGATTGGGCTCGCGCGAGCTGTTCACGCTCACCGTGCTCGCGATCGCGCTCGGTGTCGGCACCATCGCCTCGCAGCTGTTCGGCATGTCGTTCGCGCTCGGCGCGTTCGTCGCCGGCGCGGTGGTGAGCGAGTCGGAGCTCAGCCAGCGCGCTGCTGCCGACGCGCTGCCGCTTCAGGACGCGTTCGCCGTGCTGTTCTTCGTCTCGGTCGGCCTGCTGTTCGATCCGCACGTGCTCGTCGATCACCCGGGACATGTGCTCGCGGTGCTCGGCATCGTGATGCTGTGCAAGTTCGTGGCGTCGTTCGCCGTGCTCCGGCTGCTCGGCGAGTCGGGCCGGCTTGCGACGACGATCGCGGGGAGTCTCGCGCAGATCGGTGAGTTCTCATTCATTCTCATGGCGCTCGGCGCGTCGCTCGGTCTGCTCGACCGCGACACGCACGCGCTCGTCGTCGGTGCGGCGCTGATCTCGATTACCGTGAACCAGCCGTTGCAGGGCTGGCTGCAGCGCATGCTGGCGCGCTACGCACCGGGGATCCCCGAGGCGCTCACGGAAGGGGACGCGTTCGACTTCGGCGCGATCTCGGAGCATGTGATCCTCGTCGGCTACGGGCGTGTGGGAACGACCATCACCGAGGCGCTCGACCGCGCGGGCGTGTCGCACATCGTCGTCGAGGAGCAGCCTCGCGTCGTCGCGGGGCTGCGCCTGCGAGGTGAGCACGCGATCGCGGGGGATGCGACGCGTGCGGACGTGCTGCAGCGCGCGGGCGTCGCGGGGGCACGACTCATCGTCGTGACCGCGCCCGAGCCGATCCGGGCGAGGCGGGTCGTCGAGGTGGCGCGCCAGCTGAACCCGCGCATCGCGGTGGCGGTGCGCACGCACAGCGCCAGGGAGCAGGCGTTCTTCGAGGAGGTGCTGCACGCGCCGGGGGTGCACGGACGTGCCGTGTACGCCGAGCGCGAGGTGGCGTTGAGTCTCGCCCACTACGCGCTGGTGGCGGTGGGTCGGAGCGACGACGAAGCGGACGCCCTGATCGACGCGATGCGCGGTCGCGCGACGATGCCGACGGAGACCTTCGCCGCGATGCGGACGCGAGAGTTCCGGACGGCGATGGGGATCACACCGGGGTCGGCCGAGGCCAAGGACGGGGACGAGGGGCGAGGGGTGGCCGAAAAAACGTGAGGCCTTGACACTCAGTGTTATAACACCTATACTACTTCTCATGTCGCCATCGCTGCAGCAGGACCTCCGTCAGAGCAAGCCGTTCAGCAGCCTCCAGCAGGAGGCCTATCTGAGCGTCGTGCGGACGACATCGGCCCTGACCGACCGGGTGGAGGAGCTGCTCAAGCCGTACGGCATCAGCGGGACGCAGTACAACGTGCTGCGAATCCTGCGCGGTGCGGGGGAAGGGGGGCTGTGCCGGAACGAGCTGCGCGACCGGATGCTGACGCGGATGCCCGACATGACGCGGCTGCTCGACCGGATGGAAGAGGCAGGGCTCGTGAAGCGCTCGCGGGAGCGCGACGACCGCCGGATGGTTCTGACGCGGATCACCGCTCGCGGGCGCGAGCTGCTGGCCGAGCTGGACCGTCCGATGTCCGAGCTCCACAAAGACCAACTGGCCCGACTGACGGACGAGCAGCTCCGATCGTTGATCGATCTCCTCACGGAGGTGCGCGAGGGGAGCGGCGGGTAAATTTCTTGCAGAAAAGAGTGTTATCACACTGGACAGTAGAACACCGGGCTCATCACTTCCATCGAGGCACCTGAATATGTCGCTCTTCAACTCTCCCAGCCGACGCCAGATCGATACGGCACTCGCCGTCCTCCGGGTCGTCCTCGGCGTGACGTTCATCCTGCACGGCGGCCAGAAGCTGTTCGTCTTCGGCTTCGCTGGCGTCACCGGCGCCTTCGGCCAGATGGGGATTCCGGCGCCGGGCTTCTTCGGGCCATTCGTCGCTCTCGTCGAGTTCTTCGGCGGCATCGCGATCACGCTCGGACTGCTCACCCGCCTGGCGGCGCTCGGAATCGGCGCGACGATGGTCGTAGCGATCCTGACCGTGCACCTGAAGCAGGGCTTCTTCGCTCCGACCGGCGTCGAATTCCCACTTTCGCTCCTCGGCTCGGCGATCGCGCTGGTGATCGCGGGTGCGGGTGCCTACTCCGTGGATGCGGTGATCGCGCGGCGCCTGGAGGGCAACGCTGCGCCGGAGGAAGTGACGGTGCGCGAGCGCACTCGCCGGGTGGCGTAAGGGCGGTGGAGTGACTTGGCTGGTTGGATCGTGAGTTCGTGAGAAACGGCCTCGGGAGGCAGGAGCTTCCCGAGGCCGTTTCACACCATCTCACCCTCCAACCAATCAACTCACATCTCGCCTGCCCGCCGTCAGTTCCTCAGAAAATGACACGTATACCCACCCGGATTCTTGCGCAGATAATCCTGGTGGTAGGACTCGGCGCTGTACCAGGTGCCGGCGGGCTCGATCGACGTGGTGATCGGGCGGCGCCATTTGCCGGAGGCGTCGACGCGCGCGATCACGCGACGGGCCGTCTCCTCCTGCTCGGGTGACTGCGGGAAGATCGCCGAGCGATACTGCGTGCCGATGTCGTTCCCCTGGCGGTTGAGCGTGGTGGGATCGTGAAGACGGAAGAACCACTGCTCCAGCAGGTCCTCGTAGCTCAACACAGCCGGATCGAAGGTGATGCGCACCGCTTCCGCGTGGCCGGACTTGCTGTCGTGCGTGTCGTGGTAGGTCGGGTTCTCGAGCCAGCCCCCGGTGTAGCCCACGTCGGTATCCAACACGCCCGGCACATCGCGGAGAATGTCCTCGACGCCCCAGAAGCAACCGCCGGCGAGCACGGCGATCTCGGTCTGTCTGGCGCCGGCGACGGCCGCGCCGCCCGCAACTCTCTGTTCGCTCATCTGTCCCTCCATTCCCTGGTCGATCCGAAAGATCGCCAGGGGTCGCGTGCATGTGAATGACGCCCAGCCGACCCGCGATCGTCGAGGCTGGGCACGTGGCCCCGAGTGACTTACGTTCCGTTCGCGCCGCCGGATCTGAGCCACGGCGTCATCTTCACCTCTCCGTCGAACCTACATGCCACCAGTGAACGTCGCCGTCATCGGTTCCGGATTCATGGGCGCCGCGCACGTCGATGCCCTGCGCCGAGTGCCGGGGGTCAACGTCGTCGCGATCGCCTCGATGGACTTTCCGCGCGCGAAGGAGCTCGCCGCGCAATTCGGCATCATCAACGTCTTCGACGACTGGAAGGCGCTGCTCGGCCGCGACGACGTGCAGGCGGTGCACAACTGCACGCCGAACAACCTCCACTTCGAAGTCAACAAGGCGTTCATCGAGGCGGGAAAGCACGTGCTCTCGGAGAAGCCGCTGACGATGACGTCGGCGGAGTCAGGGGAGCTGGTGACGCTGGCGCGACAGGAGGGGGTCGTGACGGCGATCAACTTCAACTACCGCGGCTATCCGCTCATCCAGCAGGCACGCGGGATGGTGGCGCGCGGCGAGCTCGGCGATCTGTTCCTGGTGCACGGCCACTACCTGCAGGACTGGCTGCTGCACGACACCGACTACAACTGGCGGCTCGAGTCGAAGGTGAGCGGCGCATCGCGCGCGATCGCCGACATCGGCTCGCACTGGTTCGATCTCGTGCAGCACATCACGGGGCGGAAGATCACGCGCGTGCTCGCGCACCTGTTTCGCGCGCACGAGCAGCGGAAGAAGCCGAAGCAGGAGGTCGAGACGTACAAGGGGAAGGAGCTCGGCGCGCCGCAGGAGTACGACGTCGTGTCGATCGACACGGAGGACGGCGGCTTCGTTCTCGTCGAGCTGGAGGGCGGACTGCGCGGCTCGCTGGTCGTGTCGCAGGTGAGCTCGGGGCGGAAGAACCGGCAATGGATCGAGGTGGACGGCAGCACGAGCGCGCTGTCGTGGGATCAGGAGAACCCGAACCACCTCTGGATCGGCCATCGCGACAAGGCGAACGAGATCCTGATCAAGGATCCGTCGCTGATGGATGCGAACGCGCGCGGCTACGCGCACTATCCCGGCGGGCATCCGGAGGGCTATCCGGACGGCCCACGCAACCTGTTCCGCAACCTCTACCGGTACATCGCCGCGGGGAAGAAGCCGGGGCGCGACGCGGCCGACTTCCCGACGTTCGAGGACGGCGACGCGGAGGTGCGGATCGTCGAGGCAGTGCTGGAGAGCCACGCCACGCAGCGCTGGGTAGACGTTCAACATGGAGGGTGAGCCGATGAGACTTCGCACCGTGCACGTGTTCATGCCGCTGGCTGCCGTCGTGGCCGCCGTCGTCGCGTGTGCCAGCACAGGGACGCCGGCCGCCGGCACCAGCGCGGTCGGGGGCAGCACGACCGCGGTGAAGCCGTGGTTCGTGCGCGACGGCTTCGTGGCGCCGGAAGCGGTTCGCTACGATCCCGACCAGGACGTGTACTTCGTGGGCAACTGGGGACCCGGCCCGGCCAGCAGAACGGACAACAACGGCTACATCAGCCGGATGAAGCCCGACGGACAGATCGAGACGCTGAAGTTCATCGCCGGCGGGACGAACCAGGTGGTGCTGCACGCGCCGCGCGGGATGTACATCGTGGGCGACACGCTCTGGGTGGCGGACGCCGACGCGGTGCGCGGGTTCAACCGGCGCACGGGCGACAAGGTCGCCAACGTCGACTTCTCCGGGTTCGACCGCGGGTTCCTGAACGACGTGGCGGCGGATGCGACCGGGACGGTGTACGTCACCGACACGGGCCGCAACAAGCTGTACCGGGTGCAGGGGCCGAACGGGCCGACGGTCGTGGTGAGCGACAGTGCGCTCGGCTCGCCGAACGGAATCACGTGGGACGCGGCGAACAACCGGTTCATCATCGTGCCCTACGGCGGCTACAAGGGGATCCGCGCCTGGGTGCCGGGCGCGACGACGCTGACCGACGCCGGCATGAGCACGGGGGCGAAGTACGACGGCGTGGAGGTTCTGCCGGGGGGACGAGTGCTCGTGTCGAGCCAGGCGGATTCGAGCCTGCACCTGTTCAGCGGGAGCACGGGGCACGCGATCATCCACACGCTCGGCGCGCCGGCGGACATCGCCGTAGACACGAAGCGGAACCGTGTGGCGGTGCCGGTCGTCGCGTTGAATCACGTGGAGATCTACGAGCTGCCGAAGTAGCGGGGGTTCGCGGGTTCGGGGGTTCGAAACGGCCTCGGGAGGCAAGAGCTTCCCGAGGCCGCTGTATTTCCCGAACCTGCGGACCTCCGGACCTCCGGACCTGCTTGCGCCTCGGTCCCTGCGCTCTCAGGTTGGATGTTCCTCCGATCGAGTGGGGAGCTCGTGCGCGACGCACCGACCGGGACGCCATCGTCGTCCATGCAGCCCTCGACGCGTGCGGCGATCGTCGGGGCGCTCCGGTCGCACGATCCGTCGGCGAATCTCGGCGATCTCGATGATCTCGTTCCGCTGATCTTCGACGAGCTTCGCGCGATGGCCCGCCGACAGCTCTCGCACCAGCAGGTGCGCTACACGCTGCAGACGACTGAGCTGGTACACGAGGCGTATCTGCGGCTCGTGCGCGACGACGGAGTGACGCGGCGCGGGCGCGCGTACTTCTATGCGGCGGCGGCGAGGGCAATGCGACAGGTGCTGGTGGATGCGGCGCGTTGCCGGAACGCGGCGAAGCGCGGCTCCGGCGCGGTGGCGCTGAGCCTGGACGAGCGCACCGGCGAGTTGGATGCGTACGCGGACGAGCTGCTCGATCTCGACGCCGCCCTGCAGGAGCTCGAGCGACGGAATCCGCGGTTCGCGCGCGTCGTGGAGTGCCGGTTCTTCGGCGGCATGAGCGTCGAGAACACCGCCGAGGCGCTCGGTGTCTCACCGCGCACGGTGAAGTCCGATTGGGCGATGGCGCGCGCGTGGCTGTACGATGCGCTGCGCGGTGACGCGGCGTGAGCGACGACGAGGTTCGCTGGCCGCTCGTGGAGCGCTACTTCGCTGCGGCGCTCGACACGCCTGCGGCGGAACGAGAGACCCTTCTCGCCGCGACGTGCGCCGACGCCGCAGTGCGCGCCGACGTGCGGCGCCTGATCGCGCGGCACGAGGCGCTGACGAGCGCCGGCGCTGGCGGCTTTCTCGCATCGCTGGATCTCGGAGAGGCGGCGCGGCTGCTCGACCGTCCGGAGATCATTCACGAACCGAGAACGATCGGCCGCTACGAGGTAATTCGCCGCCTGGGACAGGGGGCGACGGGCGCGGTGTATCTCGCTAATGATCCGGCGCTCGACCGCCGAGTGGCGGTGAAGCTTCTCTCGGCGCTGTACAGCAGCGACCCGACGGCGACGCGCCGGTTCGAGCAGGAGGCGCGAGCGGCGTCCGCGTTCACGCATCCGCGCGTCGTCACGGTCTACGACGTCGGTCGTTCCGCCGACGATCGGCTGTTCATCTCGATGGAATTCCACGAGGGGGCGACGCTGCGAGAGCGCGTCGCAAGCGGGCCGCTACCGATCGAGGACGCGATACGGATCGCGGCGGAGATCGGCGAGGGGCTGGCGGCGGCGCACGCGCAGGGGATCGTGCATCGCGACATCAAGCCCGAGAACGTGCTCCTGACGGAACGCGGCGCGTGCATCGTGGACTTCGGGATCGCGAAGGTGGCGGGTCAGGCGCTGACGCGTACCGGCGCCACGGTCGGCACTACCGCGTACATGAGCCCCGAGCAGACTCACGGCGCGGACGTGGAAGGCCGGTCGGATCTCTGGTCGCTCGGCGTGGTGCTCTACGAGATGCTGACGGGCGAGCGTCCGTTCCGATCGGAGGGCGGCGATGCGCTGGTGTACGCGGTGCGACACGACGCACCGGTACCGGTGGAGGTCGCCCGGCCGGATGTCCCGCCGGCGATCGCCGAGGTGGTGCGACGGTGCCTCGAGAAGGATCCGACGCGTCGGGTCGCGAGCGCGGAGGAGGTCGTCGCCGCGCTTCGAGGATCGTGGGCGGACAGGTCCCCGCGCACCGGCAGACGTAGCACCCGTCGCGGGATCATCGCCGCAATCGTGGTCGCGGCTGCCGCGACGAGCGCGGCATTCGGGTGGAGCTGGACTCGGCGCGATGCGCCAGCGGCCGCGCCTCGGAGACCGGCCGTCGCCGCGGTCGCGAGCAACGCGAGATCGATCGCGTTCATTCCCTTCGTGGCCACGGGAAGCAACGACCGGAAGTACCTCACGGACGGCATGAACGCCGAAGTGATGCTGAGGCTCGCGAGCATGCGGACGATGCGCGTGGCGAACCCGATGTCACTGCTCGTTGCGTCGCGCGGTCAGACGGACATTCGCGTCATCGGCAGGCGACTTGGCGTGGCTGCGCTGTTGCGAGGTACGGTGCGCGACGACGGCGATCGCGTGCACCTCACGGCACAGCTGCTGCGCACCACCGACGGCCGCGAGCTGTGGTCGAAGTCGTACGAGCCGATGGTGAGCGAGGGCGTGGCCGCAGCAGAGATGATCCGTCACGATGTGGCGGCGACGCTTGGCGTAGGCGCGACCGATACGGCCGGCGGGATGACGGTTCGCGCCACGGAAGATCCCGTGGCATACGACCTCTATCTCCGGGGACGCTTCGCGTACAATCGCCGAACACCCGCCGGACTCGCCGAGGCGGCCGTGTACTTCGGGGAAGCCATCGCACGCGACTCCAACTTCGCTCGCGCGTACGTCGGCCTGGCCGACGTGTACTCGGCGAACCAGTCGAGCAATCCCGACGCGCGGTTCCGTCGCGCGAAGCAACTCCTGGCCACCGCGCTCTCGCGGGATAGCATGCTCGGAGAGGCACACCGCGCCGCGGGCTGGATCGCGATGTGGTACGATCACGACTGGACGTCGGCGGAGCATCACCTGCGTCGTGCGGTCACGCTCGACCCGAACAACATCTGGGTCTACCACTCGCTCGCCGCCTACTACGCTGCGCTGGGTCGGACGGACGAGAGCCTCGCGATTACCCGCGAGGCCACGGCGCTCGATCCGATATCGAGCGCGACGGCGACGCACATCGGGATGCATCTCCTGTGGCAGCGTCGCTACGACGAGTCGATCGCGGTGCTCGAGCGAGCTCTCACGATCGACACCATGTGGAAGCGCACGGAGGCGGTGCTGGCGCGCGCGTACCTCGCCGTCGGCCGCAACGACGACGCGCTCCGGCTACTTCGCAAGACGGGGTACGAGTACGCCGCGTTCGATCCCGACGCCATCCTCACGTACGGGCTCGGCGTCACCGGCCACACGCAGGAGGCGCGATCGCGGGTCGAGAGGATGGAGACGCTCGCCAGAGGATCGTACGTGCGCCCGATCGATCTCGTCGTCGCGCACCTCGGTCTCGGCGACACGGCGCGGGCGCTCGACTGGATGCAGCGGGTCCCGGACGACCGCGGATCGATGTTCTTCCTGATCACCGAGCCATTGTTCGATCCGATCCGCGATTCACCGCGCTATCAGCGCGTGCTCGCGCGGCTCGGCCTCACGGAGGCGGCACGCCGAGCGCGTGCCGCCAACGCGGTGCGCGTCAGCGTCGCCCACCGCCGCTGACACGCACCGCATCGACACGCATCGTCGATCACGGCACGATGCGAAGCACCTCTCCGATGCTGGCGACGTTGCCGTTGTTGGAGACGTAGATCGCGCCGTCGGGCGCGGCGAGGACGCCGGTCGGGTGCGACAGGCCCGATACGATCGTGGTGCGGGCCCCGTTCGGTGCGACACGAATCACGCTGCCGACGCCGCCGAAGAATGGGAGGCTCGCGTACTGGAGCACGTACAGGCTGCCGTCGGCGCCCCAACTGGCGTCGGTGACCATCGTGAAGCCGGTGAGATACACCTGCGGCGCCTGACCGGGGACGACGCGATAGATCCTCGCCGCGCCCGGCAGGAACGGCACGCCGGAGAGCGTGCTCACATAGAGCGCGCCGTCCGGGCCGCGCGTGACGCTCGTCGGCACCGCCTCGGACTGCGCGAAGGGCGGATTGAACGGGCCCGCTGGAACGGGGGTGGACGGAAAGGTCGCGACGAGCGAGACGTCGCCGTTCGCGCCGACCTGCAGCAGCGAGTTGCCCCCGGCATCCGTGACGTAGTGAGTGCCGGGCTCCGCCAACACACCGAACGGGTTCGAATCGATCGGACCGCCGGCGGGATTGTTCGCGCCCTCGAACGCACTGATGTCGGCGACGATGCGCCACCGTCCGCTCGGCGTCACGGAGTACAGCGCGCCGAACAACGTCCCGAGCTCACCGAGCCCGGCGCGCGCCGCGGGTGCACCGCCCCAGCCGATCGTCAGCGCCAGGTTCCCGCGCCCGACGAAGGACAGGTGATCCGGGCCGACGATGTCGCCGACCGCCGCGTTGTACAACGAAGGCAGCCCGGAGACGATGCGCTCCTGTCGTCCACGCCAGAGGCGTGTGATGGCGCCGGTGCCGCTGTAGCAATTCGGGCCGCGTGCGACGGTGGCGCACTGCGTCGTCGTGGAGGTGTTGCCGGCCTCGGCGACGTAGAGCGCTCCTTCAGGGCCCCACGCGAGACCGCGCGGACTATCCAGACCCGACATGACGACGGAGCTCGAAGCCGCGCCGACAGCCTGCGACTCGGCGGGTGAGGCGAGTGGACGGGAGGGCGGCTCGGCGGTGCAAGCCACGAGCGTCAAGAGCCAGACGAGTGAAAGTGCAGCCTTGGACATACGCACTCCGGAACGGGAGAGAGTGAGAACCCACATTCCTTCCTGCGTAATTCGGGGTGAAACGGGGCAAAGCGGCCTCTGGGCGTCGGGTTGGAGGGCGCGGTAACTTCCGCGGCGTGCCGCACTTTCCACCGATCGTCATCGCCATCGCGTTCGCCGCAGTGGTCGTCGCCGTGACGGCGATCGCGCGGCGGCTGCCGGTGCCGCCCCCGATCCTGCAGGTGCTCGCGGGGTTCGCGCTCGGGCTGATCCCGGGCGTGGCGATGCCGGAGATCGACGCGGACCTGGTGTTCTTCGTCTTCCTGCCGCCGGTGCTCTGGGCGGCGGCGTTCTTCACGTCGCTCCGCGACTTCAGCGCCAACCGACGCCCGATCGCGCTGCTGGCGATCGGGTTGGTGCTCGCGACGTCGGCCGCGGTGGCGATCGCGGCGCGCATGCTGTTCCCCGGGATGCCGTGGGCGGTGGCGGTGGCGCTGGGCGCGATCGTGTCGCCACCCGACGCGGTGGCCGCGGCGGCAATCGTGTCGCGGCTTCCGGTGCCGCGCCGAGTGGTGGTCATCCTCGAGGGTGAGAGCCTCGTCAACGACGCGTCGGCGCTGATCCTCTATCGGTCGGCGGTCGCGGCCGCGGTGACGGGCACCTTCAGCTGGGGCGAATCGGTCGTACGGTTCTTCCTCGACGCCGGCGTGGGCGTGCTGGTCGGCATCCTCGTGGCGTGGCTGGTGCTGCGACTCCTGCGCTGGTCGCGCGATGCGATGGCCGAGACGCTGTTGACGCTCGCCGCGCCGTACGTGGCGTGGCTGGCGGCCGAATCGCTTCACGTGTCCGCGGTGCTCGCGTGCGTCGCGGGAGGCGTGTATCTGCGCCGGCATTTCTCCAGCGCGGTGGCGCCGCTGTCGCGGCTGCACAACCGGTCGGTGTGGGATCTCGTCGTGTTCGTGCTCAACGCGGCGATCTTCCTGCTGCTCGGCCTGCAGTTCCGGGCGCTCCTCGCCGCGGTGCCCGGGGGGACGATGCTCTCGCTCGTGCGCGACGGCGTGCTGATCGCACTCGTGGCGATCGTCGTACGGCTGGTGTGGGTACCGATCGCGACGGGGCTGCCGCGCATGGTCAGCCGCCGCGTGCGGCGCAACGAGCCGAAGCCGACGAAGCGCGGGGTGTTCCTCGTCGCATGGACGAGCATGCGTGGCATCGTGTCGCTGGCGACGGCGCTCGCGCTGCCGGCGGTGCTCGCGAGTGGAGCGCCATTCCCCTATCGCAGCGAGATCATCGTGATCACGGTGTGCGTGATCCTCGTGACGCTCGTGGTGCAGGGTCTCACGCTCGCGCCGATCATCCGCGCGTTCCGGTTCACGCCGGAGAAGTCACACCACCTCGAGGCTCGCGCGGCGCGGCTCGAGGCGTCACGCCGCGGCGCGGAGGTGCTGGACGACCTGTCGCACGAGGAGTGGGTGGACGCACGCGACGTAGAGTGGCTGCGCAACGAGCTCCGCGACCGCATCCGGCTGCTGGAGTATCACGCCGGCGAGCCCGAAGGGCGCCGGCGGCTGCGCGGCGCGATGCTGCGCGCCGAACGGCGAATGCTGGTGCGGCTACGGAACGAGGGCGCGATTTCCGACGACGTGCTGCGCGAGCTGGAGCAGGAGCTGGATCTCGAAGCGGTGCGGGTTGGAGTCGGGGAGGAGCGTTGAGTTCCGTGCAGTGCCGGTGGAAACGACGGAACGCGGATCTGGAACGGCGATCTGACGGAGACGGCCGGATGAACTCCTTGCTGGGTCGAGCTGCTCGGACCGGCGCACCGCTCCTCGCCATCCACAATCACAAAAGTCGTTTTGGGTCCGGGGCCGCGATCCCTCCGCCACGAGCTGTTCTCTGCGCCTCTGCGGACCACGGCGCCGGTGGCCGGTCAGGCGCACCGCTCTGCGCCTCTGC
>JBJMNN010000125.1:0-9472 GCA_045804245.1 Gemmatimonadaceae bacterium | reverse complement strand
ACAAAATTTCCAAAAACGACCCAATACCAAACTAGAACATATACTCCTTCTCGATCACGCCGCGGAGCTTGTTCACGTCGGCGTCGGTGAGATCGCGGATCCGCTGCGCGGGGTCGATACCCGCCTTCTCGATGATCTCCAGCGCGGACGCTCGCCCGATGCCGAAGATGTACGTCAGACCGATCTCAACCTTCTTGTCGCGCGGGAGATCGATACCAGAAATACGAGCCATGTTCTGATCAGCCCTGACGCTGCTTGTGCTTGGGATTGCGCTTGCAGATGATGCGAGTCACGCCGTTGCGCTTGACAACCTTGCAGTGCTCGCAGATCGGCTTCACGCTGCTGCGGACTTTCACGAAGACACCATCGTGCAAAACGTGGGATTTTCCGGCGAAGACTCGTAGGATAACCGGGCTGGTAAGTTGACGCAACCCCGTCACATACGTCGAGTCAAGGGTCTCCGGACCCACCCCGTTCAGGCGTCGCCGCGAAGCTCCGCGAGAACGCGCTCCATCGCCGCCGCGGGATCGGTCGCGCTCGTCACGGCGCGACCGAGGATCAGATAGCGCGCGCCCGCCGCCTGCGCCGCTGCCGGCGTCATCACCCTCGCCTGGTCGTGGCTCTTCCCGCCCGCCAACCGGATGCCCGGCACCAGCGACGCCAGGCGCTCGCCGAACCGGGCGCGAACCGCCGCGACCTCCGCGCCGCTGCACACGATGCCGTGCAACCCCGCCTCCGCCGCCAGTCCGGCGAGTCGAAGCACCTCTCGCTCCACCTCGAGTGCGTCGGTCCGCCCCCAGGCGACGGCGAGCACGGCCGCATCCAACGACGTCAACGCCGTAACGGCGAGCACACCACACGCCGCGCCGGACTCGTCGGAGGCTGCGCGCTGGGCGGCCCCGAGCATGGGCAGCCCACCCGAGGCGTGGACTGTGAGGAGGCGTGCGCCCAGTCGCGCCGCGCTGCGCACGGCGCCAGCCACCGTGTTCGGGATGTCGTGGAACTTGAGGTCGAGGAAGACGTCCGCCCCGACCTCGCCTCGCAGGGCGCGGACGACGTCGGGGCCCGCCGCCGTGAACAGCTCGCTGCCCACCTTGTAGAAGCGGCACCGGGTTCCGAGCGAGCGCGCGAGTCGCAGCGCGTCCTCGATGGAGGGGGCGTCGAGCGCGACGATCGGCGTCGCGCGGCTGCCGCTCATCCGAGTCCCTCGAGCGAGCCGATGACGTCGGCGATGCGCGACACGCCGTGCCGGTCGCACCAGCGCGCCAGGCCAGCCACGATGCGCTCGGGGGCGCGCGGATCACGCAGCATGGCGGTCCCGACGCCGACGAGCGTCGCACCGGCGATCAGGTACTGGAGCGCATCCTCGACTGTGGACACGCCCCCGATTCCGACGATCGGCGTCTGCACGACGCGACGGACTTTCGTGGTCGCGAGCACGCCAACGGGAAGGAGCGCCGTGCCACTGACGCCCCCCGTCCCGAACCCGAGTGCCGGCCGCCGCCGCTCCACGTCGATCACCAGACCGGGAATCGTGTTCACCAGGGTCAGGCCATCGGCGCCCGCGTCGACGGCGATCTGCGCCGTGCGCGCGATGTCCGGCAGCGCGGGGGACAGCTTGACGAACAGCGGACGGCGCGTCGCCGTGCGCGCGCGACTGACGACCTGTCGCAACGCCTCGGGATCGGCGCCGAACTCCATCCCGCCCGCCTTCACGTTCGGGCAGCTCACGTTCAACTCGAATCCATCCAGGGCGCCCGCTGCCTCCGCCACGAGCGACAATTCGAGCTGCTCGATCACCGCGGCGAACTCCTCGACCGCGAAGCCTACGATGTTCGCCAGCTTGCGCACCGATGGCAGCTCGCGCGCGAGCCAGGGCAGGTGCTCGGCGCGCACCGCGGCAACGCCGGGATTGGCCAGACCGACGGCGTTGATCATCCCGCCGCCGAACTCGGCGACGCGCGGCGCTGGCGCACCTTCCCGCGGTTCGGGGCTGACCGCCTTCGTGACGAGCCCGCCGAGGGCGGCCAGATCGACCACGCCGTCCAGCTCGTGGCCGTAGGCCGCGGTGCCGGCAGCGAGGACGATGGGATTCTGAAAGGTGAGACCGGCCGCCTGCACCTGGAGCGCCGAGCGGCCAGCGCTCACTGCCGGGCCACGTCTCCCCCCGAGCCCACGCCGGTCCCCGTCGCGACGCGCCGCTCGTAGCGCTTGAGGTACTCGAGCACTCCATCGGCGACGGCGGCGGAGAGCTCTTCCATGCGGTTCGGATCCGTCATGTACGACGCTTCGCTGGCGTTCGTGCCGAAGCCGATCTCGACGAGCACCGCCGGCATGAAGGCGGTGACCAGTACGCGGAACCCGGCCTGCTTCACGCCGCGGCTCGGGCCGGGATGGATCCGCCCGATGCGCCGCTGGATCAGCTCCGCGAGCTCGTTCGACTCGCGCAGGTGCTCGTTCTGCGCCATGTCGTTGAGAATGAAGCTGAGCGGATCGCCGACGCGCGCCGCGGCGCGCGTCTCGAACTTGACGACTTCGTTTTCCATCCGCTCGACGCGCCGCGCGTCCTCGGTCTTCGCTTCGGCCAGGAAGTAGGTCTCGAAGCCGCGCGCGGTCCCGGGATCCTTCCAGCCGGGATTTGCCGCGTTGACGTGAATGCTCACGAAGAGATCCGCGTGCGCGTCGTTCGCGATGCGACCGCGGTCGGAGAGGGCGATCAACGTGTCGGTGGTGCGCGTGTACTTCACGTCGATGCCGCGCTGACCGAGCGCAGCGCCGACGCGCTTCGCCACGGCGAGGGTGATGTTCTTCTCGGCGACACGCGGCCCGCCGTCGATGGGACCTCGCATCCCCGGATCGGGACCGCCATGTCCTGCGTCGACGACGACGAGTCGTCGCGAGCGCAGCGGCCCGCTCGGCGTCGCCGATGCCGCGACCGGGAAGCCGCGCGCGGACGGCTCGCTCGATGCTTCGCCGCCAGCGGCGTCACGTGGCGGAGCCGAGGTGGTCCGTCCCGACTGCGAGACAGTACGATCCTCGTAGCGCGTCGTGGACGAGAAGGCGCGCAGCTCGAAGCGATCCGTGTCCCACGCGAGGTTGCCGGCGATGCGCGGGATGAGTTCCACGACCAGCTGGAGGGGAACGTAGAGCGCGCCCTTGCGCACCTCGGGCGCGCGAGCGATCTGGAACGCCGCATCGCCGACGCGCGCGAATCGGACGCCCTCCTCGACCTCGATGGAGGAGCCGCGGACGATGAGCAGCCAGCGCTCACCAGTCAGATGCGAGACCGTGATCGGGACGACGGGACGCAGCTGGTCCGGCCGCACGAGCGGTCCGGACGCCGTCGCGACGATCGGCACCGACACCTTGCGGTTCGCGTCCTTCACGATCAACGCAGCGGGCGATTGCGAAGCTGCCGCGAGCTGGAACGCGACGAGAAGGGCGACGATCATCGGATGCGCACCGCGCGCGCGATCTCCCGATCCGCATCGCGCTGCTTCTCGGCGTCGCGCTTGTCGTGGAGCTTTTTGCCTTTGCCGAGTGCCATCGCCACCTTCGCGACGCCGCGTTTGAAGTAGAGCTCGAGTGGAACCAGGGTCAGGCCCTGCCGCTCGACCGCACCTATCAGACGCCGGATCTCCCGCTTGTGCAACAGCAGCTTTCGGGTGCGCGTGGGCTCGTGATTGTTGTAGCTCGCGCGCTCGTACGGCGAGATGTGGAGATTGAGCAGGAAGAGCTCGCCGTTCCGGACGATTCCGTACGCATCCGACAGGTTGGCCTTACCGTCACGCAGCGATTTGACCTCGCTCCCGGTGAGTACGAGGCCCGCCTCGTACGTATCGAGAATCGCGTAGTCGTGGCGGGCTCGCCGGTTCTTCGCGATCGATACGTGTTCCGGATTGTCGTCGGGCTTGGCCATGGGCGGGACGCGGTCGCTCGCGCGTGGCGCACGCGCGTTCGCAACATAGACGGCGCACACAGAGCAAGCAACGCAACGCGTTGACTTGCTTCGTGATGCCGAATAAATTCGCTATTCTGTTCCCGGCGCTTTGGCGCCGCTCGCTCGGGTGGTGGAACTGGTAGACACGCAGGTCTCAGAAGCCTGTGCCTTCACCGGCGTGGGGGTTCAAGTCCCCCCTCGAGCATTCGGACGCTCCTCGCATCGGCGGGGAGCGTTTCTCGTTTCTATCCCGTCGTCGCGCGTCAGCGCGCGAGCCGCGACGGCGAGACGTCCTCGGGGAGCTCGACTTCGCCGAAGCTGGCACGCAGCGCATCGTTGGCCGCGGCGATGGTCTCGGCGACGATGTCGGCGCCGCGCTGCACGACGGGATCGTCGCCCCGGATCGGACCGCCGGCGAAGGCGAGCATGTTCTGCGCGAGCCGCAGCGCCGGAGTGCCGCGGCCGCGCGACGCGAATGCGTCACGGTATGCGCCGAGTCGCGCGTTGAACTGCCGCTCCGCCAGCTCGCGGAGTGATGGATCGACGTTCGGATCCTTGTGCATCCGATCGAGCAGCGCCCGGAGCACTTCTGAGGGCGTGCGGTCGTCGAGCGCATCGCGTTGCGCGACGAGGATCCCAATCGAGCGATGGAGGTAGCGAAGCTCCCAGCGCGCGTGGTCGACGTCGCCGCGCGTCGCGACACTGGAGAGCCATTCGACGTCGCCGGGCGCGGGCTCCGCCATCAACAGCGCGGCAAACTCCGCGCTTTTCCGCAGTAGAGCCCGGTCATCGCGGAAGGAGCGGAACAGGCGCACCCGCGCCTCTCTCGGTCAGCCCTGAAGGACCGGGAGCGCGAGCCGGCCACCGGCGGCCGCCGGGTCCGACAGTCCGACGCGCTCGCGCACCTGGCTCTCCTGCAACAGCAGGTCGCTCAACCGCACTCCCTGGAGCACGTCGTCGACGCGACGCTGCAGGAGCACCCAGACCGGCCGGATGCTGCAGTCGTGCGACGAGGAGCAGCGCGCTTCCTCGACCGGATGGGAGGTGCAGTGCACCTCGAAGGTCGAGTGCTCGGCCGCGGAGATCACGTCGTGAACGCTGATCTCGTCCGGCAGACGCGCCAGCGTGTAGCCGCCGTGCGCGCCACGCGTGCTGCGAACGATCCCGGCTCGACGGAGCTTGAGCATGATCTGCTCGACGTAATCGCCCGGGAGCCGCTCCTGCGCAGCAATCTCACGACCGGTCACCGGCCCCTCGTCGATTCGACGAGCCAGATGGAGCGCACAGATGAGGCCGTATTCGGCTTGAGTGGTGATCCGCACCTGTCGAATCTAGTCCGAGGAGGTCGGTCGGGATAGCCTCACCCGCCCGCCACCATGCCGTGTGCGCCACCGGGCACGCCGATCTCGGTCATCTTGCGGAGGTCGAGAATCTCGTCGATCTGGTCGGCGGGGAGTACCTGCTCCCGCTTCACCAGTTCGCGCACCAGCACGCCTTCCTTGACGGACTGTTTGCTCAGCTCGGCCGCTCTCGCGTAGCCGATATGCGGCATCAGCGCCGTCGCCAGCGCGGCCGACCGCTCGACCCAGTAGGCGCACATCTCTTCGTTCGCCTCGATCCCGACGACGCAGCGCTCGGTCAACGTGCGCGCCGTGTTCGTCAGCAATCGCATCGAGAGCAGCAGGTTGAACGCGATGACCGGCATCATCACGTTGAGCTCCAGCTGTCCGTGCTCCGCGGCGATGGCCACCGTCGTGTCGAGTCCCATGACCTGGAAGCAGACCTGGTTGACCATCTCGGGAATCGACGGATTGATCTTCCCCGGCATGATCGACGACCCCGGCTGCACCGCCGGCAGCTTGATCTCGTCGATGCCGGTACGCGGCCCCATGACCATCAGGCGCAGATCGCTCGCGATCTTGCTCAGGTCGATCGCCAGCACGCGAAGCGCCGCGCTGAACCCGGCGGCGTCGCCCATGCTCTGCATGAGCTGAATGCGATCACTGCCAATGCGCAGATCGAGCCCCGAGATGGCGCGGAGATTCTTGTTCATCAGCGCGGGATACTCCTTCTCCACCGTGACGCCGGTGCCCACTGCGCTGCCACCGATGCCGAGGTCGCGCAGATAATCGGCCGCGTCGCGAACGCGGCGGGTACCGCGGTCGATCGAACCGGCGTAGGCGGTGAACTCCTGGCCGAGCCGGATCGGCATCGCGTCCTGCAGATGCGTGCGACCTGCCTTGACGATGTGGTCGAACTCCCTGCCCTTCGCGGCCAGCGCATCACGCAGCGCCTCGAACGCGCTCGTGAGCCCGTCGAGCTGCGAGAGACACGAGAGCCTGATGTTCGTCGGAATCGTGTCGTTGGTGCTCTGCGCCATGTTGACATGGTCGTTCGGATGCACGGGCGCGTACGTGCCGCGCTTCCCGCCGAGCAGCTCGTTCGCCCGGTTCGCCAGCACCTCGTTGACGTTCATGTTGTGCGACGTGCCGGCACCCGCCTGCCAGGGATCGACGACGAACTGGTCGGTGTGCTTGCCGGCAAGCACCTCGTCCGCCGCCTGCACGATCGCGTCGGCGAGCCGCGCGTCCAGGCGCCCCGTCTCCTTGTGCGTCAGTGCAGCGGCCTTCTTGATCCACACCTGCGCAACGACGAAGGGCCAGAGCGGAGCGAGTCCGCTGATCGCGAAGTTCTCCCGCGCGCGCACGGTCTGTACGCCGTACAGCGCTTCGGCGGGAACCTGCTTCGGGCCGAGGGGATCCTTTTCGGTGCGGAAGGCGTCAGCCATCGTCAGTGCTCGAGAGGATAGTTGGGGAGGTCGTGCGTCGTGGGTGCGACCGGCATCATCCGAAGTGTAAACACGAGGGCCGCGCTGCCGGCGATCGCCGCCACTCCCAGCAGCAGCACGCTGGCGCCGTGCAGACGGCCAAAGGCGGAACGGCGGGGGTCGCCAAGCGCGAGCTCGTCGATCGGACGGCCTGCGTCGATGCGCACCCGCTCGATCCGGGGCGCCACCAGGAGCTGCGCGGTCAGACACGTCGCCGCCATCACGACGCCCGCGATCACCCGCGCGAGAGACGGCGTCGTCGTGCGGCCGAGCAGTGCCGCGAGGATGCCTACCGCCGCGCCCGTGTAGAAGAGCACCGGAAGGACTCGCCCCACGAGCGCACCGGCGAGGGTGCGCGTGGGCAGCACGGCGAATGCGGCGGGCGCGACCACCGTCGCGACGAGGATCGCGGCGCCGAGCCACGCCGACAGCGCCACCACCGTGATCGCGCCTGGCGTCACGACTCGATCGCCGATCACCGCCTTATGAGGCGCGCCGCGCCGGTCAGAAAGGGGTTCGTCCGCTTCTCGCGTCCGATGTTCGTCGACGGACCGTGCCCGGGATAGACGACGACATCGTCCCCGAGTGCATCCGTGTATCGCGCCAGCGAGGTGGCCATGTCCGACGGATTGCCGAGCGGGAGATCAGTCCGTCCGATCGAACCCGCGAAGAGCAGATCGCCGCCGAACGAAACGCCGTGCCCGGTGAACGCCACGAGCCCGGGCGCGTGTCCGGGTACGTGCATCACCTGGAAGCGCAGCGCGCCACAGGCGAGCTCCTGGCCATCGGCGAGCTCCTCGTCGGGTCCGTCCGGCTGCTCGAAGTCGATTCCGTACATCTCGGCCGCGCGGGCCGACAGCCGCGTGTAGTAGGGGAGATCGAGCGGATGGAGATGCACCGGGACGTCGAACCGGCGCTCGACCGCGGCAACGGCGCCGATGTGATCGATGTGCGCATGCGTGAGCCAGATCGCGTCGAGCGTCACGCCGGCATCAGTCACCATGGCGATGATGCGGCCGCCTTCGTCGCCAGGATCGATCAGCACGGCGTGGTTCGTCTCGTCGTCAGCGAGGAGATAGCAGTTCTCCTCGAACACGCCCACGGTACGATGATCGATCCTCACACAGCGTAGCCGCCGCTGCCCGCTGGATCGACGTCGTCGCCATTCCCGCGGGCCTTGAGGTACTTCTCCACAGCGATCGCGGCGGTCGTCGCATCGCCCACGGCGGTCGTCACCTGCCTGGTGAGCTGCGACCGCAGGTCGCCGGCAGCGAACAGGCCGGGAATCGAGGTCTGCATCATGTTGTCCGTCACGATGTAGCCCATCGCGTCGTGATCGAAGTGGCCGTCGATGATGCCGGTGTTCGGACGGAAGCCGATGAAGACGAAGCAGCCGTTCGCGTCGAGCGAGCTTGTTTCTCCGGTCTCGACGTTGCGGACGCGTAGCGCCGTCATGAGCCCCTGCTCGTCGCCCACCACTTCCTCGGCGACCGTATTCCAGACGACCTCGACCTTCGGGTTGGCGAACAGACGCTCCTGAAGGATCTTCGACGCGCGGAAGCTGTCGCGACGATGGACGACGTAGACCTTCTCGGCATACCGCGTCAGGAAGTCCGCCTCCTCGACCGCCGCGTCGCCGCCGCCGACCACGGCAATGCGCTGATCGCGGAAGAAGGCGCCGTCGCAGATCGCACAATACGAGACGCCCTTGCCCGCGTACTGCACTTCGCCGGGAATACCGAGCTTGATCGGCGTGCCGCCGGCGGTGACGATCACCGCCGGAGATCTGTACACGTCGCCCGTATCGGTGATGGTCTCGAAGGTGCCATCGCTCGTGCGGCGGACCGTGGTCACGTTCGCGGTCGCGAACTCGGCGCCGAACAACCGCGCGTGCTCCTCGAACTTCTGGGCGAGCTCCCAACCGAGGATCGACTTCTCGCCGATCCAGTCATCGAGCTTCTCCGTGTTCAGGAGCTCGCCGCCGGGCATGCCGCGCTCCAGCACGAGGGTGCGCAGCATCGAGCGTCCCGTGTAAAGGGCGGCGCACATCCCCGCCGGCCCCGCGCCGACGATCACCACTTCGTATTCGAGCGTTGTTGCCAAGAGCTCCTCGTTCGATCGGGCACGCCGGCCGGCGCGCGATTGCGACAAATCTCACCAGGAGAAGTCCGTGATGGAACCAGGACGTTCCCGTCAGGGTGCGCCGATCGCGATGCAGCGCAGTGCGCCATGACAGTGCGAGACCGTGCCGACGAGGAACGCAGCCTCTTCCGCGGCGGCACTCGCGGCGATCGTCGCGTCGGCCCGGACGACGTCGCGCACGTCGATCATGCCGACGCCGTACGCGCGGTGGGCGCAGTGGAAGAGGAGCGGCACCGCCGAAGGTTCCGCTGCCCCGCCACCGGCCGAACCGGAGGTGAGAGCCACGGGGAGCGACCACGTGCGCGTGTCACGCGTTTCCGGGCAGCGCGCCGGCTCGATGCAATTGATCGGACAGACCCACGCCGCGAAGCTCACATAGCGCGTGCCGTCCTCGCCGGCGCGCTGCCAGGGGATCGACGGAAGCTCGGCGATCGGAGCGATGCGCACCGCGCGCTCGGGCCAGCGTTCACCGGCTCGGGCGGCGAGCCAGTCCGCCATCAGGTGCGGCATGAGTGGGGAGGGCACGATCGCATCGCCGAGGCGCGACGCGTCGTCAGCGGCTT
>JBJMNN010000124.1:0-11442 GCA_045804245.1 Gemmatimonadaceae bacterium | reverse complement strand
GCGTACTACGCGCTGCTGCTCCTTCTCACGACCGGGATGCTCGGCGTCTTCATGGCGCTCGATCTGTTCCTGTTCTACGTGATGTGGGAGGCGATGCTCATCCCGATGTACTTCATCGTCGGGATCTGGGGCGGCGAGCGGCGCATCTACGCGAGCCTCAAGTTCTTCATCTACACGATGATCGGCTCGCTGCTGATGCTGGTCGGCATCGTGTACCTCGGCACGCACCAGCCGCCGATGAGCGTGAACGGCGTCATCACGACGCTGCCCAACTTCTCGTACGAAGCGGCGTTCCACTCGGAGTTCACGCAGCGCGGGGCGCTCTGGCTCTTCGGCGCGTTCTTCCTCGCCTTCGCGGTGAAGGTGCCGATGTTCCCGCTGCACACGTGGCTGCCCGACGCGCACGTCGAGGCGCCCACGGCGGGGTCGGTCGTGCTTGCGTCGATCATGCTGAAGCTCGGCACCTTTGGATTCCTGCGACTCGCCGTGCCGCTCTTTCCCACTGCGGCGATGCACCCCGCGGTTCGCACCACCGTGCTGGTGCTGGCCGTCATCGGCATCGTGTACGGTGCGCTCGTGTCGCTCGTGCAACCGGACTTCAAGAAGCTCGTGGCCTACAGCTCGGTGAGCCACCTCGGTTTCGTGATGCTCGGCATCTTCGCGCTCACCGTGCAGAGCGTGCAGGGCGCGCTGATGGTGATGATCAACCATGGTCTGTCCACGGGAGCGCTCTTCTTCCTGATCGGCATGATTTACGAGCGGCGGCACACACGGCTCATCGAGTCGTACGGCGGCATCGCGCGGGTCGTGCCGATGTTCGCCGCGATGCTCACGCTCGTCTCGCTCAGCTCGATCGGCGTCCCCGGCACGAACGGCTTCGTCGGCGAGTTCCTCGTGCTGATCGGGTCGTTCCGCACCACGCCGGTGCTCACGCTGATCGCCACCACGAGCGTGATCATCTCGGCTGCCTATCTGCTGTGGGCCATCCAGCGGATCCTCTTCAACTCGCTCGACAAGCCGGAGAACGAGCACGTGCCGGACCTCAATCGGCGGGAGCTGCTGTTGATGGCACCCCTCGTCGCCGGGATCATCTGGCTCGGCGTGTATCCAGCGCCGATCCTCCGGCGCATGGAAGGCTCGGCCGAGAAGTTCGTTCGCCAGGTCGAGACCCGGAGCGCGGTCCGTACGGCGGCCCGGGAGCGGTGACGATGCTGACGTTCAATCTCGCCATCCCGTTGCAGCTCACTGCTGCGCTGCTCCCCGATCTGATCCTCGTGGGCGGCGCGATGCTGCTGCTGCTCTTCGCGGTCTGGCGTCGCGAGTCGGCGGAGCATCAGCGGGTGGTCGGCCTGCTGTCCATCGCACTGTCCGTCGTCACGCTCGTCGCCGTCGTGATCACGATGTACCGGAAGGGGACGGCGCCGCCTGGGCCGATCGCCGTCGACAACTTCCGCTGGATGATGGACGTCATCATCCTGCTCGGGACCATCGGTGCGCTCGCGCTCGGAATCGACGACAACGATCGCGCCGGCACGACGACGGCCGAGACGCACGTCCTGGTGCTCCTCGCCTCGTCGGGGATGATGCTGCTCGCCGCCGCGCGCGATCTCATGATCGTGTTCCTCGGTATCGAGCTCATGTCGATCTCGGTCTATGCGCTCGCCGGCTTGAACCGCCGGAGCCAGCGTGCGGCCGAAGGGGCGCTCAAGTATTTCCTGCTCGGCGCCTTCTCCACGGCGTTCCTGCTGTACGGCATCGCGCTCATCTACGGCGCGACTGGTGCGACGGGCCTGGCGCAGATCGCCGAGCGCATCGACGCCAACGGGCTGGCTTCGAGCCCGATCCTGCTCATCGGGATCGCGATGCTGCTCGTCGGCTTCGGCTTCAAGGTCTCCTCCGTGCCCTTCCACATGTGGGCACCAGACGTCTACGACGGCTCGCCGAACCCGATCACGGCGTACATGGCGGCCACGGTGAAGACCGCCGCCTTCGCGGCGTTCCTGCGCGTCTGGCTGGAGGCATTCCCCGCGGAGTTCGGCAGCTGGCACCGCGCGGTCGCCGGCCTCGCCATCGCGACGATGGTCATCGGGAACGCCATCGGCCTCCAGCAGCGCAACATCAAGAGACTGCTCGCGTATTCGTCGATCGCCCACGCCGGCTTCATCCTCGTCGCCATCGCCGCGGGGACGGCTCAGGGCGCGTCGGCGATGCTGTTCTACGTGCTCGCCTACACGCTGGCCACGTTCGGCGCGTTCGCGGTGATCATCGTGCTGTCGCGCGGCGACGAGCCGGTGACCACCGACGATCTGAGCGGGCTGTGGACGGTGCGTCCGTGGCTCGCCGTCGCCATGACGGTGTTCCTGCTCTCGCTGATGGGTTTCCCGATCTTCGGCGGCGCGGGATTCCTCGCGAAATGGTTCGTGCTCCAGGCCGCGCTCCAGGCGACGCAGCCGCAGATCACGCTGGCCGTCGTGCTCGTGCTCACGACGGTCATTTCCGCGGGCTACTACCTGTACGTGGTGATGGTGATGTTCATGCGGCCGCGCTCCGCGTCGGCGAGCACGCCGATGGAGACACCGGCCTGGACGCAGTTCGTCATGGTCGCCTGCGCCACGGCCATTCTCGTGCTCGGCGTCATGCCCGAGTATTCCGTGCGCTTCGCGAACGTCGGCCGCCCCCGCATCGTCGAACGTCGGTCGGCACCGATCGACGAGAGCCTGCTGCGGCGGTCCGCGCTGACGCGCGCGCGCCAGTGATTCGCGCGGGGCCGTCCGACCGGCCCCGCATGCTTCTCCCGCCCCGACCGATTCACGTGTCCATCGCCCCCGGTATCTTCCGGCAGAACGACATTCGCGGCATCGTCGATCGCGATCTGACGGTGGAAGCGGCGCACGCGATCGGCCGGGCGTACGCCGCGGTGCTGCGCGAGCGCTGCGTGTCGGGCGAGATTGCCGTCGGACGGGACAATCGCCCGAGCGGGCAGCGGCTGCGCGACGCGCTCGTCGCCGGCCTTACGGAGAGTGGCCTCGACGTCGTGGACATCGGCGTGGTCCCCACGCCGCTCCTCTACTGGAGTCTGTTCAACCTCGGCGTCGCGGGCGGCATCCAGATCACCGGCTCGCACAATCCCCCCGAATACAACGGGTTCAAGCTGTGCCTCGGCAACGAGTCGCTCCACGGTCACGACATCCAGACGCTCTTCGCACACATCGACGCACCCGCAGCGGCGGTGATGGGACAGGTGCGCCATGCCGACGTCACCGAGCGCTACGTGCAGGACGTCGCGTCGCGCATCGGCCGCATCTCCCGCCCGATGAAGGTCGTGTACGATTGCGGCAACGGCGCCGCAACGCGCGCCGCGCCGCAGCTGTTCCGCGCGTTGGGCCTCGACGCGGTCGGCCTCTTCACCGAGGACGATGGTACCTTTCCGAATCACCACCCCGACCCGACGGTCCCCGAAAACCTCGAGGATCTCATCGCAGCGGTGCGACGCGAGAAGGCGGAGATCGGCATCGCCTTCGACGGCGACGCCGATCGCATCGGCATGGTCGACGGGACGGGCAGGATCGTGTGGGGCGACCATCTGCTCATCCTCTACGCGCGCGACGTGTTCGCACGGCAGGGGAAGGGGAGCCCCGTCATCTTCGACGTGAAGTGCAGTCAGGCGCTGCCCGACGCGATCGCGAAGGCGGGCGGCACCCCGGTGATGTGGAAGACCGGACACTCCCTCATCAAGGAGAAGATGAAGGAGCTCCGCGCGCCGCTGGCCGGGGAGATGTCCGGGCACATGTTCTTCGCCGAAGGCTACTACGGCTACGATGACGCGCTGTATGGGGCCGCTCGACTGCTGCGCATCATCGCCGATGCGGGCCGCACGGTAAGGGAGCTGCTCTCGGACGTTCCGGAGTTCGTCAGCACCCCGGAGATCCGCGTCGACTGCGGCGACGACGTGAAGTTCGCGATCGTCGAGCGCGCCGTGGCGTACTTCCGCAGCCGCTACGACGTGATCGACGTCGACGGCGTGCGCGTCCTGTTCGGCGACGGCTGGGGCCTCATTCGCGCGTCGAACACGCAGCCGATTCTCGTCACCCGATTCGAGGCCCGCACGCCGCAGCGGCTCGCCGAGATCCAGGGCGAGATGGAAGGCTGGCTGCGTCAGCAGGGCGTGACCGTCTGACGTGACAAAGCGGCGGGTCGTCATCGGCGCGCTCGTCGCCGCGGCGCTCGTCCTCTCGCTCGGGCGATGGGCGAGCGAGCAGTACACGGACTCACTCTGGTACGCCGCGCTGGGCGCGAGCGACGTCTGGCGCGCCCGCTTCCTCAACGGGATGGCGCTGCGCGCGGGCTCGTTCCTCTTCGCCAGCGCGTTCGCGTTCGTGAACCTGTATGCCGTGCGACAATCGGTCGTGTCGCTCGTGCTGCCACGCCGCATCGCGAACGTCGAGATCGGCGAGGAGGTGCCGAGCCGCTATCTCCTGCTCGTCACCGCCGCGCTCTCGGCGGTGCTCGGTGTCGCGCTCACGCTCCCGGGCGACCTCTGGCACAGCGCGCTGCTCGCGCGCATCGGACGCCCGTTCAGCGAGACCGATCCCGAGTTCGGCGCCGACCTCGGCTTCTTCGTCTACTGGCTGCCGTTCGAGACGGAGCTGTACTACCGGGCGATGCTCCTGCTGCTCGTCGTCATCGGCGTCGTGATCCTGCTCTACGCGCTGACGCCGAGCCTGCGATGGACGCGCGGCGCGCTCTACGTGTCGGCGTACGTGCGGCGCCATTTCACGATGCTGGGCGGCATGCTGCTCCTCGCTCTCGCGTGGAGCTATCGGCTCGGCATGTATCGGCTGCTCGTCGAGGGTACCGGGCCCGGTGGCGTGTTCACGTCGCTGGACCACCGCGTGACGGTGCCGGCGACACTCGTGCTCGCGTTGATCACACTGTGCGCCGCCATGGTCGTGCTCTGGGCGGGGTGGAGTGGTCAGATGCGCCTCGCCTTCTTTTCCGTCAGCGCGGTGCTGCTGCTGTCGCTCGTCGCGCGCACCGTCGCGCCGCTGATCGCGCGACGCTCCGTCGACCCGGACGCGACGGATCGGCAGGAGCGACCCTATCGGGGCTCTCGCCTCGATTACACGCGCCGCGCGTACGGAGTGGTGGAGCGGATGCGCGCCGAAACGCTCGGCGTCGGCTTCCGCACTCCGGCGGAGCTGAACGGACACATCGCCGTGTGGGACGCGAGCATGCTGCGCCGCGTCGCGGAACGTGAGCGTCACGTCGCGGTGATGGGGACCGGTGCGGGGTGGTCCGCGACGCCTTCCGGGCTCGCGGCGCTGCTCGTCGAGCGGGGCGAGGACCCGGCCAGCGACGGTCGCGTGTTCTGGAACCTCGGCCGCTTCGATGCCGCGGCCGCCGACGATCGCGGCCAGCCCGTGCGCGCACCGGCCTCGAGCCGCTTCGGCGACGAGACCGTGATCCCGGAGCCGGCGGTGTACGATTCCGCGCCGGCGTATTCCCTCCATTCGGATTCGTTGCAGCGGCTGGCGGGCGTCGAGATGGTGACGACGCGATCGCGTCTCGCGCACGCCTGGGCGTTTCAGAACTTCCGCCTGCTGTTCGGCGACCTGCCGCTCGATCGGCCGATGATCCTGGAGCACCGGGACGTGCGCGAGCGCGTGCGACTGCTCGCGCCGTTTTTCGTGCAGGGCACCGAGATCCTGCCCGTCGTCGCTGACGACTCGCTGTACTGGGCTCTCGAGCTCTACGCGGCGTCAGACGACTATCCGCGCGCGGAGCGGTTTTATTTTCTCGGCGCTCAGCGCGGATACTTCCAGCACGCCGCGACCGCGCTACTGCACGCGGCGAGCGGTCGCGTGCGCCTCGTGACGGCGGCGACGCCCGAGCCCGTCACCGCCACGTGGGCCGCGCACTTCCCCAATCTGTTCGTCCGCGCGAGCACGCTGTCGCCCGCGCTGCAGGCCGCATTGCCACCGATCCTCGACGGCGCATACGCCCAGGCGCAGGCGTTCGCCGAGGCCGGCTTTCGCGGCGACAGCCTCGAGGTTCGGCATCTCGCGTCGCTCGACGCGGGCGATTCCGTGGTCGCGCGCGAGCCGCTGCGCGTGGTCGTGCCGGGGGTCGGACTCGCCGCGCTCTGGACGCTGCTCGATCCGCAGGATCGTGTTCGTGGAATGGTCGCCGCCGTGGGCGGCGTCACGCGCGAGACGATCTGGATTCCCGTCGCTTCGGACAACCTGCCGTGGAGTGCTACGGTGCAGCGCCTCCGCACCGCCGACACGACGGTGGCGGAGGCGGGGCTGGTGCATGCGCCGGTGCGAGCATTCCCGCTCGCCGGCAAGCCGGCGTACGTGCAGGCGGCGTTTCGCTGGCGAGCGGGCGCGCCACCGTCACTCGCGCGCGTTGCGGCGGTCGTCGGCGACAGCGCGCGAACGGGCGCGACACTCGCTACTGCGTTGGGAATGGCGGCGACCGCGCCCGGCACGCCGGTCGCGGCACCGACCGATCTCCGCACGCGAGCTGCGGCGCTCTACACCGAGATGCGTGACGCGATGCGACGCGGCGAGTGGAGCGCGTTCGGACGCGCGCTCGAGGCGCTTGGCGCGGTGCTGCGAGCACCGTCGCCGTGAGCTTGCTTCACCTTCGAGCCCGGTCTAGCTTGCCTCGGCTGATCCGATGACGCCGCCGCCCGATGCACCGACCGCCGTGATCGCGCTGGGTGGGAACGCACTCGCGCCGGCGGGCGAGAAGAGCACGATCTACGACCAGTTCCGCCACACGCGCGAGAGTCTGGGCCCGATCGTGGATCTCGCGAGGACGGGCTGGAACGTCTGCGTGGTGCATGGCAATGGCCCGCAGGTCGGCGACGAGCTCGTGCGCAATGAAGTCGCTCGCGCCGAGGCGAGCCCGCTTCCGCTGGGCGTGCTCGTCGCGGCAACGGCGGGTTGGATCGGCTACATGATCCAGCAGTCGATCGAGAACGCGTTGCGCCGCTCTGGATCGACGCGCGAGGTCGTCACGATCATCACGCAGGTGCAGGTCCGCGCGGACGACCCCGCGCTGATGGAGCCGACGAAGTTCATCGGTCAGGCGCTCTCGCCGGAGCGCGCCGACGAGCTGCGACGGGAAGGGCACGTCGTGAAGCTGGACGGCAGGGGAAATGCGCGGCGCGTGGTCGGCAGCCCGGTGCCGCAGGCCATTCACGAGTTGAGCGTGATCAGGCGGCTCGTCGAGCGCGGAACGCTGGTCATCGCCTGCGGCGGTGGCGGCGCACCGATCTACGACGATCCGGTGAAGGGATGGGAGGGACTGGACGCGGTGATCGACAAGGATCTCGCCGCGGCGGTGCTGGCGCGGGACCTCGGCGCTCGCCTGTTGCTGATTCTCACGGACGTCGATGCGGTCTACGCCGACTGGGGCACGCCCCAGCAGCGTCCGCTGCGCCGGCTCACGGTCGCCGAGGCGGAGGCGATGGATCGCGCGGGTGCGTTCGGTGAAGGCAGTATGGCGCCGAAGGTCCGCGCCGCAATCGACTTCGCGCGCCGCACGGGCGGACGCGCGGTCATCACGGTGCTCGATCGCGGCCAGGCCGCGGTGCGAGGCGAAGCAGGAACGACCATCACAGCGGAGACGGCGTGAACATTCACGAATATCAGGCCAAGGACATCCTGCGCGCGGAAGGCGTGCCGATTCCACCTGGCGAAGTTGCCAGCACCCCCGATGAGGTCGAGGCGATCGCGAAAAAGATCGGCGGCATGGTGGTGGTGAAGGCCCAGGTCCACACCGGCGGCCGCGGCAAGGCGGGCGGCGTCAAGCTGGCCAAGACGCCAGCGGAGGCCAGAGCGATCGCGAGCAAGATCCTCGGCATGCAGATCAACGGGCTCACCGTGTACAAGGTGCTCGTCACATCCGCCGCCGATATCGCCAGCGAGGCTTACGTCGGCATCATCCTCGATCGCGCGACGAGGAAGCCGGTGTTCATGGTGAGCCCCGCGGGCGGCATCGACATCGAGGAGGTCGCGGCCAAGACGCCGGAGAAGATCCTCAAGCTGCCGATCGATACGCGGTATGGGCTGCAACCGTACCAGGCGTCCGAGCTCGGCTTCTTCCTGTTCGACGACGTGAAGAAGGTGCGCGCCGCGGCGAAGATCATGGGGCAGCTCTACAACGCGTTCATGAAGAGCGACGCATCGCTGGCGGAGATCAATCCGCTCGTCGTCACACCGGCGGGTGAGGTGCTTGCGCTCGACGCCAAGATCTCCGTCGACGACAATGCGCTCGACCGCCACGCCGATCTCGCCGCGCTGCGCGACGAGACCGCCGAGGCGCCCAGCGAGGTGGAGGCGCGCAACGCGAACCTCACGTTCATCAAGCTCGAAGGGAACGTCGGCTGCGTCGTGAACGGTGCGGGGCTCGCGATGGCGACGATGGACCTCGTGAAGTACTACGGCGGTGAGCCGGCGAACTTCCTCGACATCGGCGGTTCGTCGAATCCGGAGAAGGTGGTGAACGCGCTGCGCATCATCACCGAGGATCCGAGCGTGAAGGTCATCCTGTTCAACATCTTCGGGGGCATCACGCGCACCGACGACGTCGCGAATGGCATCGTGACGGCGACGAAGGCCAATCCACTGAAGATTCCGATCGTCATCCGCCTCACCGGCACGAACGAAGAGATCGCCATGAAGATCCTGCACGAGAACGGCTTCACCGCGTCGTCCGACATGGACGAGGCGGTCGAGAAGGCGGTCGCGCTCGCGATGGGAGGCAAAGCGGCATGAGCATCTTCATCGACAAGTCGACGACGCTGATCGTGCAGGGGATCACCGGTCGCGACGGCGGGTTCCACACGAAGCAGATGATCGAATACGGCACGCGCGTGGTCGGCGGCGTGACGCCCGGCAAGGGCGGCAAGAAGTTCGAAGGGACCGTTCCCGTCTTCAACACCGTGCACGAGGCGGTGCGCGCGACGGGCGCGAACACGTCGGTGATCTACGTGCCGCCGATGTACGCGGCCGACGCGATGATGGAGGCGGCGGACGCCGGCATCAGGTTCATCGTCGCCATCACCGAAGGCGTGCCGGTGCTCGACATGACGCGCGTGTATCCGTTCGTGAAGGAGAAGGGCGCACGCCTCCTCGGCCCGAACTGCCCGGGGCTCATCACGCCCGGACAGAGCAAGGTCGGGATCATTCCGGGCAACATCTGCACGCCGGGCAGCATCGGGGTCGTGAGCCGCTCCGGCACGCTCACCTACGAAGTGGTCTACCAGCTCACGCGCGCCGGCATCGGGCAGAGCACCTGCGTCGGCATCGGCGGCGATCCGATCAACGGCACCAATTTCATCGACTGTCTCGCGGCGTTCGAGGTCGATCCTCAAACGACGGCCGTCGCGATGATGGGCGAGATCGGCGGCACCGACGAGCAGGAAGCGGCGGCCTTCATCAAACAGCACATGAAGAAGCCGGTCGTCGGCTTCATCGCCGGTCAAACGGCGCCTCCGGGGCGACGGATGGGGCACGCGGGTGCGATCATCTCGGGATCGTCCGGAACGGCGGCGGAGAAGATCGACGCGTTCAAGTCGGCGGGGATGGGAGTCGCGAAGCGCCCGATCGACTTCGTCGAGCTGCTCAGAGCCCGCATGTGAGACTCGGCACGCCCGCCACATGAAGCTGCGCGAATTCCTCGCGCCCGAGCGGGTGATCATCCCGCTCGAGTCACGCACGCTCGACGAGGCGGGCGCCGAGCTGCTCGAACGTCTCCTCGACGCGCGCGAGGTGCTGGACGCCTACAAGCTCCGGCGCCGCGCGGGCGAAGCGCGGCCGGAGGACGTCGTCGCCATGGGTGACCGCGCCTTCCTGCTGCACTACCGCTCCGACGGAGCGGGTCGGCTGCTCGTCGCCGTCGGCGTGGCGCCCGCGCCGCTCTGTCGGCGACCGCCAGGCGAGGACGAGCAGTGTGCGCGCGTCGTGCTGCTCGTCGTCACTCCGCCGCGACAGGCCGCGCGGTACCTGCAGATCGTCGGCGGCTTCGCACGGCTGCTCCGGAAGGACGACATCCTCGCGGCGGTGCACGCCGCGCAGTCCCCTCAGGAGCTCGTCGATCTCGAGGCGTTCACCAGCTATCAGCTCCAGGAAGAGCTCACCGTGCGCGACGTCATGACGGACCATCCACGGACCGTCCTCGCCGACACGCCGCTGAAGGAGGCGGCGCGCACGATGGTCCGCGCCGGACTCGGCGCGCTGCCTGTGATCGACGACGACCGGCGCGTCGTCGGGATGGTGAGCGAGCGTGAGGTCATCCGGCACTTGCTCACCACGCAGGTCTTTTCCGGCGCCGACGTCCGCTCGTCGCTCTCGCCGCTCGCCGGCCCCCGCACGGTGCGCGACGTCATGTCGCGCCAGGTGATGTGCGTCGCGCCGGAGCAGCCCATCGCAGAAGTCGCATCGCTCATGAGCAACAAGGACGTCGACCGCGTCCCCGTGGTCCGCGAGGGCCAACTGGTCGGTTTCCTCACCCGCGGGGACATCGTTCGCAAGCTGATCGGCAACTGACCGGGCGATGCCCGGCGTACCTTCAACGAGGCATTCATGGCTGGCAACACCACGCTCACGATCATCAAGCCCGACGCATTCGGGGCCGGCAAGGCGGGAAAGATCATCGCCCTGCTGGAAGAGAAGGGCTTCACCATCAGGGGTGCGCGTGTCATGCAGTTGACCACGGCGCAGGCAGGAGAGTTCTATGCGATCCACAAGGGGCGCCCGTTCTATGCCGAGCTGGTGCAGTTCATGACCTCCGGTCCCTGCATGCCGATCGTGCTCGAGAAGTCCGAGGCGGTCTCGGCGCTGCGCGACGCGATCGGCGCGACGGATCCGGCCGAGGCCGCGCCGGGCACGGTTCGAAAGCTCTACGCCGAGTCGAAGGGCCGGAACGCGATTCACGCCTCGGATTCGGACGAGAACGCGCAGCGGGAGGCGCGGTTCTTCTTCGCCGAATCGGATCTGCTCTGGGGCTGAGCCGGGCCGCGGCCGTCGTCGCGCGCCGTCGCGGCGGTCGGTCCCGCTGACTTGATAAGTGTAAGGGCGACAAGTAGTTTTCATGGCTATGCTGTCCTTTGACATTCGGTCCCTGGCTGAGCGCGCCGTGGCCGTCGACGACACGTTGTCGCCCGACGATCCGGTGGGAGGAAGGGGACCCGAAGCCGTCGTCGCCGCTCCGCGTGAAGGGGCGGTTGTCCACGGCCGGGCCTGGCCAGTTCTACTGGCACGGCACGATCGAGGGAGACGTGGCGATGGAGTGCCGCCGTTGTCTGGGCGACGCTTCGGCCCACGTGTCCGAAGACGCGCATCTCATCTTCGCGGAAGCGGGGACGGAGGGCGTCGAGGACGATCCCGATGTCTTCCTGATCGACGATCGCGCGACGGAGCTCGACCTCCG
>JBJMNN010000123.1:0-16293 GCA_045804245.1 Gemmatimonadaceae bacterium | reverse complement strand
GATGTGCTGCCACGAGCCGGCGAAGGGAGGCGAGCCGCTCAGCATCTCGAACAGCAGCGCGCCCACCGCATAGACGTCGGCGCGCTGATCCACGGTGTGCTCGCCCGCCGCCTGCTCCGGCGCCATGTACGCCGGCGTTCCCAGCGAGATCCCTTCGGCGGTGAGCGTCGCGTCCTCGCGCGCCTCACCGACGGCCTTGGCGATGCCGAAGTCCATCACGACCGCGTGCCCGCCCGAGAGCATGACGTTGTCGGGCTTCACGTCGCGGTGCACGACGTGGTGCTCGTGGGCGTAGGCGAGCGCGTCGGTGACCTCCGCCGCGAGGCGCAGCGCCTCGTCGAGCGGCAACCGGCCGTCGCGGCGCAGGCGGTCGCGCAGCGATTCGCCGGTCACCAGCGGCATCACGTAGAACGGCAGCTCCTCGACTCCCGCGACGCCGGAATCGAGGAGCGGCAGCACGTGCGGGTGATTGAGGCGGGCCGCGATGCCGATCTCGCGGAGGAATCGCTCGCTGGCGATGGAGCGGGCGAGATTGGGATCGAGCACCTTGATCGCGACGTCGCGGTCGTGCTTCAGGTCGCGCGCGAGGAACACGGTCGCCATGCCGCCATGACCGAGCTCGCGCTCGATCACATACCGGTCGGCGAGCGACGGTTGAAGCTCCGCCGCGGTGAGCGAGGCGGTCATCGGCCGGCGCTCCCGCCTCGCGATGCCATGGCGGCACCGCGTGCATCGTGCGATGTCATCGCCGCACTTCCCAGTTTCGCATCGAGCCGCACGGGTGGCGTGACAGGCATCCGACGACACGTGGCGCCGAGTCGGTCACGGAGGTCGCAATATGGGACGCCATAGCGCGGTTCACGAGGGAGTCAGAATACGCCCCTCCGTCGCGTGGAGGCCGTGCTGCGGATGTGCTTCCCGCGCATCCCATGATCTCCGGCCCGGTCGAGACTGCTGCGACTGGCCGAGCCAGAGCCGCGGTATACGCGGCGATCGACCAGCTGGTCGCCGCAGAAATCTTTCTGCCGCTGTCCCAGAACAGGCGAAACCGATCGCGGGAGGCGGCGGGACTGCTGGCGCTCATCGCACGGCTCGAGGAGGTGCGCTCCCGAGCTGATCTCTCAGGGCTTCGACTTCCTCGGACGCTTCGCCTTCGCGGCGCTATTGAGCGCGACCGCCTCGCGAATTAGCGACTTGAACGCCGCCGCATCCACTTCTTCTCGTACCTCGTAACTTCCCTTCCCGCAGCGCGTTACGGCCGCTCGCAACCTGTCCTCAGCCGTTTCACCGGCCGAGCCAGTACGTCGCTTTCAGCTGCACGATGTTGGTGGGACGGTCTCCGAGTAGTGCCGCACCATCCCGTGCGAGATCGAAGGTTCCGACGGCGTTTCTGGCTTCGCGCTGCTGCGTCCAGACCACGTACAGGGTGGAGCCCGGCCGGTACTCCCACCGCAGCACCGCCGTCCCGCGAAGTGAGCGGTAGGTGAAGCTCGGATCGGTGAGAATGAACACCGGCGCTGGGCCTGCCCCATCGGGATCGATCGAGTACCTCGGCGCCGAATCGGTTTGCGCCGGCAGCGCCATTATCGACGAGCCGGCATCGACGCCGTAGTGAATCATCGACTTCGTTCGCGCGCCGGCGAACTCCTTGAAGTCGCTGTACGCGCCCGACGAGACGTACGGCTGCGCGAACATTTCGAGCGTCAACGTCGGCGTGAACGCGGCATTGACGCGGAGCGCGAGCGACATCGTCTTCTGGACGATACGCCCAAAGACGTAGCGCTGGCCGGCGAAGCCGGACGGCGCGGTGCTGTCCGCGAGCGACATGACGTACTGCTGTGAAGTCGCATCGCGCAGGAAGTCTGCCGAGAGTCCAATGGTGGCCTGCGGCGTTGCCTTGAGGGTCATCCCCGCGAACGCGGCGGTGCCGCCGCCCTGGGTGTTGTCGATCGACTTCCCGCGCCCGTACCGAAACGTCCAGGCGAGCGGCCTTCGCTGATCCGTCGTCAGCGTGAGCGCTCCCTGCGAGTAGCCGTAGCGCTCCTCCACCGGGCCGCCGCGAGTGAGCGTGGGATCGTCGTACGTCGGGCGCCTGAATCCGCGCAGGTCGAGAGTCCAGTAGCTCGGCAGCGTCAGGTCGGCGCCGATGTTCAGCTGGCCGGCCAGCCGATTTCCCTCGAAGTCGCGCTGGTCCTCCGCACCCAACAGGATGCTCGCCTGATGATACCAGCGCGTCGGGCGTGTCCACACGCGGTGCACCGTCGCATTCGTCCACGCGTTGTCCGCGCGGAGCAGCAGGCCGACGTCATTGAGCTCGGTGCCGGGGCTCACCGTGATGTTGGCGAGCTCGAGATGCCAATCCCCAGCATCCTTTCCGGCGCGGAACAGACCGATGAATCCGCGCAACGAGGTCCGTGAAGGATCGTAGCGAGCGTCGAACAGCCGGTCGCTCGACTCGCGCCGATCGGGCCGCTGAAAGTAGTGCGTGCTCGACTCCTGCGTGCGGCGAATCGCTGCCGTGTCACCGTCGACCTGGGTGATCCCGAAGGCGGCATTCAGGTTGTAGGTGCGATCGGCGGAATGGGCGTCGCCGTCGAGACGCACGTACGTCGCGGAGCTGCGGAGCCATGCGCGCTCCAACGGATTCGTGAGCTGCCGATCCGCGCGCGTGGCGAGCCCTCCCACCCCATATCGCCCGTTGTGGATGTCCTGACGCAGACGCGCGACGAAGTAGTTGGTGCCCGGCTCGATCTCCTGCGCGTTCACCGCAGGGTCGCCGATGCGCGTGAATCGCGCCGACTGCTCGTGCGTGACCGCGTCGAGCATGCCGATCGCGAGACCTTTCCGCGTGCGGCCGGTGAGCTTGAGCGCGGCGGGAATCGGCGTGGCGTCCGGCGCGTCGACGTATGCCGCCGATGGCGCGACGAGACCGAGCAGCTGGGGCGATCGGCCGACGCGCCGCGAGTAGAACGCGACGGCGCCGGGATTGAGGACACACAGCATGCAGGGTGGCGCGCCCAGCGCAAAGAACTGAGAGCCTGACGTGAAGAACGGCCGCTTCTCCAACAGTGTCGTCTCGAACGCCGAGAGATTGACGACGGCCGGATCCACCTCCACCTGGCCGAAGTCGGGATTGATCGTCGCGTCGAGAGTCAGGTTCGACGTCACGTTCATCTTCACGTCTCCACCGACGCGATAGCGCGCTTGGCCGTTCGAATGGAACGGGTCCGACTCCGCGATCCGGCTGAACGTTCCGCGCGCCGTGACGTAGGGCATCGCCTCGAGCCGACGTCCATTCGACGTCGTCACGATCCCTTCCAGCAGACCGAATCGGGCCGATCCTCCGAACTCCGATTTCCGCCAGAACGCCCACATGTCGCGCTCGTGCCGCCGGGCGATGAGACGCACGATCTGCATCCCCCAGAGCTGTCGCTCCGTTCGTGGATAGTGAAGCTGCGAGAGCGGGAGGCGCAGCTCGGCCGTCCATCCGGCGGAGTCGGTCCGGGCGACTCCCTCCCAGACCGGGTCGAAGGTGACGTCGCCATTCTGCGCATCGCCCTTCACGCCGCGTGGATTGAGCTCGAAGAGCGTCTCGTCCACGTTGTTGCGGTAGGTGTCGAACGAGACGATGAGCTTGTCGGTCTCCCCGCTCGCACTGTTGATCAGCTGATCGCGACGTGTGAGCACACCGTGCACGCCGGCAACGCCGCGATCGTACATCCGCGCCGCCAGATACACCGCATCGTCGTCGTAGAGGATTCGGATCTCCGTCCGCTCCGATGGAGGCGCGCTCTCGACCGGATCCTGCTGCACGAAGCTCGTGATGGGCGTGGCGGCGAGCCACGCCGCATCATCGAGACGTCCATCCACCGCGACGATGCCCTGCCGGCGCGCTGCCTGCGCAGAGGGGCGTCCGACGTTGTCGCCGGACGCGGAGGCCTGTCCGCTCACCGCGCTCGAAGCCGCGATGAAGAGGCCGCAGAGTGCGGCGACCCATCGGGTGATCCACCATGCGACACATCGAACCGTAGGTTCGCCGGCCACCGAAGACATGTCGGACGATACGATTCGGTTGGTGTGGTCACCAGCACCAAGTTCGGAGTCTTTCGTGGTACCAATATCCGCACGAGTCGACGCGCGCCGAGCGCCGTTCTGGCGGACCGTGTCGTTCGACGTCACCTTCTGGGCGGATTCTTGATCGCCAACCGAGGCACGATTGAACAAACCTACCCGTTCATCGCTCACCGCCTGGTCGATGTGCGCCTTCCTGGCGTTGCCTTTGGCAATTCCATCGGAGCTGTCGGCGCAGGGAACAGTCAGGGGGACCGTCTTCGACAGCGTCACCCAGCGAGCCCTCGTCCACGCCACCATCGTGGCAACGCAGATGAACGCTGGCGTGCCTGGAGCAGTCGTCACGACCGAAAGCGACGCCGGTGGTCGCTTCGAGATGAAAGCGCTGTCGCCTGGCACCTACGTTCTCTCGGTCGAACATCCCACTCTGGACAGCCTGACGATCCCTGCGCCGGCGGTGACGGTCCGGGTCACGCGGGATGCGGAGTCGAAGGTCTTGCTCGCGACTGCCTCGGTCACGGGCCGTCTGCGAAACGTCTGTCCGTCAGGTGCAGGCGACGATTCGCACGGCGCCGTGATCGGCATCGTCTCGGAAGTGCCTGGCGCACGTCCGATCGCCGGCGCTACGGTCGTCTTGCAATGGTCGGAGTGGACCGTCGATACGACGACGGGCAGCGCGACGGGACATGCGACGACGTCCTCGGCGACGACCGATGCGGGGGGCACGTTCCGCTATTGTGGCGTGCCGATCGGCCTCGGGTTCCGAATTCAGGCGCAGTCCGTCGCCTCGAATACGGGAATCCTCGAGATGCAGGTGCCCCGCGCCGGAGTGCTTCCGCTGGTCCTCGGCATTCCTGCGGCAGTCGCCGACAAGCGAATCGTTGAAGGATCGGTCCTCAATTCGGAAGGAGGTCCGGTATCCGGCGCGCGCGTACGTTCGTTCGCGACGAGTGCTGCCGTGGCAACTAATGCCCGGGGCAGGTTCGCGCTCGCTGATGTCCCGGCCGGATCGCAGCAACTCGAGATAACCGCGGCTGGGTTCTACCCGGAGCATGTGACGCTCCTTCTGGACACGCCGGCGTCGTACGAGGTGCGTGCGACGCTCCAGCGCGTCACGCTCCTTGATGCCGTGCGCGTCACCGCTCGGCGTGGCGATGGCTCGCTGTTGCATCGCGAGTTCGACGATCGCTACGCGCATGGTTTCGGCAGGTACCTCACTGCCGAAGACATGGCCAAGCGGCCTTTCTTCCGTGTCACCGATGCGCTGATCATGCTGCCTGGCATGATTACGCACGTGACCAGAGACGGGAGCCGGGTATTGACGACGAAGTCCGCGCGCGGTGCCTCGACGCTGCTGGGTATGCAGATCGAGACCAGGAGTAGCAGCCAGGGAGGCAAGGCGGTGACGGGACCGCCGGCGCCCAATTATTCGTCATGCGGCGGGATTCCCGCGGTGTTCATCGACGGATCCCAAGCTACCCTCGAAGAGTTGGATCTGATCCCGCCGGGGCGCATCTATGGAATCGAGGTGTATCGGGAGGGTGATTCCGTTCCCGCGCGATATACCGCAGGCTCCATGATGAACTGTGGAGCGATCATCGTGTGGACGAAGTAGTCAGGCGCGGCTCGTTCATGCCCTACCACCTGATCGACGCCAATGGCAACTCCGTCGCCAGTGACACACCCGGACTCCTGGGCGGCAATCGCCGGCTGAAGATCTACGGCCGCCTCGACTGTCCGAGCGCTCGGCGCGCGCTCGCGCGGGGGTATGCGCGGCGGCGCGTCTTCTTCGCCGGCGAAGCGACCGCGATCGCCGTGGGGTATCGCCCGTGTGCGGTGTGCATGCCGGCGGAGTATCGGCGATGGAAGGCGGCGGCGTCCGCGACGCGGCGCGTCAGCGCTCCGCTTCGAGCAGCCGCGCGGCGTCGTTCACCAGCGCGCTCTCGCGCTGCAACGCGCCCGCCACACGCGCGATCTCACCATTCACGTCGCTCCACTTGTCCTGCTCGATCGCCTCGCGAATGCCCGGCATCGTCTTGACGCCATACCCGGTGTAGAACCCTGGCGCATAGAGCAGATGCTTGTACCACGGACGGTTCCTTAGTCCCGCCTCGGCGAGCAGCGCGCGCTCGGCTTGCACGAGACGCTCGTTCACGCGACGCAACCGTGCACCGTCCGCTGCCGACGTCGTGCGGCTACTCCACGCCGAATAGGATTTCTCGAATCGCGCTGCGGCCTTCGCCAGGCTGTCCTGTGCGTCGAGGAGTGGCGCGAAGTCGAAGCGCGGGGGCGCGGTCTGCGCCGGAGGCGGTCGCAGAGGCCGGCGGGGATCGCTGGCGATGACGAACGTGCTGTCCTCGAGCCGGCCGGTCCGTTGCGCGATGTCCTTGGCGCGACGCTCTCGCAACGAATCGAGCTCCTTCTCGTAGCGCCCGGTCGTCGCCGCGAGATTCGCGAACACGAAGGGCAGCACGTCGGCGTCGGCGAGACGCATGATCGCCGTGCCGGCCGCCTGCGCCAGTGCGCGGCCGTAGACGAACGAGCTGTCGCTGAAGTGCGTGTACCAGTAGAAGTCGTCGTACACTGAGTGATAGATCCCGCCCTCGTCCTCACCACCGTAGCCGAGGTTCAGCGACGCCACGCCAATGTGCTGGAGAAACGGGGTGTAGTCGGAGCCGGAGCCGAGTGCGCCGATCCGCAGGTCGTCGCCCGCGACGCCCTCGGCGTCGCCCAAGAGCTCTCTCGCCGCCCTGGTTCGCCGCCACGAGCTGACGTGCGATTCTGGATCCTCGATGTCCCGTGCGACGCCATTGATGAAGTGCTCGAGTGAATGCGAGCCTGCGACGCCCAGGTAGCCGCGACCGTTTCCGTCGCTGTTCACGTAGGCGACGGCGTGCGCTGCCAGCTCGGCGGCGTGCGCCTCCGCCCACTCAGTCGAGCCGAGCAGGCCGGGCTCCTCGCCATCCCACGCGGCGTAGATGATCGTGCGCTTTGGCCGCCACCCGTGTTTGTGGAGCTCGCCGAGCGCGCGCGCCTCTTCCATCACGGCGACGAGCCCCGAGATCGGATCTTCGGCGCCATTCACCCACGCGTCGTGGTGATTGCCGCGGAGCACCCACTGATCGGCCTCGGTGGTTCCGGGCATCGTCGCGATCACGTCGTGGAGTGTCTTCAGACTCCAGTCGGATTTCACCGCGAGGTGCACGCGAGCCTCGCCTGGGCCGATGCGATAGGTGAGTGGCAAGGCGCCGCGCCACGACGCGGGAACGAGCGGACCACCGAGGGCGGTGAGCAGCGGCCGTGCGTCGTCGTACGAGATCGGCAGGACGGGAATCTTCGTCAGCGTCGTGGCCTCGGCGACGGAGAGGCGCTTCGCCCCCTTCGTCGCGCCGATGCCCGGAGTGAGCGGATCGCCCGGATACGTCGGCATGTCGACGACACTCCCGCGCTGCACACCCTGGGGCGGCCGCATCGGCCCGACGGGGAAGGTGTCGCCGACCGCGTAGCCGTCGTTCGCCGGATCGGAGTAGATGAGGCACCCGATCGCGCCGTGCTCCGCCGCCACCTTCGGCTTGATGCCACGCCACGACCCGCCGTACTTGGCGATGACGATCGCGCCCTTCACCGAGATCCCTCGCCGTTCGAGCTCCTCGTAGTCGGCAGGGATGCCGTAGTTCACGAACACCAACGGGCCGGTGACGTCGCCATCGGCCGAGTAGGCGTTGTAGGTGGGAAGCTGCTCGTCGTGCTGGCCGGAAGTGGGGTCGTCCCGAATGGTCGATTCCTGAAGCTTCGCGACATACCGCGTCGGCGTGACGAGCTCGACGACGCGCAACGTCGGCGTCGGAAAGAGCACGTCAAACTCCTCGATGCGCGCATCCCAACCGAAGCTCGTGAACTGATCCCGCAGCCACTCGGCGCTCTGCTTGCCGAACGCGGTGCCGACGTGGTGGGGCCGCGCGGAGAGACGCTGCATCATCTCGCGCATGCGACGAGGATCGGGGATCGCCCGGAACTTCCCTTCCCACTCCCGCTCCAGCTCCGACGACCGAGCGGTGAAGCCCCGGAGCTTCGGATCCGGAGCGAGCGGCGACAGTGCGAGCGCGCCGCACGCCAGCGAGAGGAACGTCACACGTCTCAGCATTCGCACGTATCAGTTGCGGGAACGGACCACCTGTGTGAGCGTCGAAGCTACTCGAGACGGAGAACGCGAGCCAGCGCAGCTCGCGTTCCGTGCGATCGATCTCTCACGAACGCGAGAGCGGTGTTGGTGACGTAGCCGCCGGCTAGGGCTTCGCTCTCCGCGACGCTTTCGCCTTGCCAGCGCTATTGAGCGCGACCGCCTCGCGAACCAGCGCCTTGAACGCCGACGCGTCGACTTCCTCTCCTTCATGAATGTCGATCGCGCGGCGCACGTTGCCCTCGAGACTCGAGTTGAACAGCCGGTTCGGATCCCTCAGCGACGCGCCCTTGGCGAAGGTCAGCTTCACGACCTGCTTGTACGATTCGCCCGTGCAGATGATGCCGTCGTGCGACCAGATCGGAGTGCCCATCCACTTCCATTCCTCGACGACGTCGGGGTCCGCCTCCTTGATCAGCTTGCGCATCCTGGCGAGGGTCTTCCCGCGCCAGTCTCCGAGCTCGGCGATCCGGCCCGAGATGCGCTCCGATGCCGACTGGCCCGCGCCTTCGCCCGCGTCCGACTTCTTCATGGTCTCCTCCCGCTTCGCCACCTGGCGGCGTATGGCAGCATGAACATATACAGGCCGGTGAGCGTCAGCAGCGCGAGCGGTAGCAGCGGCGAGTAGGTCACCCACGGTGGTGGCGTCCCCCGCGCCAGCGCGACGAAGTTGGCGATGACGGTCACCGTGAACACGATCGACAGCCAGCGGTGGATCTGACGCAGCCACGTGTTCCAGCCCATGGAGCGGGACATCGTCAGGTCCCCGGGCTCGATGGCCAACTCGGCGGCTCGACGCCGAACTGCTTCGCGTACTCGGTGTTGAGTCGCTGCCAGCCGGCGAACTTCATGGTCTCCATACCCACCATGCGTCCGATCGGCTGACCGTCGAGCGCGCGCTCCAGTACGTCGAAGCAGATGTGCCAGCCCGCGGCGCCCATCGAGATGAAGTTGCGGGCGATGTTGTGCCAGAGCGTGAGCCGCGTGCCGCCGCTCGGCAGCGGCTCCAGCTCCCAGCGAATGTCCTGCCCGCCCCAGTTGAACTCGAGCCGCTTCGGCGGGTCGGCGCGCGTCACCTGGGTCTCGGATACCTGCGGCGACGGCGCGCCCACCGTCGAGAGCTTCGCGGTGCCGACGGCGCCGAGGTTCCGGTCGGAGTCGAACGGAGCCCATTCGCGGAGGTGATCCGGGTCGGTGAGCGCCGTCCAGACTTTGGCGGGAGGATGCTTCAGCTCGCGGACGAGCACGAGCGTCCACTTCTCGCCTTCCTGCTCGACGCTGGCGCCGGACGCGGGACCGGGCGCGTACTGCTGACGAGTGCTCATGTCTTCTTTCTCCGTTTTTTCTCAGGGGACGACTTCTCCATTGCATCCATCCTGTCGAGATGGCGCTCCAGCGCGTCGACATGCTTCGACCAGAAGCGCCGGAAGGGGGCGAGCCATTCGTCGAGCTCCATGAGCGGCTCCGGCCTGAGTCGATACAAGCGCTGCTGCGCCTCGACGCGTGATTCGACGAACCCGGCCTCTCGCAGCACGCGCAGGTGCTTGGAGACGGACGGCTGCGACAGCCGGAGCTTGCGCTCGATCTCGCCGACGGAACGCTCGGACGAGAGCAGCAGACTCAGGATGGCCCGTCGGTTGGGCTCGGCGACGATGGCGAAGGATGATTCCACGGCCGATATATACTACAAGGGTTATATGCCTGTCAAGGCATATTCTGCCCACCGTGGCTGCCGTGACGATCCCCGCTCAATCGCTTCGGCGGATCGGTATGGTGTACATCATGCTCGCCGCCGGCGGCACCTCGGCGCCAGCCGCCGCGTACAGCCGGTTGGCTGCCTCGTTGCCGGCGTCGGTCAACACCCACGCCTCCGTGCATCCCAGCTCGGTCGCCAGCTCCACGAGGCGCTCGACCAGGCGTCGACCGATGCCCTGGCGGCGATGCGTCGGCGAGACGCCGACCTCGTTGATCCACAGCTGGGGCGCCTTGTCCGGATGCACGTAGTCGACCGCCGATGCCATCCCGACGACGATACCGTCGGCACGCGCGACGACGAGATGGTGGCGAGCATCGGCGAGGAACTCCGAACACCAGCGGCCCTGCACGGCGCGATCGAACACCTCCGGTGCGAGGCGGTCGAGGACCGCGGCGTCCGATGGGCCCAGCAGCAGGATGTCGATCTCGCTCATCGAGATCTCGGGTGAGAACGGCGTCGGCTCGAGGGCTACCAGTCCGTCTCGCGATAGTCCTTGAGGAACTTCCCCCACACGTGCTGACCCGTGTTGAACCCGCTGATGATCGGGTCGACGATCCGCGCCGCGCCGTCCACGATGTCGAGCGGCGGATGGAAGCGGTGCTCCTTCGTCTTCCGCGCCGCGATCTCCGCCGGATCCTCGTCGGTGACCCAGCCGGTGTCCACGCTGTTCATGTGGATGCCCTGATGCCAGCACTCTGCGGCCGAAGTGCGCGTCATCATGTTGAGCGCCGCCTTAGCCATGTTCGTGTGCGGATGCCGCGTCGTCTTCTGATTGCGATAGAACTGGCCCTCCATCGCCGACACGTTGACGATGTGCTTGTCGCGCTCGGGGGTGCGCAGCATGAGCGGCTTGAGCCGCGCGTTGAGCAGGAAGGGCGCGATCGCGTTCACGAGCTGCACCTCGAGCAGCTCCACGGTCGGTACGTCGGAGAGCAGCATGCGCCAGGAGTTGCGCTCGCGCAGATCGACCTGCTGGAGATCCTGGTCGAGCCGCCCCTTCGGAAAGAGGTGCGACTCGGTCGTGACGTCGTCGCGCAACAGCGCCACCTGCGACAGCGCGGCGGCGTGGACGAGGCCCATCGTCTCGGGATTCGCCGGCACGGATGCTGACATGAGCGCGCCGGCGCTCGTGCCGCCGACGAGACTCTCGCCGCGCAGCCCTTCGTACCGGCCGAGCAGGCGGCGCGCGTGCTCGGGCAGCGCGTGCACCGAAGCGCGCTCGCCCTCCATCATGTGCTCGTAGAACGCCGGCGGCCGGCGCACGGTCTGGCAGGCGTTGTTGATGATGAAGTCGAGCCGGTCGTGCGACTCGAGCATCTCCTGACAGAACGCGTCGACACTCGGCGTATGCCGCAGATCGAGTCCGAAGATCTCGAGCCGGTGCGCCCACTGCTGGAAGTCGGGCTCGCGCGAGTAGCGTGCAGCCGAGTCGCGCGGAAAGCGCGTCGTGACGACGAGCCGCGCGCCGGCGCGGAGCAGCTTGAGGCCGGCCTGGTACCCGATCTTGACGCGGCCGCCGGTGAGCAGCGCCGTGCGACCACTCAGATCCGCGAGCTCCGTGCGCTTTGCGAAGTTGAAGTCGCCGCACGCGGGGCACATCTGATCGTAGAAGTGGTGCAGCGCCGAGTACCGCTCCTTGCAGACGTAGCAGTGCTGCTCCTCGACCGTCTCGCGGAAGTCCGGATCGTCGACGTCGGTCTGCTCGAACCGCTCGGGCGGGAAGACGTTCGGCGTGTTGAACACCGACTGCCGGCGCAGGGAACGAATCCCACGCTCCTCGAGCACGGCCTCGTCCCGTCGGACGAGGGCGGCCTTGCGTAGCCGGGTCGTCGCCTTGACCATCTGGCGGCGCGCTCTGGGATCTGGATGGTAGACGAGCGCCACCGCGTCGCGGAGACGGTCGCGCTCCTCCCGTGGGAGCGCGGCGAGCAGACCGCGGTCGGCGACGATGCGCTCGAGCGTCTCGGTCGCGGCGCGGACTTCCTCACGCAGGGTGTCGAGGTCGGAGTCGTCTGTGACGGGCGTGTACTGTGGACTGGACATCTCTGAAAGATAACGGTGTGAGCCGACACACGGCGGTGGCCGCCCTGCCTCGGCAACGATCGCCAAACCCCCCGTGTCGAAAGAGGTCGATCATTTCACGGGCGTCCTTTCGAGCAACTCTCCCATGCAGACGACGATCGCCATTCACTCGCGGCGCCGACTCTTCGCTACCACCACAATGTGCGCCGGTGTGCTCGTCCTGGCAGACGCGTCGATCGAACTGGCCCGAGCCCAGACTGCGCCCGCCTTCCCTCCACCAGGCCAGCTCGTCGACGTCGCCGGTCACAGGATGCACATCCGGTGCGTTGGCCCCGCCAACGCCTCGCCGACCGTCGTGCTCGAAGCAGGCGGCGGAGCCTTCTCGATGAGCTGGTCGCGCGTGCAGGAGCTCCTCGCGCCGAGCGTGCGAAGCTGCGCGTATGATCGCGCGGGACTCGGATGGAGCGAGCCAGGACCGGTGCCACGCACGATGCGCCAGGAAGCGTTCGAGCTGCACGAGCTTCTCGCGGCCGCACACGTCGTCGGCCCGCTCGTGCTCGTCGGTCACTCGGTGGGCGCGCTTGGCGTGCGCATCTACGCGGAGCGATACGGGTCCGACGTCGCCGGGATGGTGTTGGTCGATCCGACGCACGAGAGCACGGTCCTCTACAACCTGCGCCTGCAACGATGGGCGCGAATCCGGGAGCTCGCGACCGGTCGCGCCATCCCCGAGCCGCGTCGAGAGGGGAAGCGCGCCGAGGGATACGACCCGAGCGCGGACTACTTCGCCGACGAGCTACAGGCCGTGTACGAAGCGAGGCGCTCCAACCCGCAGCCGCTCGGCGAACGTCCGCTGTTCGTGATCGCGGCGGGGAAACGGCCGGCACCACCCGGCACTTCGGACTCGCTCTGGCGGCAGCTCCGGCGCGAGAAGGAAGCGCAGGTGCTCGACCTCGCGTCGCTCTCTCGCAACGCGAAATTCGTCGTCGACTCGTCGAGCGGCCATCAGATCCCGAGTGAGAACCCGGCGATCGTCGCGCGGGCGATCGAATCGGTGATCGCGGCGGCGCGAGCCGGCGGGCGGCTCGGGCCTTGATGAGGGGGCTGCGGTTTGATCGCTCGGAAGTTCGATCTTGTGGCCGCGGCCGGTGTATGCAAATTTGAGCACGCGCACCCGGCTGCCCGCTCCCGGTGCCGTTCCATGTCCCGGGCGCCGTCGATACTCGATCTGGGTCCACCATGCCAACCGCGACGCGCACGCGCTCCATCCGATTCGTCATTCTCGCGACGTTGAGCGTATTGCTGTCGCCATCAGCCGGCGCGCAGACCGATGAGCGCGGCCGAGTCGAAGGAACGGTGACGGACAGCGTCCACGCGCGGCCGCTCGCCGGCGTGCGCGTCGTCGCACTCGGGGCGGATGCGCGGCCGGACCGCAGAGGCTCCGCGTCGACCGATTCGACCGGCAGCTATCACATCGACTCGCTGCCGCCGGGACGCTATCTGGTGGGCTTCGAGAGCCCGCTCCTCGATTCCCTCGAGATCACGCTCAGGCCGCGCGAGGTCGCGATCACGCAAGGCGCCGTGGGGACGATCGATCTCGCGTTGCCCCCGGCCGCCAGGCTGCGGTCGGCGGTGTGTTCCGGCGCCACGCTGCCCAAGGAGAAGGGTGTGCTCTACGGCCACGTCGTGGACGCTGCGACGGAGGCGCCGCTCGCCGGCGCCGTCGTGGTGGCGGCCTGGCGCGAGCTCGACGTCGATCGCAAGACGCTGCGGTGGGATTCGAGTCAGGGGACCGCGTCCGACACCACCGACGAGGGTGGCTGGTACCGGCTCTGCGGCGTGCCGACGGGGGCCCGGCTGTCGTTCCAGCTGCAGCATGATGACCGCACCAGTCCCGTGATCAGCACGGTCGTCGACGACACGCTGGGGATCGTGATCCGGCACCTCTCGCTCGATGCGGGCGGGCCGACCGCCGACTCCGTGCCGGGAGGCCCGGATACGATCACCGTGAAGGCCGCATCGGGGACCGCGAGGCTCGCTGGCGTCATCCGCGGCGCTGGCGATGCGCCACTCGCCTCCGCCGAGGTCCGGGTCGTGGGCACGAACGCGATCGGCCGGTCGGACGCATCGGGTCACTACTCCCTCGGCGACCTCCCGGCTGGTACCCAGCTACTCGAGGTGCGACGGCTCGGCTACGGCGCCGTCGACGCGTCGTTCGAGCTGCGCAGCGATGTCACCGTCACTGGCGACGTACGCCTGCAGCGGATCGTGAACCTGGATTCCATCCGCGTCGTGGCGGTACGCTCGCGCTACCGCGAGTTCGAAGAGCATCGGACGCACTCGATGTTCGGCTACTTCCTCGACCCCGAAGCGATGGAGTGGGAACGCGGACCGTCGATGAGCGACGTGATCCGCAAGATCCCGGGCTTCACCATCGTCGGCAACGGGCTCTACGCCGAAGTGATCAGCTCTCGCGCGCCGACCCTGCGCCCCTGCAAGGTGAACATCGTCGTCAACGGGGTCCCAGGTCAGGCGATCAACGACGTGAACCCCCAGCGCGTCGGAGCGCTCGAAGCGTACCGGGAGGGCGAGCAGGCGCCAGCCGAGCATTTCAATCACGGGGGAGGGTGTGGACTGATCGTCATCTGGACCAAGCGCTGAGGGCGAGCGCGCCGCTCACGTCACCTCGACGAAGTCGACGAGCCTCGGACGGGTCGCGTTCTCATCCACCGCGACGAGCAGCGACGGCGCATCCGCCGTCGGCGTCGCCTCGGCCCATCGGCGCGGCACGACGTCGATGCCGAGCGCGTAGATGCGCAGGTCGCCCGTCGGACCGACGTGCATCCGCACCCAGCTCTTGTGATCCTCGCACCTGAGCGCGGAGAGCTCGCCCGCGTGGCGATGGAACCAGTTCATCGAGACGAACAGGTACGCCCCCATGATCGTCGGTCCGATCAGGTAGCCGCCGACCCCGATCAACACGCCCGTCGCGACGATCTGTGAGATGCTGTTCGGCGGCAGTGCCATCCACGTCACCGACGCGTAGAGCCCGAACCAGCCGAGCAGGAAGGCCGCGATCAGATGCGTCGATGCGTGCGCGAGACCGCCCCATCGCTTGAACTTCGGATCGTGCGTCTCGGTGAAGAAGTAGAAGCCGAAGACCAGGAGCACGCCCCAGAAGAGCGCGATCTCGCTATTCAGGATGCCGGCCACGACGACGCGCAGAACCTGCCCGATGTCGCGCATGCCGAGGTGGCCGATGTCGACCTTGATCGCCATCGCGAACAGCAGGTAGAACAGCGCCGTCAGGCGGCCGAACGAAGGGTTGATGCGCGCGAAGCTCAACAGCCGGCGCGAGAGCTTGCGTGACGTCTCGGGCGCCGGGAAGCTGGTCTGGTAGACGTAGCCGTCCCTCAGCTCCCGCACTTCGTCGACGTCGACGTGCGTGGGAAAGAGGAACGCGCCACCACCGCCCGCGGTGATCTTGTGACGGCCGTCGTGGCTGGTATGGCGGCGATAGTGGTGCAGGTCGCCCGCCATGAACACCGCGACGCGATTGCCGAAGATGCGCTGCTCGAGGAAGGCGAGATTCCGCTCCGTGATGTCGCGGTCGAACTGGCGATAGCGCTGCTCGTAGATCCAGTACGGCTCGGCGGTGCAGAGGATGATGCGATCGTCCGGCGCCATCGAGTCGGCGATCTGACGGAAGTACTCGAGCTGCGGGTCGTCGATGTCCGACTCGAGCTGGACGTCGACGCCGATCAGCCACCAGCCGTGCGGGAGCCTGGCGGCGAAGTAGCTGCGCGTCTGATAGGTCTGCCAGCCGGCGAAGCTCCGCTTGCCTCCCGTGCAGAAGATGCGCGTGAAGGCGACGAGGCTGTCGTACCAGTCGTGATTTCCCGCGACGGCGAAGACCTTGGGGTGAGGCGGCGGCGTCTCCGGCAGCGCGGTGCGGTACGCCGCCGTGAGCCGGTGCTGGTATGCCTCGCGGCTGGCGACGGGATACACGGCGTCGCCGCCGAAGACGAGCACGTCACCGCGCATGGTCGTGCGGCGAGTTCCCCCGACCACGACGTCGAGTTCGGGCTGTGCCAGCGCATGGGCGACGGCGTACGTGGAGTTCCACCCGTCGCCCGTGTCGGCCACGTAATCGAGCCAGAGCTCGGCGCGCGACGAGTAGTCGCACGGATCGGCGGTGGGATGGCTGAGCGCATCGAGCACGCGCCGGTCGGAGTTCCGCGCGAAGATCGCCGAGATGACGACG
>JBJMNN010000122.1:0-18184 GCA_045804245.1 Gemmatimonadaceae bacterium | reverse complement strand
TGCCGGCCGACGCGGACTTCGTGCTGGAGGGATACATCGACCTCGCGGAGGCCCTCGTGACGGAGGGGCCGTTCGGCGACCACACCGGATTTTATTCGCTCGCAGATCTCTATCCACAGGTGCACGTCACCACGGTGACGATGAAGCGGAGCCCGATCTTTCCGGCAACGATCGTCGGCCGCCCGCCGATGGAGGACTTCTACCTCGGCCACGCGACCGAGCGGATCTTTCTCCCGCTGCTGAAGCTGACGATCCCCGAGATCGTCGACTATCACATGCCGGCCGAGGGGATCTTCCACAACCTCGTGTTCGTGAGCATCCGGAAGGAGTACCCGGGGCAGGCCTACAAGGTGATGAATGCCATGTGGGGCCAGGGACTCATGTCCCTGGCCAAGGTGCTGGTCGTAGTGGACGACTGGGTGAACGTGCGCAACCCGCAGGAGGCCTGGTGGGTGGCGCTGAACAACATCGACCCCGAGCGCGACACGCGGTTCACAATGGGGCCGATGGACGTGCTCGATCACTCGTCGCGCGCGTTCACGTACGGCTCGAAGATGGGGATCGACGCGACACGCAAGCTGCCCGAGGAAGGCTTCACCCGCGAGTGGCCACCGGTGATCGAGATGGACGACAGGACGAAGCGAGCCGTGGACGCGATGTGGCCGTCGCTCGGCATCCCGACGCGATGACGAGCGCCGCGCCGACGCCGGGCGGTACGCGCGAGGGGCAGACCTTCGCGGGTGGCTCGCGGCTCGCGACGTACGCGAGCTTCGTGAAGCTGCCGCACACGGTGTTCGCGCTCCCCTTTGCGCTCGTGGGCGTGATCATCGCGTCGTACCGGCATGCGGTGACGTGGGCGATGCTCGGCTGGGTGGTGCTCGCGTTCACGGCCGCACGGTTCGCCGCGATGGGGTTCAACCGCATCGTGGACAGAGAGTACGACGCGCGGAATCCGCGCACGCAGATGCGCGAGCTGCCGCGCGGCGCGCTGACGGTGCGCCAGGCGTGGTTATCGGTGGCGACCGCGTCGGTGGTGTTCGTCGCCGCGGCGGGTGCGCTGAATCGTCTGTGTCTGCTGCTCTCACCGATCGCGCTGGGGTGGGTGTTCTTCTACAGCTTCACCAAGCGCTTCACCCGGTTCGCGCACGTCGCGCTCGGCCTCGGGATGTCGATCGCCCCGGTGGGCGGTTACCTCGCCGTGACGGGGCGGTGGAGTGAGCCGTGGTGGCTGCTGTGCGCGTTGGCGATCGCGGTGGTGACGTGGGGCGCGGGGTTCGACGTGTTGTACGCGCTGCCGGACATCGCCTTCGACCGTGCGCACGGGCTGCACTCCATTCCCGCGGCGCTGGGCGAACGCGGAGCGATTGCCGCGTCGCGCGGGCTGCATGCGGTGACGCTGCTCTCGCTCGCCCTGGTTGGCGTGGGCGCGTTTCAGAGCGACGCCGTGGCGTCCGGCTGGTATTGGGCAGGCCTCATCGTCGTCGCGATGCTGCTGCTGTACGAACACTCGTTGGTGAAGCCGGGTGACCTGTCGAAGCTCGACGCCGCGTTCTTCACGATGAACGGGATCATCAGCCTCCTGCTGTTCGGGTTCGTGCTCGCGGGGCGTCTCGCAGTCGCGATTCAGTCGACCGTACCCGGCGCGCGATGAGCGCCGGCGCGCCGCTCCCTATCGTGATGGCGGTGACGGGGGCGTCGGGTGCGCCCTACGCGGTTCGCCTCCTCGAGTCGCTCGTCGCGGCACGGCAGCCAGTGCAGCTCATCGTCTCCGACCACGGACTTCGATTGCTGCGCACGGAGACGGACGTCGGCTCGGTGGCCGAGCTCCGCGCGCGGGTCGGTGCCGGTCCGTGGGACGAGCACGTCACCGTGTTCGACGACGACGACCGGGGCGCGGCGCCCGCGTCGGGTTCGGCGCGCAACGCCGGAATGGTGATCTGCCCGTGCTCGATGGGAACGATCAGCGCGATCAGCCAGGGGACATCGCGCTCGCTGGTCGAGCGGGCCGCCGACGTCGCGCTCAAAGAGCGGCGAAGTCTCATCGTGGTGCCGCGCGAGACGCCGTACTCGGCGATCCATCTCGAGAACATGCTGCGGCTGACCCGCGCCGGGGCCGTCGTGCTGCCGGCGAGTCCCGGGTTCTACCATCGTCCATCGGAGATCGGCGAGCTGGTGGACTTCGTCGTCGCGCGCGTGCTCGACCACCTCGGCGTGCGTCATTCGATCGGGCGGCGCTGGGGAGACTCGCCGGAGGACGTGTGAGCAGCGCCGGCTCGCACGTCATCGGTCTGATCTCCGACACGCATGGAATGGTGCGCGGGTCGGTGCACGATGCGCTCGCGGGCGTGGAGCTGATCCTCCACGCGGGGGACGTCGGCGGCGACGCGATCCTCGACGAGCTCGAGGTCATCGCGCCCGTGTTCGCCGTCTACGGCAACACCGACGCGCCGGTCGATCCGCGACTCACGGCGTCGATCGAACGCGAGATCGGAGGGCTGCGCGTGCACGTGAGCCACGGCCACGAGCTGGGCAGTCCGACGCCGGAGAAGCTGCTCGAGCGGTACTCGGCCGACGTTATCGTGTACGGGCACACGCACAAGCAGCTCGTCGCGCGGGCGGACGGACGTCTCGTGGTGAATCCGGGGGCCGCTGGAGCGCGGCGGTTCAAGCTCGAGCCGAGCGTGGCGCGGCTGACGATCGTCGGAGGCCGCGCCGACGTCGAGCTGGTGCCTCTCGGCGACTGACGCGTCAGGTCTCGCCCGGTACGGGCGTCGTGGGGCGCGGCTTCGGCGGCCGCAGCGAGGGCACGCGCATCAGGCCGAGCTCCGCGAGCCAGAGTGTATTCGGCGCATTGACCGCGCGGACCCAGATCACGCCGGCCTGGACGCCGAGCTTGCGCGTGGCCAAGAGGGCGCGCGCGCCCCAGTGGTATCCGACCCATCCGCCGGCCGTCTCGCCCGCCACGCCCGCGGCATCCACGCCGACGGTCGGAATGAGAAAGGGTCCGTCTCTCGATCCGAGCGGAACGGCCACGCCGATGCGCCCGTGCAGGGGAATCTGTCCGTCGCGAAACAGTCGTGGAATCGTCACGACCGCGAGATCGAGGCCCGGTCGCTGTGGACCGAAGCGTGTGGCGCCGACGCCGATGGCGGTCGCATGAGCGTCGGGCCAATCTTCGACGCGCATCCTTCCAACGAGCGCGCCGACGAGCCAGCCATCGCGCGTGGTCATCGCGGAGGTCTGCGCACGTGCGACGTGTGCGCTGGTCATGATGAGAAGCGGGACGAACACCACTCCGGCCAGTCGACCGGCCTGTACCGATCGCCTCGACGTCTGCATAGACTCCGGCGTCCAAGAAAGCTCGGCGAGCTCCTTGCCAAAGATGTGGGTTCACCCGCCCGCCCGCGAGACATGTCGTCACTCTGGCTCAAGTCGTCGCTCACCATGTGGCGCGAGGCCCTGGACTCGTATCCGGCCGTGATCGAGGCTCAGGGGATCACCAGGCTCGCGGAGTTGGACGCATGGTATCGTGACGAGCTCTCCTCGACGATCGAGAAGCGACACCCGCGACACGTGACACTCGCGGAGCTGGTGAAGCTCACCGAGTGGAAGATGGCGCGCGGTGTCTGGCGCGCTCCGAACCTCGTCCTCGTCAAGGGGAACGACGCCGAGCTGGTGAAGAAGACGAGCACCGCCGCGCTGGCGAGCGCACCGCACCCGACGGCGCCGGTCGCCGCGCTGGCCACGCTGGCCGGTGTCGGCCCGGCGACGGCATCGGCGCTCGCGGCGGCGGCCGAGCCGACGCTCTATCCCTTCTTCGACGAGCTCGTCGCGGCGCAGGTACCGGCGCTCGGCGTCGTGAAGTGGACGCTCGGCTACTACGCGAAATACGCCGAGGCACTGCGTGAGCGCGCGCGCACGCTCGGCGGGAATTGGACGCCGGTGATGGTGGAGCGCGCGGTGTGGGCGTCGGTCGGCGGCAAGGCCGGCGGCGCGGCGCGCGCCGGCGTCCGCTAGGGTTTCGCGGGCGTCGTCGTCGGCACGCCGACGACGCGGGCCGTCAGGATGTAGTCCATCCGCGGGAACATGCGGTGGAGGTACTCGTTCCCGAGCGTGGCGACGAGGCGGTACTTGGGCGTGTCGCCGTAGTCGTCGTAGAGCGCGTCGAGCACGTCCATCCCCTGTACGACACGACCGATCGGCACGAAGTTCTGTGGATCGAGCTTCGGATTGTCCTTCAGGTTGAAGAACAGCTGGTGCGACCTCGTGTTTGGCGCCTCGGCAGCAAAGGACAGGGTGCCGCGTACGTTCGACTGGGTGCGAGGATCATCGGGAATCTTCGCGTCGTCCCAGCGATCGTTCTTCTTCGGATCGGCGCTGGCGCCGAACTGGGCGATGTATTGCGGGATCACGCGGAAGAAGCGCTGGTCGTCGAAGAAACCTTCGGAGACGAGCTGATAGAAGCGGTCGGCCCCGTGCGGCGACCAGGCCTTGTAGATCGCGACGACGACGTCGCCCTTGCTCGTCGAGAGCGCGACGCGGAACGAGTCGGGCGCAGGGCCGGCGACGACTTCGGGTGTCTTTTCGCGTCCGCATGCGAGCGCCGGCGGAATGGCGACGAGCAGCGCGAGGAGCAACGCGGTGTGACGGAGCATGGCGCGTGAATTACCGCGCCGCGCTCGCGGCCGCAATCGGCGGCGCTCAGACCGGTTTGAAGTGCGAGGCGGGATAGAGGAAATCGTCGCCCGAGTCGTCGAGGATGCGGTAGAACGCTCCGTCGGCCTCGACGCCGAGCATTTCATAGATGCGACCAAGCGTGAGGTCGTGGCAGCCGCCGGGCTCGTCACATCCCGGGTAGACGAGCCATGGCTTCACACTGATGCACTGTACGAGTGTCGTCGGTTGAAACGAGGTCGTCATCGGCTTTCCTCGGCGAGGGCGGATGAAGTCGGACGCCGGGGAACCGTTGTGCAAGACGCTCGCCAGGCTGCAAGTGAGTTGGTGAGTTGGATCGCGGGTTGGTGGGAACGAGCCAAGTCACTGCTCCATCTCACCAACTCACCTCTAACGAACCCTCGACCCAACCAACTCACCTGGGCGCGAAGCGTCCAGCCCGAGCCATCACGCCGCCGACGACGTGTCGTCGCCGAACAGCGGATCGTTCGCGGGATCGTAGTCGAGCGGCGGCGGCTCGGCGACGAAGTCGGACGCACCGCGCGAACGCGCGAGCTCGGCCGGGAAGCGACGGAACCACGACGAGAGCAGGAGCAGCTCGTCGACCTCGTGCGAGGGGACCTGCGAGGTGTCTCGCTCGATCGGGTCGAAGACGTTCTGCACCATCTCGAGCAGCGCGATGCGCTCGCGCTCGGCGCGCGGCATGGTGTACTCGCCGCGCACGCGTCCGCGCCGAATCAGGTAGACGCGATCGTCGCCCTCGTGGCCTGGAACGGTGTAGACGAACGACAGCGTCTCGACGGCGAAGCGGAAGCGGATGAACTGCTCGCGCAGGTCCTCGAGGCGGTGGAGCTTGTCGCGCAGTGCGGCGGCGCGCTCGAACTCGAGCGCCGTGCTCGCGGCCTCCATGTCCGCACGGAGCGCCTCCATCGGTCCGTCGTCGGCGCCGTCGAGGAAAGCGCGCACGAGGCGGACGCGTTCGTCGTACTCGCGCGAGGTGCAGCCGCCGACGCAGGGGCCGAGACACTTCTTGATCTCGTGCCGGATGCAGCCGGGGGTCCGCGGAAAGATCTGGAACAGCTCGGGCTGGTCAGCGAAGTGCATCGGCTGGTCCAGCCGGCAGTCGCGCAGACCGAGTGCATCGTTGAGCTCGCGCACCGCATCGCCGACGCGCTGGGCGCCGTGGAAGGGCCCGTAGTAGATCTGCGCGTCGTCGGCTCCCGCGCCCCGCACGACCAGCAGCTTGGCCGCCGGGCCACGGGTGAGCTTGATGAACGCGAAGTGCCGCGCATCCCGCTTCATCGCCACGTTGCAGCGCGGACGGAATCGCTTGATCAGGCGGAGCTCCTCGAGCAACGCGGCGAATTCGCTCGGGGTGTACTCCCACTCGATGCGGTCCGCCTCCCGCACGATCCGTGCGCCCTTCTCTTCAGGGAAGGCGCACCGAAAGTAGCTGAGCAGGCGCGTGCGCACCCGCTTCGACTTGCCGACGTAGACGACCTCGCCGTCGGACGAGAGCATGCGATACACGCCGGGCCGATCCTTGGCCGTGGCGCGGACGTGGGCGCGCATCGCGGCGAGCTGCGCGTCCGACGTCGGCGGACGCAGGAGCGCTACTTTTGACAGCGCGCGCACAGCACCGTGGAACGACCGTCGATCGCGTGGGTCTCGACGAGGCGAGCGCCACAGCGAAGGCAGGGCTCGCCGCCGCGGCCATACACCGCGAGCGAGCGCTCGAAGTCACCGCGGCCGCCCGAGGCGTCGCGATAGTCACGGAAGGAGGTGCCGCGCGCAGCGATGGAGTCGGTGAGCACCCCGACGATGCCGACGTGGAGCGCGACGGCCTCGTCGGCCGTGATGGTTCGTGCCACGCGCGAAGGATCGACCCCCGCGCGCCAGCAGGCTTCGTTCGCGTAGATGTTGCCGACCCCGACCAGGACCCGTTGGTCCATGAGCACCTTCTTCACCGTCTGCCGAGAACCCCGAAGAATTCCCGATAGATGGGATGCGGTGAAGGTCGGGTCAAGAGGCTCGATGCCGAGCGTCGCCGAGTACTCGGCGAAGCGAGCGGGGCTCATCAGCGCCACGGTGCCGAGCCGGCGGATGTCGCGGTAGTGAAGGTCGCGTCCGTCGTCCAGCGCGAAGCGCAGCGTCGAGTACGGCGCCTCGTGCTCGGGCAGCGGGCCGCGGCTGAGCAGCAGGGCCCCCGTGAACCGTGGCTGCACGACGATGCGATCGTCGGAGTCGAGGTCGAGCACGACGAGCTTCGCGCGGCGCCACGCGCGCACGAAGGCGCGACCCGTCGTACGCGCGCCGAGATCGACGGCCGAGCCCTCGCGCAGCACGTCGGGCCTCGTGACATCGACCTCGGTGATGCGCCTGCCGGTGATCGCGCGATCGAGATCGCGCGCGATCGTCTCAGTCTCGGGGAGCTCCGGCACCGGCTCGCTGCACCTGGCGCTCGATCTCGCGCCACCCGATGTCCGGGCGATACTGCTTCCCCTCGAAGCGCACGCGCTCGACGAACTCCATGCTGCGCGCCTGCGCGAGCTCCACGTTCGGCGCCACGGCGCTGACGGCGAGCACGCGTCCGCCGGCGGTGACGAGCTGACCGTCGGCGTTCCGAGCCGTGCCGGCGTGAAAGACGAAAACGCCATCTTCGTCCGGCGGCAGGGTGATGACGTCGCCCGTGCGTGGTGTCTCGGGATAGTTGGCCGCGGCGATGACCGTGGTGACGCACGCGCCTTCCGCCTCGGCGGTCGAGATGCGTGACGACGTTCGCGCCGGATGCGCACCGCTGGCGTCGGGCACGGGATAACCGGGGATCGGCTCGCCTCGTCCGACGGCGAGCAGCAGGTCGAGCAGCCGCGGCGCGATGTCGAGCACGGGCATCAGCGCCTGCGTCTCGGGGTCGCCGAACCGGCAATTGAACTCGACCACCTTCGGTCCGCGGGTCGTGAGCATCAGGCCCGCGTAGAGCAGTCCCGTGAAGTTGCGCCCGCGCGCCGCGAGCGCGCGCAGCGTCGGTCCGAACACATCGCGCGCAGCTTCGAGCACGAGGGCGTCCGCCGCCTCGCGATCGGCGCTCAGCGACCGATCGGGGCCGTAGCCGAGCTGCACGGGGAGATACGCGCCCATGCCACCGGTGTTGGGGCCGAGGTCGTGCGGGAGCAGGCGCTTGTGATCCTGCAGCCCGGGCAGCACGACGAACGTTCGGCCGTCGGTGATCGCGAAGAGCGAGACCTCCTCGCCCTGCATGAACTCCTCGACGAGGACCTCGGCGCCGGCGTGGCCGAAGCGGTTCCCTTCGAGCATGTCGTCGATCGCGCTATCGGCGTCGCCGAGCGTCTTGCAGACGATGACGCCCTTGCCGGCCGCGAGCCCCGACGCTTTGACGACGACGGGAGCGCCGAAGCGCCGCGCGGCGGCCTTGGCGTCGGCGACGCGCGTGTGGATCTCGGCACGCGCGGTCGGAATGCCCTCTTCCATCAACAGCTTCTTGGCGAACGCCTTCGAGGTCTCGATCTCCGCCGCGGCGCGGGTGGGCCCGAAGATCGGCAGCTTCGCGGCGCGGAACCGGTCGACGATGCCAGCTTCGAGCGGCGCCTCCGGGCCGACGATGGTGAGATCGACGGCACGCTCGCGCGCGAGGTGCTCGAGCCGTTCGAGGTCGAGTGGGTTGATGGGCACGCACTCTCCGAGCTCGGCGATGCCGGGATTCCCAGGGGCAGCGATCAGCTCGAGGTCGGGCTCTTCACGCGTGAGCTTCCACGCCAGTGCGTGCTCGCGACCGCCGCCGCCGATGAGGAGGATGCGCATGGGAGGAATATAGCGGCGCGGAGCACCGCCTACTTCTATCCCTTGAATGCATCGGTAAACGCATCTCTCGCTCGATTGAACGCGTCGCCGACGCTGGACATCGCTTCGTTCGCCTTGCTCGAGTAGTAGTTGGCGGCGTCGGCGAAATCGTCCTTCAGGCCCGGGCCATCCTCGCCACGGCGGGTGTAGGTGCCGGCGAGAATGAGATCGTACGCGCCGCCCGTCCGCCACCGCTCGAGCTCTCCGGCGCGCACTGTGTTGAACGGGTGCTCGCGGAACGCAGTGTTGACGAGCTTGAGAATCCGGTCCCATCCGTCGCCACCCGTCTCGTAGGCGACGGCCTGGCGCATGAACTCCTCGACGCTGGTCACGTCGCCATAGGCAGGGCCGCCGGCGAGCTTCATGAACGATCGGTGAGCGACGACCTGGTCCTGAACGGCGAGGAGTCCGGCGCGATCGGTGGACAGCTCGCTTTTGCGGTGCCACTCGAGCAGCGCGAGCTGGAACGGGAGCAGCGCGACGCCGATCGGGAAGGGGAGCGAACCGGTGCCGATCGCGAGCAGCACGAGCGCGATCGTGCGGTAGGTCATGTGGCCGCTCATGATGTGTCCGAGCTCGTGCGCGAGGAGGAAGCGTCGCTCGTCGTCGTCGTCGAGCAGCTCGAGCGATTCGGAGTTCACCACGATGAACGGATGCTCGAATCCGATCGCGTACGCGTTGACCTTCGGCGACTGCGCGACGTAGAGCTCGGGCCGATCGGTCCAATCGAGCGTCGTGCAGACCTCGGTGAGCAGCGCATCCAATGAAGGACGCTGCTGCGGTCCGACTTTCACCGCGTTGGCCAGGAAGAGCTGCCGCACCCCTCGCTCGGTGATGAACCCGGCGACCTTGCGCACGACCTCATCGAAGCCGGGGATCGCCCGCAGCGTATTCAGCGCCGCGCGATCAGCCGGATGCTCCCAGGCGCGGGACGAGATCTGGGGGAGGGGCGTGGGCATGGGGCGCGGCTCCTGGATGGGTTGTACGGGGGTCTACGGGAGGCTCGGCTGGAAAGTGTCAGGCCGCGCTTCGCGCCGCCGTTTGTCGTTGAACCGTGAACCGACAAACGCAGGCGGCCTCGCCGCCTACACTACATGGAACGCATGCTCCAGATCCGCCAACAGATCCCCCACGTCCTCCACGCCACAGCTCAGCCGGATCAGGCCCTCGGTGATGCCGAGCTCGGCGCGACGTTCGAGTGGGACGCTGGCGTGCGTCATCGACGCGGGGTGGCTGATCAGGCTTTCGACGCCGCCGAGTGATTCGGCGAGGGAGAACAGGCGGCACCGGCCGAGCACTTCGGCGGCGCGCTCCTTCGTGTCCAGCTCCACCGAGATCATGCCGCCGAAGCCCGACATCTGCGCCTTCGCCAGCTCGTGCTGCGGGTGAGAGAGAAGTCCCGGATAGATCACGCGCTCCTCGCCCAGACGCTCGGCGAGCCAGGCGGCGATGGTGCGGCCGTTCTGGTCGTGGCGCGGCATGCGGAGGTGCAGCGTCTTGGTGCCGCGGAGCGCGAGCCAGGCGTCGAACGGACCGGGGACGGCGCCCGCGGAGTTGAGGATGAACTGGAGCCGCACCCCGAGGTCGTCGTCGTTCAGCACCGCGATGCCGCCGACCATGTCGGAGTGCCCGTTCAGGTACTTCGTCGTGGAGTGGTAGACGATGTCCGCACCGAAGTCGAACGGCCGCTGGAAGAAGGGCGACGCGAAGGTGTTGTCGACGAGGAGCAGCGCGTTGGACCGGTGCGCGATCTCCGCCGAGGCGCGGAGGTCGGTGATACGCATCAGCGGGTTCGTCGGCGTCTCGACGAACACCATCCGCGTGGCGGGGGTCATCGCGTCGGCGATGCGCTGTGGATCGCGCGTGTCGACGTAGCTGAAGCGAAGCCCGAAGTTCTGCAGCAGCCGGTCGAACAGCCGGAAGCTGCCGCCGTAGACGTTCTCGCCGCAGACGACGTGGTCGCCCGACCGGAACAGCTTCATGATCGAGTCGAGGCAGCCCATCCCGGAGCTGAAGGCGAAGCCGTGCCGCCCTCCCTCCAGGGCGGCGACGTTGCGTTCGAGCGCTTCGCGGGTCGGGTTCTTCCCCCGTGCGTACTCGTAGCCCTTGTTCTGGCCGAGCCCCTCCTGGACGTAGGTCGAGGTGAGGTAGACCGGGGTCATGATCGCCCCGGCCAGTGGCTCGGGCCGCTGGCCCGCATGGATGGCCCGCGTGGCGAACCCCGCGTTCAGATCGTCGTCAAATACGCGCGTCATGCCGATACTCGTCGGGTAGAGTCGTGCGGGCAAGATAGCGGAGGGCAGGGGCAGGCGCCGAAGCCACCCCGATCCGCGTCGCGCGACGTCACGTCACGTTCCACACCGATGCCAGCTCGCTACGAGGCACTGTCCGAACATCCGAACTGCCTCATCGTCGACGACGAGCCGCGGTTGCGTCAGGTGTTCGTGCACCTGATGCGGAGCGACGGCTTCACCTGCCTTGAGGCGGAGAATGGCGAGCAGGCGATCGCCGTGCTGGAACGAGAGCCGGTGACGCTCGTGATGAGCGATCTCCGGATGCCCCGGCTCGACGGCATCGAGCTGCTGCGGGAGGTTCGTGCGCGCTGGCCCGATACCGCGGTGGTGATGATCACGGCCGTGGCGGACGTCGAGGTCGCGGTGAGCTGTCTCGCCGTCGGCGCGATGGACTATCTGACCAAGCCGTTCCACATCGACGAGGTACGGGCGCGCGTGGCGCAGGCGCTGGAGAAGCGGCGGCTCGTGCTCGAGAATCGCGGCTACCAGGAGAGCCTGCAGGAGAAAGTCGCGGCGCAAGCGAGCCGTCTCGAGGAGCTGTTCCTCGCGAGCGTCCAGTCGCTCGCCGAGGCGCTCGAAGTGAAGGACCCGTACACCCGCGGCCACTCCGTCCGAGTCAGCCAGTATTCGGCGGTGATCGCGCGAGAGATGGGCCTCGGCGGCGAGCTGCTCCGTCGCATCGAGCTGGGCGGGCACGTGCACGACATCGGCAAGATCGGCGTGCGCGAGGAAGTGCTGAACAAGCCCGGCAAGCTGACGACCGAGGAGTACCAGCACATCATGACCCACCCGATGGTGGGATGGAAGATTCTCGCGCCGCTGCTCGGTGAGATGCCCGAGGCGCTCAACATCGTCCGGTCGCATCACGAGCGGTTCGACGGGCGGGGCATCCCCGATGGCCTCGCGGGAGCGCACATCCCGCTCGAGGCGCGAATCGCCGCCGCGGCCGACTGCTTCGACGCGATGACGAGCGATCGGACGTATCGCCCCGGGTTGTCGATGGAGGAGGCGCTCGCCGAGATCGTGCGGTGCAGCGGCGCGCAGTTCGATCCGTGTGTCGTGGACGCGATGATGGCGGCGGTCGCGACCGACCGCTTCACGCTGATCGGACGGAGCGAGCTCGCCACGGTTTGACCGGCGGCGCGCGCGGCGCCGCTACTCCAGCATCTCCACCTCCGTCGGCTGCTTGTAGGCGCTCAGCCGCGCCTCGCACCACTCGAGGACCTCTGCTTCGGTGGCTGTGCCGCGCACGCGCACGCGGATGTCGTTCTCTTTCGACGGCTCGGGGACGGCACTCACCTCGACCGCGCGCACGCCAGGCAGCTCACCGATCACCCGCTCGAGCTCGCGCGGATAGACGTTGAAGCCGTTGCGCGTGAACATCGGCTTCAACAGGCCGAGGAAGGTGATCGTGCCGTCCGCGTTGCGGCGTCCTTCGTCGCCCGTGCACAACCATTCGCCGCGACGCGGGAGACCATCCGACGAATTCCCGAGATAGCCCGCCGAAACGTTCTCGCCGCGCACGCAGATCTCGCCCGGCGTGCCGTCCGGCAGCGCCGCGGCGCGACCGGCATCGCGCGCCGCGTCCGCTTTCGCATACTCCGCCGGCGGCATGATGGCGACGTCGACACCGGGAAATGGAACGCCGAGCGTGCCGCGCACGTTGGGACGATCGACCCGGTTGAACAGGCACACCGGGGCCGCTTCGGTGAGGCCGTACCCCTGCCGCAGCTCCACGCCGGTGACGTCGGCCCAGCGATCCTGGAGCTCGCGCGCCAGCACCGCGCCGCCGCAGATGCACACGCGCAGCGCCGAGCCGTGCAGATCGACGCCGCGCCGCTCGATCGCGCCGAGCATGGCGTGGAACACGGCGGGAACGCCGACGACCTCGGTGACGCCGTCCGCAAGGAGCTCCGCGGCCCGCACCGGATGGAACCGATCCATCGTCCGAACGCGGGCGCCGCCGAGCAGCGGTGCACCGCAGGTCACGGTCAGCGCGAACAGGTGCGAGAAGGGGAGTAGCGCGAGCACGTCGTCATCCGTCGACTGCGCCACTGCCTCCACCGTCGACCGCGCGTTGGCGAGCAGGTTCGCATGCGTCAGCACGGCGCCGAGCGGGACGCCGCGCATGGCGGACGTATATACGATCACTGCTTCCTCATCGCGGCCGCGGACGTCGCGCTCTCCTGCGATCGACAGCCCGTGATGCGAGCCCAGATCGACGTCCTGGGTGCGCTCGGTCGTGACGACGCGAGCCGAACGCGGCGCGCCGTCGAACAGCACGATGGGCATCCCGGCTGGCACGCGCGCGGCGAGCAGTGTGGTCGTGAATACCGCACCGACGTTCGCGTCGCCGCACTGGTATTCGATCTCCGCGGCCGACGCGAGCGGGTTCACGAGCACTGCGCCGCGCCCCTCGCTCGCGGCGAGCGCCGTGACGTACTGCGGCGACGTCGGGAGGAGAATCGCCGCCCGCTTGCCACTGAGCGCTCGCACGAGCGGTGCGCTGCGCTGGAGCAGGGTGAGCCCCGCGGCGACGAGCTGCTGCGCGTCGTACTCGTCGGCACCGGCGGCGCCGATCCTTCCGCCGCCTGCGGCGAGCGCGAGGGGGAGCAGGGCGAGCGGATCGCTCACGTGCGCGGGCGGCCGTGCGGAAGCGTCAGATCTCGAAGCGTCTCAGCGACTCCTTCAACCGCTCTCCCACGTCGGCGAGATGCTGGCTCGACGTGGCCACGCTCGCCATCGCCGCGGTCTGCTCCCGCACCACGGCGCTGACCTGTTCGGCGCTCGACGCGTTCATCTCGGCCGAGGAGGCGAGCGCCTCGATCTCCTTCGCGAGCGCCTCCGCCTCGCCGCGCTGTGCGTCGGCTGCACCGACGATGCGGTCCACGGCGTTGCGCGCCGCGGCGATCTCGCGATCGATTTGAGTCAGGGCTTCCGCGGAAGCCCTGATCACGGTCTCGCCCGCGGTGACGCGGTCGCTCGCCTGGATGATCTGCTCCTCCGTGCGGATGGCGCTCGTGCGAATCTCGGCGGCGAGCTTGCGGATCTGGTTCAGCGCGCGGGCGCTCTCCGCCGCGAGCTTGCGCACCTCGTCGGCCACCACCGCGAAACCCTTGCCATGCTCGCCGGCGCGCGAGGCCTCGATGGCGGCGTTCAGCGCGAGCAGGTTGGTCTGGCGCGCGATGGCGCCGATCGCGTCGGTGATCTTGCCGATGCGCTGCGACTTCTCGCCGAGCTCCACGACGGCGGGGACGGCGGCCTTGGTGACGTCCGCGATGGCGGACATCGCGACGAGGGCTTCGTCGGCGGCGACGGTACCGCGCCGCGTGGTGCGCTGCGCGACGTCCGCGGCGTTGCGCGCCTGCTCGGCGTTGCTCGCAACCATCACGGCGCGGGTGGCGACGCGGCTCGACGCCTCGGAGGCATTGACGACGCCCCTCGTCTGGGTGGCCGCGGCCTGCGCGATCGCACCGGCCGCGCTCGAGACCTCGTGGGTGGACGCGGTCATCTGCTGCGCACTGGAGGCGAGGTTGTCGGCGGTGCTGGCGACGTCGGCGGCGGAGGCGTCGAGCTCGGCGATGAGCGCGCGAAGGCCTGAGGTCATCTTGCGGAAGGAGCCGGCGAGCTCGCCCAGCTCGTCGTCGGACTCGAAGGCGAGCTCGTGCCGCAGCTCGCCGCGGGACACGCGATCCGCCTGGCGCGAGAGACGCGCGACGCCTCGAGTGAAGTGCGATGCGCTGAAGAAGGCCAAAGCCACGGCCAACGCCAGAGCGATGGCGCAATAGATCGCCAGGTCGAGCACGGCGACGCGCGCTTCACCGATCAGGCCGTCGGCCCGTCCGGTGACGACGAGCGCGCCGACGACGCGCTGATTGGAGAAAATGGGCGCGGCTGCGCTGAGTGCGCGGTCGAGACCGAAATCATAGATCCCCGTCGCGCCGGCCCGACCGGCCGCGACGCTCTCGGCGAGTCGGTCGGGGGGCGACCACTGCGCCGTAGGCACCTGCTCGCGGTCCGAGTTGGCGGCGAGGTGGAAGCGGCCGGCCGAGTCGCGCGAGACGAGCTCGATCGCAAGAAGGTCGTTGTCAGCGCCGAGGACGTTCGCGTTGTCGACGCGAGCGCGGCGGATCAGCTCGCGCGCGCCGGCGCCGGCGAGCGACGAGTCACCCGGGATGCCGAGCGCCGTGGCGCGAGCGAGGTAGACGAGACGCTCTCCCTGCGCGCGGGCGAGCGCGCTGCGCACGCGGGCGTACGTCGGCAGGAGCATGACGCCGAGCGTGAGCGCGACGGCCGCACCGGCGAGCGCGGCCATCTTGACCCGCATGGGGAATCGAGTCGCGGCAGCCAGAAGGGGAGTCGTTGAAGGGGTGACGTGATGCGCGATGAGGACGCGCGAACAGGGGTCGGCGTTACGCCGGCGAACGTGTCCGCGCGCCGTCCCATCGGCTTGTTCCACCTTCGCGCCGGGCTACTTTTCGGCTTCTCTCTGACGGAGGCGTCATGGCGCAGGGTGCGGCGGGGCTGATGGTGAGCGTGTCGGGGATCCGCGGACGGGTGGGTGACGCGCTCTCCCCCGAGGTCGTGGCACGCTACGCGGCGGCGTTCGGCGCCTGGTCGCTGGCCCAGGGTGCGTCGCGCCGGATCGTCGTGGGACGCGACAGCCGAGTGTCGGGCCCGATGGTCCACCGCATCGTCGTCGGCACCCTGCAGATGGTCGGCTGCGACGTGATCGACATCGGCCTGACGACGACCCCCGGCTGCCAGCTCTCCGTCGAGCATCATCATGCCGCCGGGGGCGTGATGTTGTCGGCGAGCCACAACCCGATCGAGTGGAACGCCCTCAAGCTGATCGGTTCGAGCGGGCTCTTTCTCGAGGCGAGTCAGGGCGCGGCGATGCGAGGGCTGCTCGAGACGGGCGTGCCGCTGGCCACCTGGGACCGCCTCGGTGCGGTGACGCAGGACCCCGACGCGGCGGCGAGGCATCTCGCCGCCGTGCTGGCGATCCCGTACGTCGACGTCGAGGCCATCCGGCGCCGACGGTTCAAGGTCGCGCTGGACTGCGTGCGCGGCGCGGGAGCGACGATCATGCCCATGCTGTTCGACGCGCTCGGCTGCGAGATGGTGGCGATCAACCTCGAGCCCGACGGACGCTTTCCGCGCGAGCCGGAGCCCCTGCCGGAGAACCTGACCGATCTCGAGCGGCTGGTTCAGGAGAGCGAAGCGGACATCGGTCTGGCCGTCGATCCTGACGTGGACCGGCTGGCGATCGTCAGTGACGAGGGGCGAGCGATCGGCGAGGAATACACCCTCGCGCTCGCCGCGCGGCTCGTGCTGCGGCACCGCAAGGGTCCGGTGGTGACGAACCTGTCGAGCAGTCAGATGGTGGAGGACGTCGCGCGGGAGGCGGGAGTCAAGGCCGTACGCACGCCGGTGGGCGAGGTGAACGTCGCGGTTCGGATGCGCGACGAAGGTGCACCGATCGGCGGAGAGGGGAACGGCGGGGTGATCCTGCCCGAGGTGCATCTCGGGCGAGACGCGCCGATCGGCGCGGCCCTGCTCCTGCAATTGCTGGTGGAGGAGGGACGACCGCTGTCGCAGGTGGCGCGGTCGCTGCCGAGCTACGTGATCGTGAAGGACAAGCTCGCCAGGCCGAACGTGAGTCTCGACGCGGTGTACGGAGCGCTTCGGTCGGCGTTCCGCGACGCGGCGGTGGACACGCAGGATGGACTGCGACTGGCATGGCCGGATCGGTGGGTGCACGTGCGGCCGTCGGGGACGGAGCCGATCGTGCGAGTGATCGCGGAGGCGCCGGACGAGGCGCAGGCGCGGGAGTTGGTGCGGCGGTCGCGCGAGCCGCTCGATGCGTTGGCGCGGTAGCGCCGCGGCGGGCTCGATCATCCAGAAGAGGAACGGGAATCATGTGCGGAATCGTCGGTTATGTCGGCCCGAAGAAGAGCGCGTCGATGCTCATCGACGGGCTGAAGCGGCTGGAGTATCGCGGGTACGACTCGGCCGGCATCTCGATCATGAATGGAAGGGGGGTCGAGACCCGGAAGGCCAAGGGGAAGATCTCGCAGCTCGAGCAGGCGATGAGCGCAAGCCCCGTGGACGGGAACGTCGGCATCGCCCACACGCGGTGGGCGACGCACGGTCCGCCGAACGAGTGCAACGCGCATCCGCATCACGACTGCACGGGCACCGTGTCGGTGGTGCACAACGGGATCATCGAGAACTATGGACCGCTCCGTGCTATGCTCCAGAAGACGGGGCACCGGTTCGTGTCGGACACCGATACCGAAGTGCTGGCGCACCTCATCGAGTCGGCGATGGACGGCAACCTCGAGGAGGCGGTGATCGACGCGCTCGAGCTCGTCGAGGGGACGTACGGCATCGCCGTGATCTCGTCGAAGGATCCGGACAAGATCGTCGCGGCGCGCAAGGGGAGCCCGCTGCTGATCGGGCTTGGTGAAGGGCAGGGCGAGTACTACGTCGCCAGCGACGTCGCCGCGATCCTGCAGCACACGCGGCAGGTGGTGTACCTGGACGACGGCGAGATGGCCGTGCTGTCGCGTACCGGCTATCAGGTGATGGATCTCGACGCGCAGATCGTGAAGAAGGGTGTGAGCCGCATCGACTGGGATCTCGACCAGATCGAGAAGGGCGGCTTCGACCACTTCATGCTGAAGGAGATCTTCGAGCAGCCGCAGACGATCCAGAACACGATGCGCGGCCGCCTCGTCACCGACGAGGGGTTCACGAAGCTCGGCGGTCTGAACCTCACGAAGGAAGAGCTGCAACAGCTCGACCAGATCATCATCACGGCGTGCGGCACGAGCTGGCACAGCGCGCTGATCGGCGAGCTGATGATCGAGGAGCACGCGCGCATCCGCGTCGAGGTGGAGTACGCGTCGGAGTTCCGGTATCGGAACCCGATCGTGACGGACAAGACGCTGTGCGTCGTGATCTCGCAGTCCGGCGAGACAGCGGACACGCTGGCGGCGATGCGCGAGGCGAAGCGCCGCGGCGCGAAGACGCTCGGCCTGGTGAACGTGGTCGGCTCGACGATCGCGCGGGAGGACGACGGCGGCATCTACCTGCACGCGGGGCCGGAGATCGGCGTGGCGTCGACCAAGGCGTTCACGAGCCAGGTGATCGCCCTCGCGCTGCTGACGCTCAAGCTCGGGCGTCTGCGCAACATGTCGGTGGTGCAGGGACGCGCGGTCGCGCAGGCGCTGGAGGCGCTGCCGGCGCAGATCCAGTCGATTCTCGACCGGGCGAAGGAGATCGAGACGATCGCCGAGGCATTCGTCGACGCGACGAATTTCCTCTATCTGGGACGCGGCTACAACTTCCCC
>JBJMNN010000121.1:0-5000 GCA_045804245.1 Gemmatimonadaceae bacterium | reverse complement strand
GACGTCCTTACCGCCCGCGCCGTGAACAGCGCGGGCCCCTTCGCCTGCGGATCGGGTGCGAGCGAGACGATACGTGGCGCCGCGAATCCCGCGCCGTCGAGCCATCCACCGATCTGCTCGGCCGCGAAGCCGAGCCAGAGATGACCCATCGTCGCGCGATATTCCTCGCGCTCGTGCGGCTGCATGTCGACGACGAGCAAGCACCCACTCGGCCGCAGCACCCGCGCGGCCTCGCGCAGCACGGCCGCCGGATCGACCACGAAGTGCAGCACGAGTGACAGGATGGCGACGTCGAGCGAGGCGTCGTCGATCGGCAGCGCCTCGAGCCGGCCGCTGCGCAGCTCGACGTTGTCGTGGTGGCCGACGCGATCGCGCGCCGCACCGAGCATCGCCGCGGATTCGTCCACAGCGACGACGTGCGCGACGAAGGGCGCGAGCGCCGCCGTCGTCTGCCCCGTGCCGCAGCCCAGATCTCCGACGATCGACGCGGGGTGGACGAGCGCGGCGAGTGGCGCGAGGTCGGCGCGCGCGCCATAGAGCTCCGCGCGCACGCGGTCCCACTGGCCGGCGGTCGACGAGAAGAAGGCCTGCGACGCGGTGCGCCGCTCCTGGAGCACGCGCTCGGCGCGCAGGAGATCCTGCCGCGCGGACGGCGTGGCGCCCACCTGGTCGCGCACGAGCTGCCAGAGTCCACGCGCCGATGGATCGAGCGCTGCGCGCGGCATCGCGTACCGGCGACTCGTCCCCTCGGCCCTCGCCTGCACCCAGCCCTCGTCGGCCAGAGTCTTCAGGTGTCGGCTCACGGTGCTCTGCGGCAGCTGCAGCACCGCGCACAGCTCGCCCACGGTGAGCTCGTGCCGGTCGAGCAGCAGCAAGAGCCGACTCCTGGTGGGGTCGGCGAGCGCGCTGAGGCGATCGAAGATCGGGCGGGCCTGTATCATCCGTATATCCGGATGAAAGGTTGGTTCGGCAGCGTCGATCCGTCAAGGGGCAGTTCACGGTTGGTCGGTGATCGGTTATCAGTAGACGGCCGGCCTCGGGCAGCTCCTGCGTCCCGAGGCCGGCCGTCTACCGTCAAACCGTTAAACGACGAACGCGCGCCACGCGCGCCCTATCTCGACTCCGCTTCAGGCCTCGTCATCACGGCCTGCTGACCGCTCGGAGTGTTCTTTGAGGCCACGACCGGCGCAGCTATCTGGCACAATAGCGCCAGTCGCTCCCGCGGAAGCGAGGCCCAGTCATCGGGCACCTGATTCAAGCGTCGGCGCTCCGTGCCGTCCTCGCGCTCGAACACGAGCCAGCCATTGCGAAATTGAGGATCCATCAGATGAGCTCGCGACGCCGGCGTTTCCACGTGCCAAACGCGCCAACTGAACCCATCCTTATCGGTAAATTCAACCAGTCCCATCGCAGCCCCCTATCAGCACGTCGCGGATCCGCGGCCTCATGGTCGCCTCGCGCCAAGTTCCGGGATGTGAGGGCAAGTAGCGTTCCGACTGTGGCTTGTATCACACAGGGGCGACCAGCTTTTACGCGAGCTCAGGCTTTGGGAGTCGGTGAATTGGTAGTGACCGAATCGGTGAATTGGACGAGGTTTCTGCCTTCGGCAGAGCTGTAATCGGTTATCGGCAATCAGTAATCGGCCGGCCTCGGGAAGCTTCTGCGTCCCGAGGCCGGCCGTAAACCGATAACCGATAACCGACAAAAGCGCGCGCTACGCGCGCGCTCAGTGCGCTCCCACCATCCCCTCCGCGCCCGATATTCGCTCCACTCGATATCCGCCGCGTCGCCGGTCGCTCGCGTAAATGAGCGCGAACACCACCGCCGCGATCAGGGCGAGTGGGACGCAATACCGGAACGACGTTCGTCCGCCGAAGTTCTCCGCGGGGCCGAGCACGGAGTGCACGCGTGCGACCGCAGGATCGTCGACGCCGGCGCCGATCACGGCGCGCATCGCGTTCGCCGTCTCGATCGGCGGGAGCGGCCCACTGGATCCCGCGGTCACCACGCGATCGGTGGCGTCGATCGCACGCTGCACGTCGGCCTTCTGATCCTCGTGTACGGTCGGCAGCTTCGCGCGCAGCGCGTTGCGCGCCGAGTCGAGCACCGAGACCACGGCCGGCTGCTGGACCACGAACTGCTCGTGCGCCTTCTCGTCGGCGATCTTGCCGAGCCAGGGTGACGTCACGAGCCCCACGATGCCCATCCCCGCGCCACCCATCAGCGCCAGGCCGAGCGCGCCGCTGCGCGGCACGCGCTCCGACACGAAGCCGAGCATCGTCGGCCAGATGAAGCAGATCCCGACGGCGAACACCGTCCCCGCGATGAACGCCGACGTCCTCGTCTCCGCCTTGCTCAGCATCAACAGGCCGAGCGCGACGAGGATCATCGAGCAGAAGAGGATCCCGGTCGGCGACAGCAGCCGGATGAGTGGGCCCGACACCTTCATGCGCATCACCGCCATCAGGCCGCTGATCCATACCAGCACGAGGATGCCCGGGATACCGCCCGACTGCAGCACGGCGGGGATCCACCGGTTCGGTCCGAGCTCGATGCTCGCGGTGATGAACATCGTCGCCAGCATCAGCAGAAAGAGCGGCGAGGTGAACGTCGCCTTGAACATCTCACCCGTGGAGACGCCGGACGCCTGGTTCTCCGTGGCGGGGAATCGCTCGCGCAGCATCAGCACGATGTAGACGGCGGCCGGGATGAGAATGAGGCCCAGGCGCACCTTCCACGACGTGATCCCGATCTGCGCCAGTCCGAAGCTGGCCAGACCGCCGAGCACGATGCCGCCCGGCCACCACACGTGGAACTGATTCAGGCGATGCACCTTCCGCTCGGGGTACAGCGTCGCCACCAGCGGGTTGCACACCGCTTCGATCAACCCGTTGCCGAGCGAGATCACGAGCGCACCGGTGAACAGCGACCAGAACCCGGTCGCCATGATCATGATCAGCACGCCGACGACGTGACACACCATCGCGACGCGCACGAGGAACTTCATCCCGAGCACGTCGCAGAGGGGACCGAGCAGGAGGATCGAGACGGAGAAGCCCCAGATGGCGGCGCCTCCGATGTAGCCGACCTGCTGGTTGTCGAGGATGAACTGCGCCTTGAGCGCGCCGAGAATGTCACCGATCACGGCGAATGCGACGGCGGACACGGCGAGCGCGCAGCACGAGGCGACGAACAGTCGGTCGCGGTGGATCCCCTCGAGCGACGCGGGCGGTGCGGATGAAGCGACGGGTGCGGCCATCGGGCTTCCTCTCGGTGTGAGATCAGGCGGGTGAGCCGGGGGGTCGGCCTTTCCGCGGGGACGAGCGAAACGGGCTCAGTGTACGTCGTTGCTGTTTTGCTGGGCGAGGAGAGTCCGCAGGAACGCGAGCCCTTCGCGCGCCAGCGAATCTGAGTCCGGCGCGAGCGGGCGCCAGATGGCGGCTGCCCGTGCGATGGCCTCGACCCGGTCGGAGAAGGTCTCGATCACGACGCGGCCGCGATAGCCGATCTCGTGCAGAGCCTTCGCGACGTCGTTCCAGGGCAGGGAACCGGTGCCCGGCGTGCCGCGGTCGTTCTCGGCGACCTGCAGGTGTACCAGTTGCCGGCCAGCCGCGCGAAGAGCATCGCCCACGTGCTTCTCTTCGATCCCGAGGTGAAACAGATCGAGTGCCACGCCGACGGCGGCATGGTCGACCCGATCGACGAGCTCGAGCGCCTGCGCGGTGGTGTTCAGAAAGCTGGTCTCGAACCGATTGAGCGTCTCGACGCCGAGGACCACGCCGTGGTCGGCCGCGTAGCCGCCCAGCGAGCGCAGCACCCGGGCGATCTCGTCGACGTCGCGCTCGCGCTCGGCGGGGGTGGACCGCCAGCAACGGCCGACCGCCGAATAAAATGGACCAGCTACGGTGGGCGAGCCGAGCTGCTGCGCGACCTCGATGCAGGAGCGGAGGTAACGCACGCCGTGCTCGGCTTCGTTCGCAAGGAGCAGGTCGCGCCCCGGGCCGATGACGGCGCAGACGGAAATTCCGAGACCATGGTCGCGCGCGAGCTCGCCCGCGCGCGCCACGTCGAACTGGCCGACCTCTTCGATCGGAAGCTCGATGACATCGAATCCAACCCGCGCGATGTGCGGCAGCAGCGTCTCGAGCACCGCCGTCGTCGCCGGTGACGTCCAGACCCACGTGCTGATGCCCAGCTGCATCGGAGCGACGGACATCAGGGCTGCGGGATTGCGATGCGCTCGCCGCCGCGCATGGCCGATTCGTGCGCGCAGACGCCGGTCATCGTCCAGTTGGCGGCAGTGGCCGCGTCCACCGTCGCGTTGCGCCGGTCGCGGATCGCGCTCACGAACTCGTGCACGAGATGCGGGTGAGAGCCGCCATGTCCGCCTCCCTGGATGAACGACGTGTGCTCGTGCTCCTCGTCGTACACGCCGGCGCGCGTGAACCCGGCGATCTCCTTCGGCAGCAGCCGGCCCGTGTCGGGCACCTCGACCCGCTCTGCGTCCTCGAATCCGGAATACACCACCGGATTCTGACCGATCGTCTGCTCCCACTCGAACGAGCGCTCGGTGCCGTAGACGTCGAAGCTCTCGCGGTACTGCCGGATCGTGTCGAACAGCGAGCGCGTCACCTCGCAGGCGAGATCCGAATTCTTGAGCTTCACGAGCGCGCTCTCGACGGCGAACGGCGAGCCGTAGCGCTCGACGTACTCGTCGCGGATGCGCCCCGACCCCAGGCACACCACCGACTCGGCGCGCGCGTTGGCGAGGCGGAGCAGGGGACCGACGGCGTGGGTCGCGTAGTGCATGGGCGGCATGCCATACCAGTACTCTGGCCAGCCGGGGAGGCTCATGTTCTGCTGGTGCGAGCCGCCGTGCCCCGCGCCCTGGATGAACGACAAGTGGGCCGCGTCCTGGATCGTCGTCGTGAACGGCCGGATCGGCTCGGGCAGGAGATGCGCGAAGTCGGGCACCTTCACCCGCTGCGCGATCTCGTGCT
>JBJMNN010000120.1:0-10281 GCA_045804245.1 Gemmatimonadaceae bacterium | reverse complement strand
TATCGCAAGCTGGCGATGACCTATCATCCCGACCGCAACAACGGGTCGAAGGATGCCGAGGAGAAGTTCAAGGAGATCACCGAAGCGTACGACGTGCTGCGCGATCCGCAGAAGCGCGCGGCGTACGATCGCTACGGGGAAGCCGGACTTCGCGGCGGCACCGCGGGCTATCACCACGTGGACCTGTCCGAAGCGCTCGGCATCTTCATGCGCGACTTCGGCAACTTCTCCGGCCTGGAGGATCTCTTCGGCCGCGGCCAGGGCGCCGGCGGCACACGCTCCGGCACCGACGTCAAGCTGACGGTACCACTCACGCTGGCCGAGGTCGCAACGGGCGTGGAGAAGCAGATCACGCTGAAGGTGCTCGACCCCTGTGACCGCTGCAAAGGGAGCGGCGCCGAACCGGGCAGCAAGGCGCAGCAGTGCCCGACCTGTGGCGGTCAGGGCGAGGTGAGGCGCGCCCAGCGCTCGTTCTTCGGCCAGTTCGTGACGGTCGCGCCCTGTCCTACCTGCCACGGCGACGGGAAGATCATCGAGTCGCAGTGCAAGAAGTGCCGTGGCGACGGCCGCGTGCGCACCGAGAAGACGCTCAAGGTCGCCATTCCCGCTGGCGTCGCGACGGGCCAGTACATGACGATGCGCGGCGTCGGCAATGCAGCACAGCGCGGTGGCGAGCGTGGCGACGTGCACGTCGTGTTCGACGTCGCCGACGATCCGCGCTTCGAGCGCGACGGTGAGGATCTCTACACCGAGGTGCTCGTGACCTATCCGCAGCTCGTGCTCGGATCCACGCTCGAGGTCCCGACGGTCACGTCGAGTGTCGCGCTCCAGATTCCCGCCGGCACGCAGAGCGGCCAACTGTTCCATCTGCGCGGTCGCGGGCTCGCGCGCGTCAACTCGAGCGGCACGGGCGATCTGCACGTGCGCGTGCAGCTGTGGACTCCGGAAAAGCTCTCCGATGAAGAGGAGCAGCTCATCGAACGGCTCGCCAAGGTGCAGCAGGCGGTGCCCGCGGACCGCGGCAAGGGGTTCTGGGCGAAGATGAAGGAGGCGTTGGGCGCGTGAGCTGGCTCGCCGTTCGGGTGAATGCCGGCGACGCACGCGCCGCCGCACTGGGTGCTCTGTTCGAGCTCGGGTCGCTCGGCGTGCAGGAGGTGGGCGACGAGCTCGTGACGCATTTCCCCGACGACGTCGCCGCGAGCGACGTGATCGGCGCCGTACAGCGCGCCGCGCCCGGTTCCACCGTCGCGACGTCGCGCGTCGCCGCAGTCGATTGGAGCGAGGAGTGGAAGAAGGGGGTCGGCGCGCACGATCTCGGCGCACTTTCCATCGTTCCCCCCTGGCTGGCCGAGGGTCGGGATCCGGCACGCACCGTCGTGATCGAGCCGGAGATGGCGTTCGGCACCGGCGAGCACGAAACGACCCGCGGCGTCGTTCGGCTGCTGCCTGACCTCATCCGGCCAGGGGATCGCGTGGCGGACCTCGGCGCGGGCAGCGCGGTGCTGGCGATCGCCGCCGCCAAGCTCGGCGCCGGACACGTCGCCGCGATCGAGATCGATCACGACGCCATCGCCAACGCGCACGAGAACGTCTCGCGCAACGGCGTCGCCGATCGCGTCACGATCATCGAGGGGGACGCGTCGGTGCTCCTTCCGCTCGTCGCGCCGCTGCGCGTCGTGCTGGCGAACATCCTCTCGTCGGTGCTGCTCGAGATGCTCCCCTCGATACGCACTGCGCTGACCGCGGACGGCGAGGCGATCCTCAGCGGCATTCTGCTCGAGGAGCGCGCCACCATGGTCGAGGCGCTCGCTCGCGCCGGCTGGCGTATCGTGGCCGAAGACATCGAAGGTGCCTGGTGGACGGCGCGCATCGCCCGGTCGTAGCGACCTTCTACGCGCCGGGCGAATGGCCCCTGCGTGTCGTGCTCGACGCCGGCGCGTCGCGGCACGCGAGCGTCAAGCGTCTCGCCGTCGGTGACCCGGTGCGTCTCACCAGCGGCGACGGTCGCCGGGTGCACGGCGAGATCGCGGTGCTCGCCAGGGAACGCCTCGAAGTCGACTGCGATCATGCCAGCCTGGAGCTGGTGCCCGCACCCCCGCATGTGGCACTCTGGGCGCCCGTGGGTGATCGCGACCGGATGCTGCTGCTCGCCGAGAAGGCCGTCGAGCTTGGTGCGTCGTCATGGCGCTCCATGGTGTACCGACGCTCGCGCAGTGTCGCGCCGCGTGGCGAGGGCGCCGCGTTCCGCGACAGGCTCCGCGCGCGCGTGATCGCGGCGCTCGAGCAGAGCGGCGGCGCGTGGTTGCCGACGATCGAGCCGGAGTCCAATTCGCTCGACGCGATCGCGTCGGGGATTCAGGGCCACGCGATCCTCCTCGATAGCTTCGGCACTCCCATCGTCGACGTGATGAGGGAAGTGCACGAGCCAGTCGTCATGGCCTGCGGACCGGAAGGTGGTCTCGAGCCGGCCGAGCGAGAGGCGTTCGCCGACAAAGGCTGGCGCGCCGCATCCCTCGGCCCCAACGTGCTGCGATTCGAGACTGCCGGCATCGCCGGACTGACGCTGGCCCGCGCCCTGTTGAGAACCACATGACCGACAGCTGTCTCTTCTGCCGAATCGTTCGACGCGAGATTCCGGCGAAGCTCGTGCACGAGGACGAGCAGACGCTCGCCTTCCGGGACATCGATCCCAAGGCCCCGACGCACGTGCTCGTGATCCCCAAGACGCACGTGCCGTCGCTGAACGAAGCCACCGATCCCGAGATGCTCGGCCGGCTGTTGCTCGTGGCGCGCACGATCGCGGAAGCCGAAGGACTCCTCGGCGACGGCTATCGCGCCGTCTTCAACACGGGCGCGAACGCGGGACAGTCCGTGCCTCACATCCATCTGCACCTGCTGGGCGGCCGACACCTCGGCTGGCCGCCAGGCTGACCCGCACGATACCTTACGAGGTCCTCTCACTCGTACGGGAATGCCGCTCTTCGACACCCTCCAGGCCGATCTCAACGCCGCGCGCAAGGCGCAGGACAAGGCGCGCGTCCTCGTGCTCGGTACGATCTTCTCCGACACCAAGAATCGAAAGATCGAGCTGCGGCGCGACCTCACCGACGAGGAAGTCGTCGACGTGCTGCGCAAGGGGATCAAGAAGCGTCGCGAGTCGATCGAGATGTACGCCGGCAAGCGGGACGATCTCGCCGACAAGGAGAGGGCGGAAGTCGCCGTCCTCGAGACCTATCTCCCCGCAGCGGTGGACCCGGAGGAGCTGCGCGCCGCGGTGCGGGCCGCCATCGCCGGCGGTGCAACGCAGATCGGCGCGGTGATGGGCAAGGTGCTTCCCCAGTTCAAGGGGCGCGCCGAGGGAAGCACGATCAATGCGATCGCGCGCGAGGAGCTGAGCAAGCAGGGGTGACGGTGGTGGCTTCGGTCGAACGACTCAACCCGAACGGACGCCGCGCGTCGTTCGGGTTTTTCGTCCCGGGACGCGACGGGCGATGAACGCGCACGCGCTCGGCATCCTCGAGTATCCACGCTTGCTCGATGTGGTCGCCGGCTTCGCGGCGTCCGCGCTCGGCGCGGCGCGTGTTCGCTCGCTCGCGCCTCGCTCGGATCTCGCGTGGCTCGAGACCGAACATCGGCGCGTCGGCGCCGTGCGCGGTCTGCTCGGCGGCGATCTCCCGTGGAGTCCCGAGCCCGTCCCGGAGCTCGAGGCTGCGCTCCAGCGGCTTCGCGTGTCGGGCCTCATGTGGACCTCGTACGAGCTGCTCGCGGCCGCCGTGCTCCTGCGCTCCGCGCGGCGCACGCGCGAAGCGCTGCGCGACGAGCGGCGTCCGGCCATCCTGCGCGCCGTGCTTGCGCCGTTCGTCGAACGCATGGTCGTCGCCAGGAGCGAGGAGGAGCAGATCGAGCGCGCGATCGGTGAAGATGGGCTCGTGCGCGACGAAGCCTCTCCCGCGCTCAGGCGAATCCGCCGCGAGCTGCGAGCCTCGCATGGTGAGCTCGTGCGCATCCTCGAGCGGGTGATGGGCGGCCTCGAGGCGCACCACCGCGCGCCCGACATGTCGGTGACGGTGCGCGAGGGGCGATACGTCATACCCGTGCGCCGCGAGGGAGTCCGACAGGTCGGTGGCATCGTGCACGGCGCCTCGGGCACCGGTGGCACGATGTTCGTCGAGCCGCCCGCCGCGATCGAGTTCGGCAATCGCATCCGCGAGCTCGAGGGCGAGGAGCAGGAAGAGGTGGAGCGCGTGCTGCGGGAGCTCACCGATCTCCTGCGTCCCCTCCGCGACGCGATGATCGAGAGCCTCGATGCGCTCACCGAGCTCGACTCGCTCTATGCGCGTGCGCGCTACGCGGCGCGCTACGAGTGCACGCCCGCCGTTCTCGTGCCCGCGCGCGATGGCTTCGACATCCGCGACGGTCGGCATCCGCTGCTCCTCGCGAAGGGCGTCGACGTCGTGCCGTTCAGCCTCGGTCTCTCGGCCGACGAGCACACACTGCTCGTCTCCGGCCCGAACACGGGTGGCAAGACCGTATTCCTCAAGGCGCTCGGCCTCATCTCCGCCATGAGTCAGGCGGGCATTCCCGCGCCCGTCGGCGTGGAGAGTCGCGTGCCCGTGTTCGACGACGTATTCGCCGACGTCGGTGACGAGCAGTCGATCGAGGCGAGCCTCTCGACGTTCAGTGCCCACCTGAAGAATCTGTCGGAGATCCTTCGCCTCGCGACGCGCGACTCGCTCGTGCTGATCGACGAGCTGGGCTCGGGGACGGACCCGCAGGAGGGAGCCGCGCTGGGCTGGGCGATCCTGGAATCGCTCACGGCGCGCGCGAGCACGACGCTCGCCTCCACGCATCTCGGTCAGCTCAAGGAGCTCGCGACGCAGGTTCCGGGCGTGGTGAACGCCTCACTGCAGTTCGACGCCGTACAGCTCGCGCCGACGTACCGTCTCGTCAAGGGCGTGCCCGGCCGCTCGTACGGTATCAGCATCGCCAGGCGGCTCGACCTTCCCGCCGACGTCGTCGCGCGCGCCGAGGAGCGCATCCCGCAGGGGGAGCGCGACATGGCGGCCCTGATCGAGCGGCTGGAGCGGAAGGAGAAGGAGCTCGAAGAGCGGGAGGGCGAGGCGAAGGCGATGCAGGACGACGCGCGCGATCGCATCGCGAACGTCATCCGCCGCGAGCACAACGTTCGCGAGCGCGAGCGCGCTGTCGAGAAGGAAAGCCGCAAGGAGGCGCGCAAGTACGTGCTGGAAGCGCGCTCCGAGATCGAGCGCACGATCAAGGAGTTGAAGAAACGAGGCGAAGCCGCGGCCAACGAGGCGATCGACGAGCTGGGCCGCGACGCTCGGCGGCGGGCCGAAGAGATGGCGGCGAAGCAGGCGGACGTACTCGATCGACTGGAGAACGAGGACCGTGCCGCCGCCCGCAAGCACGGCAGCGTTCCGCCGTCGGAGCGTGGCGCGGTCGCGGTGAACGACGCGGTGGAGGTAGGAACGCTCGGCGGAAAGGTCGGCCGCGTGCTCGACGTGCGCGGCAAGGAAGCGGTCGTCGTAGTCGGCTCGCTCAAGCTGACGGTGCCGCTCAAGACGCTGCGAAAGACCAACGCGCCCCAGGAGACGGCGGTCAGCTATGTGGGCGACGCACCCGAGGTGCACGTCAACACCGAGATCAACCTGTTGGGCCTGCGCGCTGACGAAGCGGAAAGCGCCGTGCTGCAGGCGCTCGACAGCGCGGTGCGCGCTGACCTGAAGAGCCTGCGCATCATCCACGGCAAGGGCACCGGCGCGCTGCGCGAGGTCGTGAACGAGATGCTGCGCAAGGACACCCGCGTCCGCGAGTTCCGCATGGGAGCCTGGAACGAAGGCGGCGCCGGCGTCACCATCGCGGTGTTCGCGTGATTCCCGACGAGACGGTCGAGCGCGTCCGCGAGACCGCTGACATCGTCGCCGTGATCGGCGAGTACGTCGAGCTCAAGCGACAGGGCACCGATTACCGTGGGCCCTGTCCCTTTCATCAGGGCACGCATCGCAACTTCTCCGTGTCGCCGAAGAAGGCGATGTACTACTGCTTCGTGTGTCACGAGGGAGGCGACGTCTTCAACTTCCTGACGAAGCGGCTCGGCGTCGATTGGCCCACCGCGGTGAGGATGGTGGCCGAGAAGTCGGGAATCGAGGTCGTCGAGACGCAGAGCCGCCGCGCGGAGCAGAAGGACGACCGCGATCCGCTGTGGGAAGTGAACGGCACCGCCGCCGACTACTTCCGGCGCATGCTCTGGGAGGACGACCTCGGACGCGACGCGCGCGCCTACCTGGAAGAGCGCGCGATCTCGCGCGAGCTCGCCGACCGCGTCGGCCTGGGCTTCGCCCCGCGTGAGATCGGCCTGATGCGCACCTATCTCTCCACGCTCGGCTTCGACGACGAGCGGATGACGCAGGCTGGACTGCTCGTCGTCCCGGAAGAGGGGACCGAGCCGCGCCCGCGGTTCCGCGGCCGGTTGATCTTCCCGATCTATGATCTATCCGGCCGCGTGGTCGGATTCGGCGGTCGTCTGCTGGGTTCCGGCGAGCCGAAGTATCTCAACTCGGCGGAATCGCCGATCTTCAGCAAGGGCCGGCTGCTCTATGGTCTCAACTGGGCCAAACAGGCGGCGCGGCGCGACGAGCGCATGCTCGTCGTCGAGGGATACTTCGATGCCCTCCGGCTCATCGGCGCCGGCATCGAGTCCGTCGTTGCGCCGATGGGTACCGCGCTCACCGAGGACCAGGCGAAGCTCATCCGTCGCTACACCCAGCGCGTCTTCCTGCTCTACGACTCGGACAAGGCCGGCCTCAAGGCGACCTTCCGTTCCGGCGACGAGCTGTTGCGGCAGGGAGCGTCGGTGCAGGTCGTGACGCTGCCGGAGGGAGAGGATCCCGACACCTTCGTGCGCACGCACGGCGCGCGCGCGCTGGAGGCGCAGCTCGCGACTTCGATCGACGTCTTCGAGCGCAAGATCCAGATCCTGGAGCGTGGCGGCTGGTTCGCCGATCTCCGTCGCAAGCGCCAGGCGCTCGATCGCCTGTTGCCGACGTTGCGCGCGACCAGCGACCCGCTGACGCGAGACATGTATCTCGGCCACGCCAGTTCGGCCGCTGGTGTCTCGCGTGAGATGCTGGAGCGCGAGCTGGCCACCGCGCGTCCTCGCGTCGTGCGCAGCACCCAGTCGTCAGCGCCTGGTGGCCCCGAGTCGGACCCTCGAGAGCAGCGGGGACAGCCCGCGCCGCCGCCCGACGCGCAGCGTGTCCGGCGCGGCGATCGACGTCGCATCGCGGGCGAGCGAGCGATCGGCGCCGAGCGCGAGCTCGTGCGTGTATTGCTTCACCGCCCGGGATACTTCGAGCAGGTCGTCGAACGTGTCGGCCCGGACAGCTTTCGCGATCCCGAGCTGGGACGCATCTTCGCAGCACTCGTCAAGCTCGGCGCCGATGCGGGGCCCGAAGCGCTCGCCGAACGCCTCGATGCGGACTCGATCGACCTGCTGCAGGAGCTCCTCGAGGAGGACGGCGGGCTGGATCACACCGACGAAGCAGTGTCGGGAAGTCTCGCGCTCCTCCACGAGCGCGCGCTCGCCGACCGGATGAGCGAGATCGATCGGGAGCTGCCGCTCGCCAACTCGGAAGAGAAGGACCAGCTGACGCGGGAGAAGATGCAGTTGACCGACGAGCTGCGCCGCCTCGGCGGGCGGCGTTGGAAGCAGTTTCGGTGAAGAGTTGCACTGCCGTGTAAGATCCCTCTGAGACGCTTCTCCTCTTCCTCACGCATCTCCAATGCATCCTGACGTCCAATCGCTCCTCGCCGTGCAGCAGGACGACCTCGAGATCTACGCGCTCGAGACCCGGCTCGCCGCGCTCGCCCCACGCCTCGCCGCGCTCGAGAATGAGCGCGGTCGCGCCGCGCAGGAGCTCGACCGGGCGCGCAAGGCCGTCGAGTCGGACGAGACCCGCCATCGCGAGGCGATGCACAAGCTCGAGACGCACCGGCAGCTCGTCGAGCGCAGTCAGCGCCAGTACGAGAGCGTGACGTCTCCGCGCGAGGCCAACGCCGCGCTGTCGCAGCTCGAGCAGACCAAGCGCATGGCCGACGACAGCGAACGGGATGCGTCGCAGATCCTGGGACGCATCGGCGAGATGCGCCACCACATCGCGGAGCTGGAGACCGCTCTCGCCGACGTCGAGCATCGCCAGGCCGAGACGCGCGCCGCGCTCGATGCCGAACGCGCCGAGATCGAAGCCGAGATCAAGCAGGCACGCGTCAAGCGCGACCAGACGGCGCAGGCCGTGCCGAAGCCGATGCTCACCAAATACGACAAGGTCCGCTCGCGCCGCCGCGCCGAGACGCTCTTTCCGCTGCGCGGACCGTCCTGCAGCGCCTGCGACACCGCGATCCCGACCCAGCGGCGCGCCGTCATGGCCGCTTCCGGAACGATCGAGATGTGCGAGGGATGCGGGGCGCTTCTGTACGCGGGGGAATGACTACGCGCTGACCGTTGTTCGACCTGCGCGCCGGGCCTAGCTTCAGGGCATGACCGCGTCCGCACCCGTCGCCCGCCCGCGCGCACGCTGGATCCTTCCCGAGCAACCCGATCCCGCCGTCGTCCGCAGCTTGTGCGACGAGCTATTGCTCCCCGAGCCGATCTGTCGCCTGCTCGCCCTGCGCGGGCACGTGCCCGCGGAGTCGGCCAAGCGGTACCTGCGCCCGCGGCTCGATCAACTGCTCCCGCCCGAACAGCTCCTCGATCTGGGCCGTGCCGTGGACCGGCTGGTGCGCGCGATCCATGATGGCGAGACGATCCTCGTGCACGGCGACTACGACGTCGATGGCATCTCCTCGACGACGCTGCTCACCAAAGCATTCCGCGCGCTGGGCGCGAAGGTGGTGCCCTTCATCCCGCGCCGGATCACCGACGGCTACGACCTCACCGAGGCCGGCGTTCGTGCGGCCGAGGAGGCGCGCGCCACGGTCGTCGTCACCTGCGACTGCGGCACCAGCGCCGTCGCGCCCGTGCGCACGCTCCAAGCGGCCGGGATCGACGTCATCATCAGCGATCATCACCTGCCGGGCGGCGATCTGCCGAATGCGTACGCCATCCTGAATCCCAAGCGGCCCGGCTGCGGCTCGGAGGACAAGGATCTCGCCGCGGTCGGTGTCGCGTTCAAGCTGGCGCAGGCGGTCACCCGCGCGCTTGGCGGCAACGAGAACGTCGTCTTCGGGATGCTCGACCTGGTAGCCCTCGCGACGATCGCCGACATCGCGCCGCTGCGTGGCGAGAATCGCGTGTTCGCACGATACGGCCTCAAGATGCTCGCCGAGACGCAGAACCTGGGACTTCGCGCCCTCATCCGCTCCGCCGGTCTCGAAGGGAAGCCGCTCACGGCGGGACGCGTCGGCTACATCCTCGCGCCTCGTCTGAATGCTGTCGGACGGCTCGGCCACGCGCTGCGCGGCGTCGAGCTGCTCACGGCGCAGAGTGAGCACGAGGCCAACGTCATCGCCCGCGAGCTCGAGGAGCTCAACGCCAAGCGGCAGGAGATCGACCGCGCGACGCTCGAGCAGGCGCGTCGTCGCGTCCTCGCGCTCGATCTCGACGAGACCTTCGGCATCGTGCTCGCCGAGGATGGATGGCATCCCGGCGTGATCGGCATCGTCGCGTCGCGGATCGTCGAGGAGTTCGGGCGGCCGACGATCCTCATCGCGCTCGACGGTGAGGAAGGGAAGGGCTCGGGTCGCTCGATCTCGCGCTTCGATCTGCACGCGGGGATCGGCGGCTGCCGGCACCTTCTCAAACGCTTCGGCGGTCATCGCAGCGCGGCCGGCGTCACGATCGCCCGTGACCGCGTCGACGAGTTCGCGCGCTGCTTCAACGATGCTGCCCGCGCCGCACTCTCACCAGACGATCTCGTACCGGAGCTCCGCATCGACCTCGAGGTGGCGCTCGCCGACCTCACCCCCGGCTTCGAGTCGCTGCTGCGTCATCTCGAGCCGTGCGGCATCGGCAATCCGTCGCCCATGCTGCTCGCGCGCGCGGTGCGGCTCGCGGCGCCGCCGAGGATCGTCGGGCAGGGCGGGCTGAAGCTCCGCCTGCAGACCGAGCACGAGCCGCTCGAGGCGCTCGGATGGTCGCTCGGCCACCGCATCGGCGAGATCGACGTCAACCGGCCCCTCGACATCGCGTTCCGACTCGAGCGCGATGACTTTCAGGGCGTCTCGTGGGTGATTTCGTATGTGGGTGTTTTAGGGTAATTTTTT
>JBJMNN010000119.1:0-20272 GCA_045804245.1 Gemmatimonadaceae bacterium | reverse complement strand
GGCTGGATCGACCGGTACCTCGAGCTCGTGCAGTGGGACCTCGATCTCACCGCGGCGAACGAGATGGGGCTCCACGACTCGCTCCAGGGCCTGTTCCCCGATCTGCGGCGCGACTTCGCCGCGTTCATCTCGAAGGCGTATCCCGCCTGGCTCGAGCACCTCGAGGGAGACCGTCCACCGCTGTCGATCGACATCGTGCAGGAGTTCCTCCTGCCGATGATCAAGCACGACCGCGCCGCGGTGTTCATCGTGATCGACTGCCTGCGGCTCGATCAATGGAAGGCCCTCGAGTCGGTGATCGCGCCGCTGTTCGAGATCGAGACGACGCACTACTTCGGCGTGCTGCCGACGGCGACGCCGTATGCTCGCAACGCGCTGTTCAGCGGCCTGTTTCCCAACGAGATCGCCGCGCGGTTCCCCGACTGGTGGGGAGAGCGGGAGGACGAGACGCTCAATGCGCACGAGCGCGAGCTGCTCGAGGCGCAGCTGGAGGAGCTGAAGCACAGGGTGCCGGTCAAGTACGACAAGGTGTCGACGTCCTACGAGGCGGACGAGCTCGAGCGGCGGCTGGCCAACGCGATCGCTCCTGACGGGATCAGCGCGTTCGTGTTCAACTTCGTCGACCTGCTCACGCACGGGCGCTCGGAGTCGGCCATCCTGTACGAGGTGGCGCGCGACGAGATCGCACTGCGTCAGCTCACCCTCCAGTGGTTCAAGCGCTCGGCGCTGTTCAGCCTGTTGCAGGAAGCGGCGCGCCGGAAGGTGAAGGTGCTCGTGACGAGCGATCACGGCTCGATCCACTGCCACACGCCCGCGACCGTGTTCGCCAAGCGCGACGCGACGCAGAACCTCCGCTACAAATTCGGCGAGGACCTGCGAGCCGAGGACCCCGATCTGGCGCTGCTGTTCAGGAGCGAGGACGCGCTCAAGCTCCCACGCCGCGGGCTCGGCGCGAACACGCTGCTCGCCACCGGCGACAGCTTCTTCGTCTATCCGACGAAGCTGCGCGAGTATCAGAGCCGGTATCGCGGCTCGTTTCTGCATGGTGGGGTGACACCGGAAGAGTGCATCCTGCCGGTGTCGCTCCTCACGCCGAAGCGCTGACCGTGTACCGCCGGCTTCTCCTGTTCCTTCGCCCGCACGCGTGGCGGATGGTCGGCGCGGTCGCGTCCAACGTGATCGCCGCGGCGCTCGACGTCTTCTCGTTCACGCTCCTCCCGCTGTTCCTGAACGCGCTGTTCGGGGCGCAGCAGCTGATCCCCGCCGCGTCGCCGGGGTGGATCACCGGTGCGCACGAGCGGATGGTGGGCGCATTCCTCGATCCCGCCGACCGGCTCGGATCGGTGGAGACGATGATGATCGCGATCATCGCGATCGTCGCGCTCAAGAACGTGTTCGTGTGGCTCGCGGGGCAGTTCGGCGCGTCGCTCCAGGAGAACGTGACGCGCGATCTGCGCGACGGCGTCTTCCATCACATCCAGCGGTTGCCGCTCGGCTGGTTCCAGCGCACGAAGACGGGACAGATCATCTCGCGCGTGCTGTCGGACACCGAGCAGACGAAGGCGTTGATCACCGAGCTCGTGACGCGCACGCTCCAGAACGTGGCGCAGATCATCGGCACGATCGTGATCCTGCTCAGCTACTCGGTGCGTCTCACGTTCGTCGCGCTCGTCATCGCGCCGCTGCTCACGCTGGCGTTGCAGCCGGTGCTGCGGAAGCTACGCAGGGGGCACCGCCGGCTGCGCGGAGACTACGGCGAGATCACGAGCGTGCTGCAGGAGGCGGTGAGCGGGGTGCGGCTCGTGAAGTCGTTCCGCGGCGAGGCGTACGAAGACTCGCGCTTCACGGAGGCGAGCCACCGCTATTCCTCCGGCATGGTGCGGATCACGCGCATCGCATCGCTGTCGCAGCCGATGACGGAGCTGATCGGCGTGTCGGTGGCGATGCTCATCCTCTGGATCGGCGCGCGCGAGGTGCTGCTCGGCGGGCCCGGCGCGATGGACAGCGCGACGTTGATCACCTTCATGATCATGGTGATGCGCCTGCTGCCGCCGCTCAAGCAGCTCTCGCAGGCACCGACGACGGCGCAGCAGTCGCTCGCCTCGGCGGAGCGGCTGTTCGAGGTGCTCGACCAGCCAACGGAGGAGCAGCTCGACGGCGGCACGCGCACCGTGACCGAGCTGCGCGATGCGATCGCCTTCGATGGAGTGAGCTTCGCCTATGGCGAGGAGCCGGTGCTGCGCGACGTGAGCTTCGTGGCGCGCCGTGGCGAGGTCGTGGCGCTGGTGGGAGCGAGCGGGGCGGGGAAGAGCACCCTCGTGGATCTCATCCCGCGTTTCTACGAGCCGACGTCGGGCGTCATTCGCCTCGACGGGGTCGACACGCGCGAGATCACGCTCACGTCGCTGCGCGGCCTCACGGGAATCGTCAGCCAGGACACCGTGCTGTTCAACGACACGGTGCGGAGCAACATCGCCTACGGCGCGGTCGGCCGGTTCACTGACGAGCAGGTGGGCGCGGCGGCGCGCGCTGCGAACGCGCATGGCTTCATCTCCGAGCTGCCCGAGGGCTACGACACCGTGCTCGGCGAGCGCGGCACGCGGCTGTCGGGCGGCCAGCGGCAGCGGCTGGCGATCGCGCGTGCGCTGCTCACCGACCCGCCGATTCTCGTGCTCGACGAGGCCACCTCGGCGCTCGACACGGAATCGGAGCGGCTGGTGCAGGAGGCGATCGACCGCCTCCTCGCCGGCCGCACCGTGTTCGTCATCGCGCATCGGCTGTCGACGGTCGTGCACGCCGATCAGATCCTCGTGCTGGAGCGTGGCGAGATCGTGGAGCGCGGCACGCACGCCGAGCTCCTCGCGCTGCGCGGCGTGTATCATCGGCTGCACGCGGCCCAGCTTCGCCGCGACGAGGGCGAGCCGGTCGACTCGGCGTCGCTCATCGCCGGAGCGCACTGACGAGTGCGGGCACTCTTCTATTACACGGCGCCAGGATGGTCCGGCTCCGCGCGGGCCTTCGCCGCGGCGGCACGCGGGCTCGTGGCGCGCGGAGAGCCGGTCACAGTGGCCTGCTGCGCCGACACGCCGGCCGAACAGTCGTTCGCACGCGAGGGAATCGAGGTCGTGGCGCTGCCGTCGGGTGGTACCGTCGCTGGTGACGCGTACCGCCTGCGCACGGTGCTGCGCGAGCGGTTCGTGGAAGTGGTGTTCCTGCACACCGAGCGCGAGCAGCTCGTCGCGAGCTCTGCGCTGCGCATGGCCGAGCGCGGCGCGATCATCCGTCGCGTGCCCGCGGGGCAGATCGCCACGCACGGACGGGCGACGAAGCTCGCGAACAGGTTCGCGTCGTCGCGGCTGTTGTTCGCCACGGCGGAAGATCGCGCGCGGACGCCGGGTGCCGGCGGAGAGTTCCTCGCGCCGCTCGGCGTCGACGTGTCGAAGGTGGACGGCATTCGTGCCACCGCACGGACGAGCCTCGGCATCGACATGGATACGCAGCTCATCGTGTGCGTCACCGGCGGCGCGGCGCGGATCCGCGCCGGCACCGCGCTGCGCACGCTGGCGCTGCTCGCCGCGCGCCATCCGGACTTGCGACTCGCCCTCGTGGGGCAGGGCGCGGATCAGGAGGACGTGCACATGCACGCCGCCGCGCTCGGCGTGAGCCCGCTCGTGTACTTCCTCGGCGAGCGCGACGATCTGCCGATCGTGCTCGCGGCAGCGGACGTCGGCTGGGTGGCGGCGGACGGCGACGACGCCGGGTTCGCCTGCCTCGACTTCATGGCGGCGCGCGTGCCCATCGTGTCCGAACGCTCGCCGCTCGTCTCGCACTACGTGCCCGACGGGATCGCCGGTGTGCTACTGCCACCCGCCGATCCGAGCGACACGGCGGCGGCGGTCGCGTCGTTCCTGTCGCACGGCGATCAGCGCGACGCGATGGGACGTGCCGGCCGCACGCGCGCCCAGCGCGACTTCGGCGAGGCGCCGATGATCGACGGGTTCTTTTCCGCGGCGGAAGCGGCCGGCGACCGGGCCTCCTGGGCGGCGCGGTGAGCACGGCGACTCTCGCCCACTATGCCCAGTACTATGGAATCCGCGGCTCGGCCGCCGCGCTGCGGCGGCTGAGCTTCGAGCGTGCCAGCGCCATCGGCGAGCGGATCGGCATGCTCGGCTATCGGCCGTTGGGCATCCGCCGCGCCGTCGTCGAGCGTCAGGTGGGCGCGGCGTTCCCGGGGCTGACGGAGCCTGAGGTCGCGCGGATCGCACGCGCGTCGTACGCGAGCCTCGGCCGCACGACGATCGAGACGACGCTCCTGCCAACGTACTCGCGTGACCAGGTCCTCGAGCTCGTCGAGCGAACGGAGGGCTGGGAGCACGTAGAACGCGCGCTCGCGGCGGGGCGTGGGTTGATGGTCGTCACCGGTCACCTCGGTAACTGGGAGCTGGGCGGTTCGTACGTCGCCGCGCGCGGCGTCCCCCTCGAGGCGGTGGCGCGGCGCATGGAGAACCCGCTGTTCGACGCATACCTGAACGAGACGCGGCGACGCATCGGCATGACGGTGATCCACGACGCCGACGCGGTGCGCCGAGTTCCGCGGGCGATGCGCGAGCAACACGCCGTGGCGTTCCTCGTCGACCAGGGTGCGGTGGGACTGGCGTCGACGTGGGTTCCCTTCTTCGGCCGCTACGCGAAGACGCCGCGCGGACCGGCGGTGTTCGCCCTGCGGCTCAGGACCCCGCTCCTCTTCGCCTGCGCGCTGCGGCAGCCGGATGGCCGGTTCGTTATTCACTTCGAGCCGGTCCCGGTCGAGACGACGGGCACGCTCGATGCCGACGTTGACCGCATCGTCGCCTCGTATACGAGCACGCTCGAGCGCTGGGTGCGACGCGCGCCCGAGCAGTACTTCTGGCATCACCGCCGCTGGAAGCATCAGCGGCCGGGCACACCGCCGGAGCTGGGAGATCCGTCATGAACGAACGCGTCAAACGAGCGCTGCGCCGCGACGTCCGTGCCTGGTTCGGCACCGGCGTCGTCGTCGTGATCGTGTTGCTCGCGGTGCTCGCGCCGCTGGTGTCGCATCATGACCCGCTCGAGATCGACCTGGTGAACCAGCTCCAGGGCCCGTCGCCGGCGCACTGGCTGGGCACGGACATCCAGGGGCGCGACGTATGGGCGCGGCTCGTGTATGGCTCGCGAGTCTCACTCACCGCGGGGATCGTGTCGCAGGCCATCGCGCTGCTGCTCGGCCTCTCGCTCGGGCTGCTCGCCGGCTACAAGGGTGGATGGATCGACGAGCTGGTGATGCGTCTCGCCGACGTGACGCTCGCGTTTCCCACACTGCTCCTGCTCATCGCGATGGCCGCCGCGCTGCAGCCGTCGCTGACGGTCGTATTCTTCACGATCGGGGTGGTCGGCTGGGCGGGGATGGCGCGCCTGGTTCGTGGCCAGGTCCTGGTCGTCCGCCAGCTGGAGTTCGTGCAGGCGTCCCGGGCGCTCGGCGCGCGCGATCTGCGCGTGGTGCTGCAGCATGTGCTGCCGAGCGTGGTGGCGCCCGTCCTCATCGCCGCGACGCTGGGCGTGGCTGCGGCGATCATGGCCGAATCGGCGCTGTCGTTCCTCGGGCTCGGCGTCCAGCCTCCAACGCCCAGTTGGGGGTCGATGATCGCCGACGGACGCGATCTCAATCAGTTGCGCAACGCACCGTGGACGTCGGTGGCGCCCGGTTTCGCGATCGGCGCAGCGGTGCTCGGCTTCAACCTCCTCGGTGACGCGCTGCGCGACGCACTCGATCCGCGACACGCGGCGAAGAGCGGCACCATCGACGCTCCGCCATCGGCGCGCACCTGATGTCACCGTACGACGTCGAGCGGCTGCGGCTCGAAGAGTTCCCCTGGGCCGCGGCGGGCGAAGCCGTCTATCTCGACGCGGCCAGCACGGGGCCGCTCCCGGAGCGCACGCTGCGCGCGCAGGCGGAGTTCTCGCGCAAGCGCGCGGCCCCGCACCGGCTCTCGCACGAGGAGCAGTTCTCGGTGCTCGACCGCTGCCGCACGCTCCTCGCCGAGCTGCTCGGCGCTGAAGAGGGAACGATCGCGCTCTCGGTGAACACCGGGGCGGGGATCAACCTCGCCGCGTGGGGCCTCCCGCTCGGTGCGGGGTCGGTCGTCGTCGTTCCCGATCTGGAGTTTCCGGCGAACGTCTATCCGTGGATGGCGGCCGCGCGAGTGCGTGGCTACGACGTGCGCCTCGTCCCGGCGCGCGACGGACTGCTCGACGAGGAGGCGCTGTTCAAGGCGCTCGACGAGCCGGGTACGCGCGTCCTGTCGCTGTCGTGGGTCGGCTTCTCGACGGGCTTCGTGGCGGACCTGCACCGCCTGGGCGAGGCGTGCCGTGCGCGCGACGTGTGGCTCGTCGTCGACGCGATGCAGGGTGTGGGCGTGCTGCCGCTCGACGTCGCGCGCACGCGCGTGGATCTGATCGCGTGCGGCGGCCAGAAGTGGCTCCTCTCACCATGGGGGAGTGGGTTCACGTACGTGCACCCGGGCATGCTCGAGGTACTCGCGCCGCAGCCAGTGAGCTGGATGGGCGTGCGCGGCTCCGACGACTTCTCCTCCCTCGTGCACTACGACCTCACCTGGCGCGATGGTGCGCGACGATTCGAGCAGATCACGGTGCCGTATCAGGACTTCGCCGGGATGGCGGCGAGCCTCGAGCTGCTGCGTGAGCTCGGCCACTCCGACGTTCAGGCACACGTGGCGGCGCGCGCCGAGGAGTTGGCCGATGGCGCGCGCGCGGCGGGAATCGACGTCGTGACGCCGGCCGGCCGGCGCGCCGGGATCGTCACGGTGCGCCCGCGCGACGTTGACGCCGCGAGCGCACGATTGCGCGACGCGCGCGTGATCCACTCTGTTCGTGAGGGGACGATTCGATTATCTCCTCACTGCTACACGACCAGCGAGGAAATCCGGCTCGCGCTCGGCGCACTCGCTCGCTGACTCGATTCCATCCATCGCACGGCATGCCCTCCGATCTCCTGAGTCACCGCGTCGACGCGGCCAGCCCGCGTGCCGCGGAACGTCGCGAAGTCGAGGAAACGTTCCCTCGGTTCGAGACGGTGACGCTCGTGGTGTACGCGCTGCTCATCTCCGTCGTATCGGCGCTGCACGAGCCATGGAAGGACGAGACCCAGGCGTGGCGTCTGGGCATCGACAGCCACGGCATCGGCGAACTCGTGCGGAACTCGCGGTACGAAGGGCACCCGCTGCTCTGGCATCTGATGCTGCAGGCGGTCGGGCAGCTGTCGCGCTCGTGGTGGGCGGTAGTGGCGCTGCACGTCGTCATCGCGTGCATCGGCGCGTGGCTCGTGCTGCGCTACGCACCGTTCACTCGGCTGCAGAAGGTTCTCCTCGTATTCGGCTACTGGTCGGCGTACGAGTATTCGATCGTGGTGCGGCCCTATGGACTGGGGATGGTGCTGGCCGTCGCGGCCTGCGTCGCCTGGATGGCACCGCGCCGGCGGATCGTCTGGGCCATCGTGTGTCTACTGCTGCTCGCCAACACGACCGCCGTGGGCACGGCACTCGCGATGGCGATCGCGGCTGCCTTCGCGTTCGATTGGGCGTGGCCCGACGACGTCACTCGCCGCGCGAGCCCGCGCACGCTCGTCATCGTGGGTGCGGCCTCGCTCGCCTTCATGCTCGTCGTCGTGTATCTCGCCGCGGCGCAGATTCGGCCGCCAGCGGACGCATTCTACCAGGGCGAGCCTCGCACGATCGTCTCGCTGTGGGACATCGCCAGCATGCCGACGGTCGAGGTGCGGGCCCTCGTTCCGATCGTGCGCCTCGACGGCGGCATCAGGTGGGATCGCACCGTGCTCGAGACCCAGTCGCGCGCCGAGCTTGCGCGCTGGCTGTGCCTCTCGCTGGTCCTCCTGGCCGTCGGGCTCGTGATCACGGCGCGACGGCGAGTCTCGCTGCTGTTCTATCTCGTCGGCACGGTTGGCTTCTTCCTCTTCTTCAGCTTCATCGTCCCCGGCGCCTCGTACCACCACGGCTATCTGTTCATCGTCTTGCTCCTCGCGGCGTGGCTGGCCTGGGGCGCGCCACCGAGCGAGCGTCCGCGCCTGCTGCTTCGGCTCACGGCTGCCGTGGACCGCGTCCGGGGCAAGCTCTTCACCCTCTCGCTCATCCCGTCCGTGTTCGCCGCGGCGGAGTTCGTGGTCGCTGACAGCTTCACGTCATTCTCCGATGCACGGCATGTCGCCGACGTCATCCGCGAGAACGGACTCGCCGACGCGCCGCTGATCGCCATCGTGCGATCGCACGCCCAGTCGGTGGGGGCGTTTCTCGACCGGCCAGTGTTGTATCCCCTCGAGGGGAAGTCCCGCACGTTCGTGTACTGGGGCCCTGCGTCGCCCTATGAAGCAACGGTGGTCGCGGCGGACAGCGCCGCGACGGCGCTTCTGACCCGGCACTGCCACGTGCTGCTGATCTCCTCACCGACGAAGGACGTGGCACCGCAGACCGCGGCACGCGCTCATCTGCTCTACACGACGCAAGGGCGCCCGATGAGCGGCGACCGCTATCGCGTGTGGGTCATGTCCGCGCCGGCGTCGCCTCGCTGTCCGACGTCACGCTAGCGCGTCTCGAGCACCTCGCGGTACAACTGCTCCAACCGCGGCACCACGGCCGACGACGCGTACGTCGATTCGAAGTAGCCCCGGATCGCCGCGCGGTCGAAGCGCCGCCGCGCGAGTCGCGACATGGCGTCGGCGAGCGCGGGAGGATCCTCGACGGGTGCGAGCTCGCCCACCTCCGGCGTGACGATCTCCTCCGGCCCGCCGCAGCGGGTCGCCACGACGGGAAGCCCGGATGCCAGCGCTTCGATCAGCACGATGCCGAAGCTCTCGTGCCGACTGGCGAGCGCGAACGCGTCGGCGGCGCGGTAGATCCCGGGCATCGAGGCGCGCTCGGGCGCACCGAGCCAGGCGACCGATGCGTCGAGGTCGAGCTCGCGCGCGATCGTGCGCAGGTCGTTCTCCTGATGACCCTTGCCGACGATCGAGAGGTGGAACCGATCGCCTCGCGCGTGGCAGAGAGCCAGTGCGCGCAGCAGCACGTCGAATCCCTTCTGCGGCACGAGATGCCCGACGCTGACGAAGCGGAACGGTTCGACAGGCTCGCGCGGCGCGGGCGCGAACCGCGTCTCGTCGATGAAGTTCGGCATGACGTCGATCGGCCGATGGATCCACTGCGCGATCGACGCGGCGTGCGCGCGGCTCACCGCCGTGACGCGCGCCGCCGACTCCAGCGGCGAGAGTACGTCGGGGAAGGGACGCCCGTCCGCGCCGCGCATGTCGTCGAACGGGAATGGGCTCATGTGCTCGGAGACGACGAGCGGCACGCCGAGGAGTCGCGCCAGCTCCGCGGCCACGAAGCCCGCGGGATGGCTCACGTGCGCATGCACCAGATCGAACGGCCCGCGCTCGCGCTCGATGGCGCGTGCAACGCGCGCCATGCGCCGCGCCTCGTGCAGCAGTCCGCCGTGCGCGACGCGGTCGCTCCAGACGATCGTCTCGAAGGTGTGGACGACGTAGTTCGGCGTGACGGTGCGCATCGCGTGCTTGGTGGCGCGCCACCATCCTAGCAGCACGCGGAGCGCGGCGAGCGGCCGCTTGAACGGGATCTCGAAGCGGCGCGTCGGCACGGCGAAGACGTGCACGTCGATCGACGGCGCGTGCTTCGCGAGCAACTCGGTCTGTTCGGCGAAGAAGATTCCTGCGAGCGGCGCCCGTGGCGACGGGAACCACGACGGGACGACGATGATCCGCAAGGGCAGGCGACAGGAGTGGGCGTCGTCGGGCGTGGCGTGGGCCCGAGCTCGCGCGTCTGTTAACTTAGACGGATCGTAACGCCGCCCCGCCGGCACTGCCAGAGGGATTCGTCCCACCTCGTTCCATCGCTTTCCTCAGTGAGAATCCTCCACGTCGTCGGGGCTCGGCCGAACTTTCCGAAGCTCGCGCCGGTGTTCCACGCTGGACGTCGCGCCGGTCTCGAACAGATCGTCGTGCACACGGGTCAGCACTACGACACACTGCTCTCGTCGGGATTCTTCGACGATCTCGAGATCCCCGCTCCCGACGTCAATCTCGAAGTCGGGTCGGCGACGCACGCCGTGCAGACGGCGCGCATCCTCGAGCGGTTCGAGCCCGTGCTCACGAGCTGCAACCCGGACTGGCTCGTCGTCTACGGCGACGTGAACTCCACGATGGCCACCGCGCTCGTCGCGGCGAAGCTCGGGGTGCGCATCGCGCACGTCGAAGCAGGTCTGCGGAGCAACGACCGCGCGATGCCCGAGGAGATCAACCGCATCGTCGCCGACCGGCTGGCCGATCTGCTGCTCACGCCGTCGCGCGACGCCGACGCCACGCTCGCCCGGGAAGGCGCGCGTCCCGAGCAGATCGTCTTCGTCGGCAACGTCATGATCGACTCGCTGCTGCGCGCCCTGCCGCGCGCCGAGGCGACTGGCGCGGCGGGGCGGCTCGGCGCCGACGGGTCGCACGTCGTCGTCACGCTGCACCGTCCGTCGAACGTCGACGACGAGCCGCGACTGCGCGCCATTGCCGCCGCGCTCTCCGCCATCGGCGGCACCCGCCGGGTGATCTTCCCCTCACATCCGCGCACGCGGGCGCGCATCGCCGACTTCGGGCTCCCGATGGGTGGCGTCGGTCTCATCGACTCGCTGCCGTACTACGACATGGTCGACGTCATGCGCGGCGCGCACGCCGTGATCACCGACTCCGGCGGGCTGCAGGAGGAGACGACCGCGCTCGGCGTGCCGTGCTTCACCGTGCGCGACAACACGGAGCGGCCGATCACGATCACCGAGGGCACGAATCAGCTCGTGCTCGATCCGTCGACCCTTCCGGATCTCGTCGCCGCTGCGCAACGGTCCGCGACGGTGCGTCGTCCCGAGGGCTGGGACGGCAAGGCGGGCGAACGGATCATCGAGGCGCTTCGAACGAAGTGACCACCCGCAGCACGCCGGCAAGACTGCCTCGCGGTGCGACGTGGCTATCGCGAGACGTCGACGGAGCGGCCACCGCATCGCCGCGCCGCATCCTGCTGCTCACCACGACCTATCCGCCGCGCACGGAGGTGGGCGCGGCGCGGTGGGAAGGGTTCACCCCCTATCTCGCCCGCGCGGGCTGGGGTCTCGATGCCGTCATCGAGCCATCCCCCGAGACCGAACAGGCGGATTGGAGTCGGCTCGCGCGGCTCCCGGCCGACGTGCGCGTCGTGGAGATCGCTCCGGGGAATCCATGGTGGCACGAGGCGATCAAGCGGGCGCAGGCTCCGTTCAAGCCCCGGCGCAGCGCGCGCCCCGAGGTCGTGCACGAGGTCGACGCGTACGTGGGCGGAGGTGGTGCCGCGCGTCCACGTCTGCGCGACGTGGTCAGCGCGGCCGTGCATACTTCGCGCGCGCGGAAGGGGGTCGCCGATCTCGCGCACGCCGCCGACGCGGTCCTCGACGCACGCCATCGCATCGTCGTGTCGTCGGGGCCTCCACACTACGTGCACGTCGCCGCATCGCGTGTCGCGGTGCGGCATAGCCTGCCGCACGTCGTCGATCTGCGCGATCCGTGGGGCCACACCGAGTCGATCGGCCTCGCGGCGCGGCTGCTGCCAGACCGTCAGCTGCGGCGACACGAGCGCCGCACGCTCGAGCGTGCCGCGCTCATCATCACCAACACCGCTGCGGCGGAGCGCGCGCTGGCCGAGCGCTTCCCCCAGCTGCGCGATCGCATCCGCTGCATCCCCAACGGCAGCGACGTCGAACCGGAGAGCGCCGAGTCGCGAGCGCGGCCGACGCGATTCCAGATCGCGCACTCGGGGTCGCTCTACCTCGATCGCGATCCGCGCCCCTTCTTCCGTGCCGTGGGCCGCGTGCGCGACAGGCTGGTGCTCGGTCCGGACGACCTTCGCGTCGTGTTCATGGGCCCGCAGGCACGCGTCGCGGGCCGATTGCTCACCGAGCACGCCGCCGACGCGGGTCTGGAAGGACTGTTCGAGGAGCGGCCGCCGGGTACGCGCGACGAGGCGCGCCAGCTGCTGCGCGAATCGTCGATGGCCGTCGCCTTCCAGGGCGAGACGCGGACGCAGGTGCCGGCCAAGGTGTTCGAGTACGTCGCCTTCCCCGTCTGGCTGCTGGCGCTCGTGGGCGCCGAGTCCGCCACGGCCGAGTTGCTGGCGAACTCCGACGCGATCGTGCTAGATATCGACGACGAGGCCGGCATCGAGCGTGCAATCGAGCGCTGCGTCCAGCGCTTCCGAGCCGGCGAGTCGGCGAAACCGGTCGGATGGGACGGCCGCTTCTCCCGCGCCCGACAGGCAAAGCGCCTCATTGCCGAGCTCCAGCAACTCGAGAGTAAGACCATGCGTCGCGTGTCGACAGGCTGACCCATGTGCGGATTCGTCGGATTTCTCGCGCTCGGCACCGAGTCCGCGCCCACCGAGGCGTGGATCGAGACGCTGATCGACACGATCGCGCACCGCGGGCCGGACGATCACGGCATTCTCGTCGACGGCCGTGCCGCGCTCGGCTTTCGCCGGCTGTCGATCCTCGATCTGTCGCAGGCGGGGCATCAGCCGATGACGTCGCGCGACGGCACGCTCTCGATGGTGTTCAACGGCGAGATCTACAACTACGTCGAGCTGCGCGCCGAGCTCGAGGCGCTCGGCCACCGCTTCGTCTCGTCGGGCGACACGGAGGTGCTGCTCGCGTCGTACGCGCAGTGGGGGCGTCGCTGCGTCGACCGGCTCGTCGGCATGTACGCGTTCTGCATCATCGACCGACGCACCTCGACGATGTTCGTGGCGCGCGATCGGCTCGGGATCAAGCCGCTGTACGTGGTGAGCCATCCGCGCGGTGTGCTCTTCGCCTCCGAGCTCAAGGCGATCCGCCGCTCCGGTCTGTGGGGTGGTGGGCTGAACACGGCGCGGTTCGCGCAGTTCCTCTCGTTCGGTCGGACCGAGGAGGTGCCCGACGACGCCGACACGTACCTGGACGGCGTGCAGCAGATCCTGCCGGGCCATTCGTACACGCTTCGCTTCGACGGCACGCGTACCGACGAGCGCTACTGGTCGCCGCCGCACCACGAGGAGGACGCGGGCCCCGACGTTGTCCCGCGTTTCCTCGCGCTGTTCGACGACGCGATGAAGCTGCACATGCGCTCGGACGTGCCCGTGGGCGTGATGCTGTCCGGCGGGATGGACTCCGTCTCCATCGCGTGCACGATGGCGCAGCTCGCCGGCACGGCGGGCACGGGGCAGGCACTCCACGCCTTCTGCTACACGTCGGAGGACTTCGACGAGTCGCGCCAGCTCGAGGACACGATCGGGCAGATCGGCGCGACGATGCATCGCGTCGCCACCGTGGACGCCGACTCCTTCTGGACGCGGCTGCGCGAGGCGATGTGGTATCACGATGAGCCGGTGCACTCGCCGAGCGTGTTGATGGGGTTCGAGCTGTACAGGCTCGCCGCGGCGAACGGGATTCGTGTCGTGCTCTCGGGGCAGGGGGCGGACGAGACGATCGGCGGATATCACTATCTGTTCGACCACATGCTCGTCACCGAGGCGCTGCGCGGACGGCTGCCGACGCTCCTCGCCCAGGCGAAGGTCGTCGCCGAGTCGCGCGGGCAGTCGGAGCGCGAGGTGCTGATGCGCTCCGCACGCCTGGTGCGGGCGCATCTCATGTCGAGCATTGCGTCGTACCGGAGCGTGGCGGCCGGTCGACGGCTGCTCGAGGGACGCGGCCGCGCCTTCCTCGCACCGGAGTTCCGCGCGCTGGCCGCGCCGGCGTCCGAGCTGCCGCCGGGTCAGACGCTCTCGGTCGCGCTCGAGCGTGCGATCCGCCAAACGCCGCTGCCGCACTATCTGCGCGTCGAGGATCGGAACTCGATGGCGCACAGCGTCGAGTCGCGCGTCCCCTTCCTCGATCATCGGTTGGCCGAGCACGCGCTGCGGCTCCCGGCGCGATGGAAGATGTCCGACGGCTGGAACAAGCGCGTGCTGCGCGAGGCGATGGCCGGCCGCATCCCCGATTCCGTGCGGCTGCGTCGCCAGAAGTTCGGCTTCCCCACGTCGTCGAAGCGGTGGTTCGCCGGCCCGCTCGCCGACGGTATACGCGACATCGTGCGCGGCGGCGCGGTGATGCGGACCGGGTGGTTCGACCAAGTCGCCGTCGAGCGCGAGCTCGAGCGCCACGTGCGCGGCGAGACCGACGCGAGCAACCTGCTGTTCAACGTCGCCCAGCTCGACAGCTGGCTCGAGTGGCACGAGGCCGGCTGGGAGCAGCCCGCTCAGTCCCTCACGCGGAGCAGCGCGTAGTCGCGCTTTCCCTTGCCGACGACGACGTGCCCGCCGCGGAGCAGCACGTCACTCGCCGGGATGTGTCGGTCGGCCGCCGCCAGCTTGCGCTTGTTCACCGATACGCCGCCCTGTTCGAGCAACCGCTTCGCCGCGCCGTTCGACGTCGCGAGACCCGACGCGACGAGCAGCTTGAATGCGTCGAACCGTGCCCGATCCGACTCGCTCGCCAGCGCCTCCCGATCCACTTCGGTGAACGGCGCTTCCGCGCGCAGCACGGCGAGCGCGTCTTCGCTCAGCGCCTCCGCCTCGAGCCCGCCGAAGAAGAACGTCGACACCTGCTCGGCCGCCGCGAGCGCTGCGTCGCCGTGGACTCGGCGCGTCACGTCACGCGCGAGCGCCTGCTGCGCGGCGCGACGCTCCGGTGCGGAGGTCGTCACCGCGTCGAGCGACTCGATCTCCTCGCGCGAGAGGAGCGTGTAGTAGCGCAGATACCGGCCGACGTCGGCGTCCTCCGTCCCCAGCCAGAACTGATAGAACGCGTAGGGTGACGTGCGATCTGCGTCGAGCCACACCGCGCCGGCTTCGGTCTTCCCGAACTTCGCGCCGCTCGACGTCGTGACGAGCGGCATCGTGAGGGCGTGCGCGTCGGCCCCGTCCACGCGGCGGATCAGCTCGATTCCCGCCGTGATGTTCCCCCACTGGTCGCTCCCACCCAACTGCAGCGTCACGCCGTCGCGTCGTTGCAGCTCGAGGAAATCGTAGGCCTGCAGGAGCATGTAGGTGAACTCGGTGAACGAGATCCCCGCCTCCATGCGAGAGCGCACCGACTCCTTCTGCAGCATGTAGTTCACCGTGAAGTGCTTCCCGATGTCGCGCAGGAAGTCCACGAGGTGCAGCGGCGTCAGCCAGGCGGCGTTGTCGCGCATCCGTGCCGCGCTCGGTCCGGCGAAGTCCAGGAAGCGCTCGAGCTGTGCGTGAATTCCGCGCGCGTTCTCCGCCACCTGCTCGGACGTGAGAAGCTGGCGCTCCGACGTCTTCCCGCTCGGGTCGCCGATCATGCCCGTCCCGCCCCCCACCAGCGCGACCGGGCGATGCCCGTGCCGCTGCAGATGCACCAGCACCATGATGGGTACCAGGTTGCCGACGTGGAGGCTGCTTCCCGTCGGATCGAAGCCGATGTACGCCGAGACGGGGCCGGCCGCCAGCGCGTCCGCCACGCCGTCGGTGTGCTGATGCAGCAGTGCGCGCCACCGCAGCTCGTCGAGCACTCCTCCAGTCGTCTGCATGGCACAAAAGTAGACGCTGGGGTGTCCGATTGTCAGGCGACGGGACTCGGCGGCATCGGTGCGGTCTCCCGATGCGCGCATTAACCTTCCCGTCTGCGTCCGTGCGGCGTCCGCCCGCTGACCGACGGCTCACCTTCCGCACTCGATGGACCTTCCGTTCTCCAAGAAGTTCCGCCAACAGCATCCGCAGCTCACGCGCGGGATCGCCGTCGCCGTCGCCTTCCTCGCGGCATTCGTCGTCGGGCTCGGCTACTCGGCCTGGGCGCTCGTCTGCAGGGCCGGGGCGTGTCCGTCGGTCGACGTGCTGGACCAGTACCAGCCGCGGCAGACGTCGAAGCTGTACGCCGCCGACGGCCGGTTCATCGCCGAGCTCGGGCTCGAGCGCCGCACCCTGCTGAAGATCGAGCAGATCCCGCCGCTCGTGCGCAACGCCTTCATCAGCGTCGAGGACAAGCGCTTCCACGAGCACTCGGGCGTCGACTGGTACCGCGTGCCCGGCGCGCTGTGGACGGACATCAAGCGCCGCAGCTTCGCCGAAGGGTTCTCGACCATCACGATGCAGCTCGCGCGGAACATCTTCCCCGAGCGCCTCACGCGCGACAAGTCGCCCGTGCGCAAGCTCAAGGAGATCAAGGTCGCGCGCGCCATCGAGCGGAAGTACTCGAAAGATCGCATCCTCGAGCTCTACCTGAATCAGATCGCCCTCGGGAACGGCGCGTACGGCATCGAGACCGCGGCCCAGCGCTACTTCGGCAAGTCGGCGCGCGACCTGAACCTCGCGGAAGCAGCGACGCTCGCCGGCCTGCCCAAGGCGCCCGAGCGCTACAACCCGCGTCGCGCCCCGGAGCGCGCCATCCAGCGTCGCAACACCGTGCTCGAGATCATGCGCGAGCAGAAGGTGGTGAGCGATGCGGACGCGAGCCTCGCCAAGGCCTATCCACTCCAGCTCGCGCGCCGCTCCGAGGCGGGCGACGTCGCGCCGTACTACGTCGAGTGGATCCGGCAGCAGCTCGAGCAGCAGTTCGGTCAACGGCTCTACGAGCAGGGGCTGAAGGTCTACACCACGCTCGATGTCGACCTGCAGTCCGCCGCCGAGCGCGCGCTGGAGAACCAGCTCCGCGCGATCGAGGCGGGACGGTTCGGTGCGTATCAGCATCGCTCGTACGAGGCGTACATGGCGAGCGCCTCGGATCGCAGCGGCGAGCAGACCTCACCCAACTCGCCATACCTGCAGGGCGCGTTCGTCGCGATGGATCCGCGCACCGGCGCCGTTCGCGCGCTCGTCGGCGGCCGTGACTTCGACGACTCGAAGTTCAATCGCGCCACGCAGGCGCTGCGGCAACCCGGGTCCACGTTCAAGCCGATCGTCTACTCGGCCGCCGTCCAGAACGGGCGGCCGCCGACGTACGTCGTGGACGACTCGCCCGTCTCCGTGCCGCAGTCCGGAGGGGGCAGCTGGACGCCACAGAACTACGATGGGAAGTTCGAGGGACCGATGCCGATGCGCCGCGGCCTCTATCAGTCGCGCAACATCGTCGCGATCAAGGTCGGGATGGAGCTGGGCCCGTCCACCATCATCGAGATGGCGCGCAAGTTCGGCATCTCGACGCCGATCCCGCCCTACCCGTCGATCTACATCGGCGCCGCCGACGTCTACCCGATCGAGATGATCGCCGCGTACAGCGCGTTCGCCACGCTCGGCACGCGCGCGTCGCCGAACGGGATCGTGCGCGTCGAGAACGCCAAGGGCGACGTCCTCTGGGAGCCGACGCCGACTCGCACTCCCGTGATGACGCCGGACGAGGCGTGGCTGATGGTCAGCATGATGAAGGACGTCGTGCAGCGCGGCACCGCGGCGGGTTCGGTCGGCAGTCAGTTCCACATCCCGGCCGGCGGGAAGACGGGAACCACGAACGACGGCAACGACGTCTGGTTCGTCGGCTACACGACCGATCTCGTGGCCGGCGTGTGGGTCGGGCTCGACAAGCCCCGCAAGATCAAGAGCAACGCGCAGGGTGGCCTGCTCGCTGCGCCGGCCTGGACGGCGTTCATGCGCGAGGTCTACCGGCGCCGGCCGGCATCACCCGACTGGCCGCGGCCCGACGGTGTCGTCGAGCGGCAGGTCGATCTCGCGAGCGGACAGCTCTGGGCGCCCGGCTGCGGTGAACCGGTTACTGACTATTTCCTCGCCGGCACCGACCCGATCGCGACCTGCATCCCGGCTGCGAGTCCGTATCCCACCACACCCGGCGCGCCCGGTGAGCCGCGCACGAACCCAGTTGACACGTCGTTCGGATTCCCCGCGCCCACCACGCCGGCGCCGCGCCCCGACACGTCGACGCTGACGCACATTCGCTCGTCGGGCGGCACCGTCGTCACGCCGGGCGCCGCGCCGATTCCCCGCGCCTCGCGCCCGCGTCCCTCGCGCGACACCACCGGCGGTACGTCGGGCGGTACGTCGACCCCGCGCGACACGAGTAACCCGTTCACGCTTCCCCCGACACAGCACAGATGACGTGGCAGCCTGTCGACTGCCACGCCCACTCCACGCACTCCGACGGCGCGCTCAGCGTGGCCGACGTCGTGGAGAAGGCGCGCTCGCTGGGCGTGCGCCCGAGCGTCACCGACCACATCTCGCGTGACGCGCCCACCACAGTCGACTCGCCGCGCGCCGTCGCGCGCTACCTCGACGATCTCGAGAGCTACGACGTGCTGCGCAGCGGGGAGTTCTGCTGGCACGATGCGCTCTGGCGCGAGCTGCCCGCCGAAACGGTTCGCCGCTTCACGCACCGCGTCGGCTCGCTGCACTCGATCCGGCTCGCCAACGGAGACTACTTTCGTGTCTTCCATCGCGAGCTGCCGGACGACCTCACGCCGGCGGCGTACGTGGAATCGCATGTCTCGTCACTCGAAGCGCTCGCGGGCGAGATGCCGATCGACGTCTTCGCGCATCCGACGCTGATCTCGCCGTCGCTGCGCCACATCGATCCGCACGAGTTCTGGAGCGAGGCCCACGAGGAACGGCTCGTGCGCGCGCTGCGCGACGCCGGCATCGCGTTCGAGATCTCGAACCGCTACCGCCCCCACCCGCGCATCGTCCAGCGCGCCGCCGAGGCGGGGGTGCGGCTCTCACTCGGCTCCGACGGGCATTCACGCGAGCAGGTCGCCGACGTCGCACAGCCGCTCGCCCTCGCACGCTCCATCGGCGTGCGCGACGAGGATCTGTACGATCCTACGCGTCACGGCTCCCGCACCGGCGCCTTCGACGGATGACGCGCTACCACGCGCGGTGGATCGTCCCCGTCTCCGCGCCACCCATCGCGCACGGCACGCTGGTCGAGCGCGCGGGGCGCATCGTCTGGGTCGGGACGCGCGACGACGCTCCCGCCCTCGAGCCGGACGATGCCGACGTCGATCTCGGCGACGCGATCCTGCTCCCGGGGCTCGTCAACGCGCACTGTCACCTCGAGCTCACCGCGATGCGCGGGTTCCTCGACGGACTCGCGTTCCGCGAATGGGTGCTGCGCCTCACGTCGGCGCGCCGCGAGGTGCTCGACGACGCGGCACTGCTCGATTCGGCGCGGCTGGGCGTGGCGGAGGGCGTACGCGCCGGCGTCACGACGTTCGCCGACACGGGCGACTCGGGCACCGGGTTCGACGCCATGCTCGAGAGCGGAGTGCGCGGGATCTGCTATCGCGAGGTGTTCGGTCCCGATCCGGCGCAGTGCGAGCGTGCCATCGCCGAGCTGCGCGAGAAGTTCGAGCGGATGCGCGCGCGCGAGACGCCGCTCGTTCGCGCGGGCCTCTCGCCCCACGCGCCGTACACCGTCTCCGATCCGCTGTATCGCGCCACGGCAGCGCTGGCGCGTGAGCTCGCGGCACCGATGGCGGTGCACATCGCCGAGAGCGCGCTGGAGACCGAGCTGGTGACGGCGGGCGCAGGTGCATTGGCCGATGGACTGCGGCGACGCGGTATCGCCGTCGCGGCCCGCGCGCGGTCGCCTATCGCCCTGCTCGACAGGCTCGGCGTCCTCGACGTCGATCCGCTGCTCATCCACTGTCTCCGCATCGACGAGGACGACATCCGCGCGATCGCCGGCCGTCGGTGCGCGGTCGTGCACTGTCCTGCATCCAACGCGCTGCTCGCGCACGGTATCGCGCCCCTCGCCGAGCTGTTGGCGGCCGGTGTGGACGTCGGGCTTGGCTCCGACTCGGTGGCGAGCAACGACCGCATGGACCTGCTCGATGAGGCACGCCAGGCACTCCTGTTCGCGACGGCGCGCTCACGCGAGGCGAACACCCTGTCCACCGCGGATGCGCTGGAGCTCGCGACGCTCGGCGGGGCACGCGCACTGCGGCTCGACGGCGAGATCGGATCGCTCGAGGTGGGCAAGGCGGCCGATCTCGCCGCCTTCTCATTGGGCGCTCTCGGCCGCGGACCCACGCACGGCCCCGTGGCCGCCGCGGTGCTGGCGCTGGCCGGAACGCCCGCATCGTTCGTCGCCGTAGCGGGCCGGCCGCTCGTGCGCGACGGTCGGCTGCTCGATGCGGATTCGTCGCTCGTGCGTCGAGTACAGGAGAGCGCCGACCGGCTGCAGTCGTGGCTCGCGACCCCCG
>JBJMNN010000118.1:0-7021 GCA_045804245.1 Gemmatimonadaceae bacterium | reverse complement strand
GTTCGGCGCCGAGCAGGTTGCCGGCGCCGCGCATCTCCTTGTCCTTGAGCGCGATCTTGTAGCCGGCTCCGAGCTCAGTGTGATGCTCGAGCACCTGCAGCCGACGCTCGGCTTCGGGGTCGACCGAGTCGGGGACGAGCAGGTAGCAGTAGGCCCGGCGATGCGACCGCCCGACCCGGCCGCGCAGCTGATACAGCTGCGCGAGGCCGAGGTTGTCGGCGCGGTTCACGAACATCGTGTTCGCGTTCGGGACGTCAAGGCCGCTCTCGACGATGAGCGTCGAGACGAGCACGTCGACGTCGCCGCTGACGAAGCGATGCATGATGTCCTCGAGCTCGCGCTCCCGCATCTGGCCGTGCGCGACGGCGACGCGCGCGCGGGGCACGATGCGACGGACGCGGTCGGCCTGCGCGATGATCGTCTCGATCCGATTGTGGACGAAGAAGACCTGCCCGCCGCGATCGAGCTCGCGCGAGATCCCTTCGTCGATCAGGCCGTCGTCGTCGCCGGGCTCGACGAAGGTCAGCACGGGCGACCGGTCACGAGGCGGCGTCTGCATCAGCGTCATGTCGCGCAGCCCCGCGAGCGACAGGTGCAGCGTGCGAGGGATCGGCGTCGCCGTGAGCGTGAGGACGTCGGTCTCGAGCTTGAGCTGCTTGAGCCGCTCCTTGTGCTTCACGCCGAAGCGATGCTCTTCGTCGACGACGATGAGTCCGAGGTCGGCGAAGGCCACGTCGGGGCTGAGCAGGCGGTGCGTGCCGATGACGATGTCGATCTTGCGCGACGCGAGCTCGGCGATCGACTGGGTCTGCTCCTTGGCGCCCTGAAAGCGGCTCAGCACCGCGACGCGGATCGGGAAATCGGCCAGCCGTTCCTCGAAGGTGCGCGCGTGCTGGTCGGCAAGAATCGTCGTGGGCACGAGCACGGCGACCTGCCGGCCGCTCTGCACCGCCTTGAACGCGGCGCGGACGGCGATTTCCGTCTTGCCGTAGCCGACGTCGCCGACGAGCAGGCGATCCATCGGCCGCGTGCTCTCCATGTCACCCTTCACCTCGGTCGTCGCCTTGCGCTGGTCGGGAGTGTCCTCGAAGAGGAAGCTGCTCTCGAGCTGCTTCTGCCAGGGCGTGTCGGGCACATGCGGGGGCCGCGACGCCACCTTCCGTCGCGCGTACAGCTCGAGGAGCTCGATGGTCATCTCCTGAATCGCGGCGCGCGTACGGTCGCGCTGCTGCGCCCATCGCTTGCCACCGAGCTTGTGGAGGCGCGGCGGCGGCGCGTCGTCGGAGACCTCGTCGGACGAGCGATAGCGCTCGAGCTGATCGATGCGGTAGAGCGGCACATTGAGCCGGTCGCCGCCCTCGTACTCGACGACGGCGACCTCGATGGTGCTCTGCCCGACGAAGATCGTCTCGATGCCGCGATAGATGCCGACACCGTGCTCAAGGTGCACGACGTAGTCGCCCTGCTTGAGCGCGAGCGAATCGACACCGCCGCTGACGTACCGGCGGGCGCGACGGATACGCCGCTCGCGCCGGAAGATCTCGTGGTCGGTGAGCACGCGGAGCCCACGCTCGCCATCCGACGGCGGCAGCACGTAACCGCCGCCGAGCGCACCGACGACGAGCGCGGCGGGAGAGGGATCGCGCGCATCCTCGTTGAGCAGCTCGTCGAGCCGCTCGCACTGGCCCTCGTTGTCGCAGAGGACGATCGTCGGAATCTGGTCGCGGACGATGCGCCGGAGGCGCTTGATGTCGCGATCGACGCTCTCGGGCGAGCGAAAGGGGAAGACGACATCGGGCTTCTCGGCCGTCGGGTCGACGAGCCGCAGGGCGCCGAAGGCGGCGAGCGTGCTGCCTGCTTCGTCGGGCGACTCGAAGAGCTCCTCGCGCGCGTCGGCATCCTCGCCGCGCCGGCGTGCGAGATCGATGTGATGCGCCGCCTCGTCCCAGGTGCGCTGCAGCTCGGGGAGGAGATGCGTGCCGGTGGGATAGACGAGGAGCGTATCGGGCGGGAAGAGCGCGGAGATGGAGAGACGCTCGCCGGGCGTCGCCTCCTCGCGGACCTGGCCGTCCACCGGGAGCACCACGGCGAGATCGACGGTCCTGGTCGATCGCTGCGACGAGAGCTCGAAGTGGCGCAGATCGACGACCTCGTCGCCCCAGAACTCCATGCGGACCGGATCCGTCATCCCGAACGAGTACACGTCGAAGATGCCGCCGCGGAGACTGAACTGCGCGACGTCCTCGACCATCGACACGCGCTCGAAGCCGATGCGCTCGAGGTGGGCCGCGAGCTCGCTCGGCCGGCGCACGTCGCCCTTCCGCAGCTCGATGCGGAGATCCTGCAGCGCTCCGGGCAGCCGCGTGCGCTCGAGCAGCGCACGCGGAGTCGTGAGCAGGATGCGGATCTCGCCGCGACTGAGTCGCTCGAGCGTCTCGACGCGCTCACCGGCGACCTCGACGTGCGGCTCGACTTCGCCGAATCCTTCGCGCGGCGGATAGAGCGCGACCGGCGTTTCGTCGATCAGCGTGTGCAGATCGGCGAGCATTCGCTCGGCGAGCGGCACGCCATCGGCCACGACGACGAGAAAGCGTGTCGGCAGGCGGCGCGCGAGCGCCGCGAGGAGCGTCGCGTCGGCCGAGCCAGGGAGGCCAGCCGTGCGCAGCTCTTCGCGCGGCGCTGGCACCGTATTGATCACGCGAGCGAACGCCGGGAGGCGCTCGATCGCGTCGAGCAGACTTGGAAGGGGCACTTAGGCGGCTGTCGGTCGAGAGGTACGGACCGCCAGACCCTCGGCGGCGAGCAGAAGGAGGGCGACCACGAGGAGCGGTGTCCCGGCCGGACGCGTGGCGCCGGCGGCGAAGGTGTCACCGACCCAACCGGCATTCGTGCTGGCGGAGCGGGCGGCCACGCCGCCGAGCCTCGCCGCGAGCGCTGGTGCCGGCCACCGCTCGAGCGCCGACTCTTCCGGGGGCGCGTTCACGACGACCGCGCCGACACGCCGGCCGCCGCGAAGCACGAACCATACGCCCCGCTCCTCCGGCGCATCCATGAGCTCGGCCGTGATGGAGCGACGCGAGCCCGTGCTGCTCTCGAGGGTCTCCGCGCCGGCCGGGAGACGAATCGGCCGGCCCGGCAGCGCCTGGATCGGCGCACCGATATCGCCGGTGGGCGCAGCGAGACGTACGGCAAGCATGTCGGCGAGCCACGGCACGAACGCCGCACGCACCGGGAGCTGCGTCGCGGCAGGATCGAGGCGCGACGCGATCAGCACGTAGCCCGGACCGGCCACGACCCACGGCTCGCCGCCGGCCGTCGCGAGAGTGTCGGCGGGCGCGACACCGGCCCGCACGAGCTGGTAGCGCTCCGTCAGCGCGATGTTGTCCAGACGTCCGCCGCGGGCGACGACGGAGCTCCGCTGCAACGAGCCGAAGCGCCAGGGAACTCCAAGCCGCTCGAGCTCGCGATTGGCGGCGCCGAGCCGGACCTGATCGGCGGGCGGGGCGAGGAGGGCCGGCAGAGCGGATGCCGCATCCGCGGACGCGACACGGATCGCGCCGCCGGACGCCGCTCGACCGTCCGCGACGAGCGTGGTGACGGCCGTCGCGACGAAGCTGCCCGCGGAGGCGTCGGCGGTTACGGACGGCGGTGGGCCGATCCAGAGGGCGAAGTGCCGGGCATCGTCAGCGGGAAAATCATCGGGCTCGAGCTCGACGCGGCCAGCCTGCCAACCGCGCTCGGGCGGGCTCGCGCGCAGGAGGATCGGCTCGCCGCGTCCAGTTGCACCGCGAGACAGCGTGCGATCGCCGAGCATGATGCGATAACCGACCGAGTCGCGCGTCTCGACCCGCGCGGCGAGCGAGCCGCGCGGCGTCCATCGCGCGGGCTCGGCGACGGCGGAGAGCACCGCACGGTTCGAGGGAGGACTTCCCGACGGGACGAGGAGTGCGACCGGAGACGCGATCCTCGCAGCGGCCGTCCAGGACGTGCGCTGCCCGTCGGTGGCGACGGCGATGCTCTTCGCGGGCAGCGTGCTTCCCTGCACCGTGGATGCGGCACGGGCAAGTGCGAGCGCGAGATCGCCTCCTCCCTCGGCGGGTGCGATGCGCGCGAGCTCGGCGAGCAGCGCGTCGCGCGAGCCGCCGCGCATGCGCCCGTCGGATGTAACGAGCCAGAGCCGATCCTCCGCGGTGCTCGCGGCGATCAGCTGCCGAGTCGCGGCGCGCAGCCGATCGAACACGGCGCTGCCGCCGACGACGGCCGTGGTGGAGATCGAGTTGTCGAGCACGACGGCGACGGCCGTGGGTCCGTGACCGACGCCGAGCCCCGGGAGGAAGGGCTTTGCCGCGGCGAGGGCCAACGCCAGGATGAGCAGCACGCGCAACAGCATGAGCAGCAGATTGCGCAGACGCAGCGAGCGACTGTGCTCCGCCTCCGCTCGAAGCAGATAGCGCGCAGCGGGGAAATCGACGCGCGTCGCGATGTTGCGCCGCATGAGGTGGAGCAACAGCGGAACGCCCGCGGCCGCAGCGAGCGTGAGAAACAGCGGCGCGAGGAAGTTCATGTGCGGTGCTCGCGCGCGCCGAACGCCAGCCGCAGGGGAATGGCGTACGGCTGATCGGTGAGAATCACCTCGTAGCCCGCGCCGAGCGCGCCGAGGCGCTGCTTCCACTCGGCGATCACGTGCTCGACAGTCGTGCGATACGCAGCGCGCACATCGGCGGCGGCGGCCGGAACGTCGAGCTCCGATTCCGGATCGGTGTAGCGCGCCTCGCCGGCGAGGCTGAAGTCGCGCTCAGCGGGATCCATGACGTGCAGCACGTTGACGTCGTGACCGGCGGCGCGCAGACCACGCAATGCGGGGAGCGCCGCCTCGACGTCGACGAGCAGGTCGCTGATGAGGATGATCATTCCGCGGCGGGTGACGAGCCGCGCGGCCTGGCCGAGCGCCGACGCGAGGTCGGAGGCGCGTCCGTTTCCGGCCTCCGCGAGCGCAGCGACGAGACGCCGCCACTGCCCGCTTCGCGCACGCGGAGGGATGCTCGTGCGGACCGCGTCGTCGAAGCGGATGAGACCTACGGCGTCGCGCTGCCGGAGCAGCAGCAGCGCGAGGGCGGCCGTCAACTGCTCGGCGTAGGCGCGCTTGGTGACCCGCAGCTCCTCGGAGGCACCACGCCAGTCCATCGACCGGCTCACGTCGAGGATGATCGTCGCGCGGAGGTTGGTCTCCTCCTCGTACTGCTTGACGACCCACCGGTCGGCGCGCGCAGCGATCTTCCAGTCGACGTATCGGAGGTCGTCGCCAGGCTGATAGGGACGAAAATCAGCGAACTCCACCGAGAACCCCTTTCGGGGCGACCGGTGCAGTCCGCTGAGAAAGCCGTCGACGATCCATCGTGCGACGATCTCGAAGTGTCCGAGCGCCGAGAGGGCGGCCGGATCGAAGAGATCGGCGCGGGGTGCGCGCGTGGACTCCATGCTCAGGGCGGAAGGTAGACGTGGCGTCGGGCCGGCGGCAGTCGTCGGTTCGACTCGAGCTCGCCGAGGGAGCGGGGTCGGCCTTGCGGACCGCGCCTTTGTGTCCCAACGTGTATACACGCGTCGACGTAGAGAGGACAGCAGCAGTTGGCACGCTACGTTCGATACGGAACGTCTCAATGAAGGCTCACCGCCTGTCTCCACCGGAGGGAGCTCATGCCCAGGTTCACTCGAGTCGGTAGCGGCATTCTCGGTCTCGCAATGCCGCTCGTGGTTGGCTGCGTCTCGAGCGGCGTGTCGCCAGGGCACGCCCGATATCGGTCGGATGACTTCGCGCGGCTGCTGGATTCGGCCCAGGCGGCGGCGCCCGAGCGAGCGGGCAAGCCCCGCGTTCACATCATCACGCCTGGTAGCCTCGCCGCGAGCGGTTGGGTGGAGTCGGCATTCCGCGTGAGCGAGGACGCCTACGTGACCCTCGTGGCGGTCGACTACGACGGACGCGCGCGGGTGATTTTTCCGGAGGCACCGAGCGAGAGCGGGTTCGCTCGGGCGAATACGCTGTACCGACTCCCCAGATTCTTCGCCGGATTCGGGACGCAACGACTGGCATCGTTCGCCGGCAGCCGATACCGCATGAGCGGCTCCTCGTTCGGACGAACGTCGGGACTGATCTTCGCGATCGCATCGGATCGCCCGCTGCAGCTGCAGCGGATCGCGACGGACGACGGCGAGTGGGACACGTATGCGATCGAGCGGATTCTCTGGGGCCGCAGCTACAGCGGCGGCGGCTACGCCCTCGGCAAGGCGCTCGCTCTCACCGGGCAGGAGTTCAACACGGAGTTCTCGGGATTCACCCTGGGAACGTCCCACCCAGGCTACATGTTTGCCTCGGTCGACTCGCCGATCTGCGACGGCGGCTCCTGGTCATTTTTCGACCAGCTTTATAGTCCGGAGGTCAGCGGCATCTCGTACGTGGACATCGACGGCGTTCGGTATGCGCGATTCGCAGTCATCAACGGCTGCACGGACTTCGTCAGATACCAACTCGTGCCGCTTGGACCGGTACAGCGCATTCCCCGAAGTCCCGCCGACACGGCGCGCACAGACAGCAGCAGCACGCAGAGCGCGTCGCGGATCGCGCGCGCCGCGTACATCGGCTCACCGCTGGAAACGGGATCGAACGCATTTGTCGACCGTCCGGCAGCGCATCACGGAACGATCGGGAGCGCGGACGACGGACGCGACGAGAGCGCGACCCGTCGACCGAGGCTCGACCGCGGATTGAGGTTCCTTCCGCCGGAGCGGGTGCGCGACGACGGCAGGATCCTTCGAGCCGGAGAAGCGAGCCCCCAGGACGAGACGGCACGCGAGCGCCAGATACGCCGCATCGAGGATGCGCGTGGGCGCCCCGCCGCACCACAGAGCGAGCCCGCACACGAGCTACCGACGCGAGCGGAGACACCGCGGCCCGAGGCGGCCGCCATCGAGCCGACGACGCCATCGTCCGGCGCCGGCTCGGCGGCGCACGAACGCACGGTAAAGC
>JBJMNN010000117.1:0-4565 GCA_045804245.1 Gemmatimonadaceae bacterium | reverse complement strand
TCGAACGCGTACGCCAGCTCGATCAGCTTGGGCTCACTGCATGCCGCGCCCGTGAAGCTCACGTTGAACGGCTGCGGCTTCGGGTCGAACCCCGCCGGAAACGCCGTCGGTCCTTCACCGGGAGGAAGCGGCACGAACGCCCACGGCACCGTCACCGTCGGATAGCCTGGGCGCGCGCCGATCCCCGCGCTGCTCACCCCCGGGAACAACAGCGCGTCCAGCCGGTTCGCCTTCAGCGCCGCGTCAAGGCCATTCGTCGCTGAGAGACGGATGTCCTTCCGGCGGTCGGCCTCGTAGCGCTCGCGGTCCGTCTGCAGGTTCATCTCGTCCGATACGTCGAGGTTCGCCTGACCGTATTTGATCGCGCCCGCACGCTGATGCGCGATGTTCCAGGCGCGCAGCGCCGTCAGCGTCTTCACCGGCGCGCGATCGCCCAACGACGTCAGCCAGGCGTTGAAGTCGCGCTTCATCCCGTACTTGAACGCGATCGAGCAGCCTGCGTCGAGCCCCTTCGCGTTGTCGAGCCCTCCGCACACGTTCCAGTTGACGAAGTTCTCGGCCGAATCCGCCGTCGCGACGCTCGGGATGTCGGCGGGATCCACGATCACCGCGCCCTGCGCCTTCAGCACGGCGATCGCCTCGTCCATCGCCTTCTTCTGTGCGTCGTTCAGGCCACCGCGCGGCGTGGTACCGCCGAGGCTCGCCTTCTCATAGAAGAAGGCGCGCGGGATGCCGATCCGCGCACCCTGCAGCCCCTTCGCGTTGAGGAATCTCGTGTAGTCGTTGCCCGCTGGGGGCGGGCATTTCCTCGTCGCCGAGTCGTGAGGGTCGGGCGTCGCCCCTTCCATCGCGCCGAGCATGATCGCGGCGTCGGCGACCGTGCGGGCCATCGGACCGGGCGTGTCCTGATCGGCCGAGATCGGGATGACTCCGTAGCGGCTGACGCGACCCACGGTCGGCTTGATGCCGACGAGCATGTTCTGGTTCGACGGGCTGAGGATCGACCCCGACGTCTCGGTGCCGACGTTGGCGGCCCAGAAGCTCACGTTCGTGCCGACGCCGGAGCTCGAGCCGCCGGTGCTCAGCACCGGACGACCGTCGAACGTGGCCTCGCGCGGATCGCGCCGCGGATCCCATGGGTTCATCCCATAACCATTGAGACCATTGTAGTTGGCGGGCATCCCGCTCGCGATCCAGTTCGCCAGCTCGGTGAGCTGCGTCTTCGCGATGATGATCGCGCCGGCAGCCTCGAGGTTCTTCGCCAGCGTCGCGTTGTACGGCGGCACCAGGTCGCGGAACGCGAGCGCGCCACCCGTCGTCCGCATCGTCGTCGTGTGGATGTTGTCCTTGAGCGCGACGGGGATGCCGTGCAGCGGACCATGAATCCGGCCGCGCGCCCGCTCGCGATCCATCGAGTCGGCGATCGCGAGCGCACGCGGGTTCACGGTGATGATCGCGTTCAGCTGATCTTCGTACGTCGCGATGCGCGTGAGATACTGCAGCACGATCTCGCGTGACGTCGTGCGTCGCTGCTCGAGCGCCGTGCGCATCTCGGCGATGCTGGCTTCGACGACACTGAACGAACCGGTGCGCGGCGGCGTCGCGTGCGTCTGCGAAACGAGCTGGCGTGGCGCGACGACGCTGGACAGGGCGGCGCCGGCGACGGCGAACCAGAGGAAGCGCATCAGCTTCACGGGATCGGAGACCAGCGAGCGGTACAGGAACGAGCCGAAGAACCTATCGCCGCTTCGCGAGAGGCGCGACGGCGGCGAACAGGCCTCGTTTCCTTCTAAGGCGTGTGTGCAAAAGTGTTGGTCGGCCGGACTACAAGCAGACGGTATCCTACCTGCGGTCGTCGGACCCGCCCATGTCGGTCACAAGGCGGGATTGCCGTCGGAGGCGCCGGCACGCAGGCGCTCCGCGTCCCGTCGCGGCGGCTGCCCGAACAGCCGGGCGTACTCCCGGCTGAACTGCGAGGCGCTCACGTAGCCCACCTGGTAGGCGACGGCTTCCGCGCTGGTCGCGTCCGACAGCAGCAGGCGGCGCGCTTCCTCGAGCCGGAGCCGCTTCTGGTACTGGATCGGGCTCACGCCGGTCACGGCGGGGAAGTGACGGTGCAGCGCCGAGGGGCTCATGTTCACCTGCTTGGCCAGCGCCTCGATCTGCAGCGGCTCGGCGAAGTGCGCCTTGATCCACGCGATGGCCCCCGCGATGCGACGCACGCGGCCGTCGCCAATCGCGATCTCCGCCAGACGGCCCTGCTGTTCCCCCTGGAGGAGCCGGAAGTAGAGCTCCCGCAGGATGAGGGGCGCGAGTACCGGGATGTCGTCCGGCGTGTCCAGGAGCCGGACCAGCCGGAGCAAGCCGTCGAGCAGCGGGGCCTCCAGTGGGCTCACGAAGAGCGCCCGCCCGTCGTGGTCGTCGCGAGGGGCCGACCGCCCGGTTTCGACGATCAACGCCGCGAGCTCCCGCGCGTCGACGCGCAGCGTCAGGCAGAGGTAGGGCACCTCCGGCGTGGCCTCGACGACGCGTGACACGACCGGCAGCTCGAGGGAGACGGCCAGGTACTGCGACGGATCGTAGACGTAGGTCTCGCCGCCGAAGACCACGTGCTTCCGACCCTGAACCACGACGTAGACGGCCGGCTGCTGGAGCCCAGGCGCCATCTCGGTGGGATGCGAGAAGCGCCACAGCGCGAGTGACGGGATTGCTGTCTCGTGCCCGCCGTCAGCGCCCCTCTGCCGTTGGAGCAGCCGCGCGAGGTCGGCGCACAATGCCGCGCGGCGCCCCGCGAGCGGGACCTCGCCGGCAGCGGTGCCCGGCGGGCGCGATGAGGACGTGCGGGCCGTGCTCGGTTGTTCTGAGATGGATCTAATTGTCATGGATACACGATACGCCGTGTGCGCCGACGCTTCCAGCGCCTGAGAGAAATGGGCAAGGAGTCGCGATGATCCGGCAGGTACATGTCGCCCCGCAGACTCTAGCTTACTCCCCTGTGAAAGAGACTCGCGGCCGGAATCATCAAGCGCAGAACATGACGCGACCACCGCGTTGACGCGCCCTGCCACTCGATCCCGCGTCGTGCAGGAATGAGCAATATCAACTATACGGAGAATCCCACCAGATGACGATCAAGGACCACAACAGCGGGAGCCAGAAGAAGGTCTGGTTCATCACCGGCGCCGGCCGTGGCATGGGCGTCGACTTCGCGAAGGCAGTGCTGGCCGCCGGCCACGCGCTCGTGGCGACGGGCCGGAACCCGGGCCGAGTCACCGAGCTGCTCGGCCCCTCGGACGACCTGCTCGTGGTAAAGCTCGACGTCACGCGCCCCGAGGACGCCGAGGCGGCGGTAAAGGCCGCGGTGGAGCGGTTCGGCCGCATCGACGTGCTCGTCAACAACGCGGCGATCTTCGAGGCCGGCTTCTTCGAGGAGATGACGCCGGAACAGTTCGACCGCACGCTCGCGGCGAACCTCGTCGGCCAGATGCACGTCACGCGCGCCGTGCTGCCGGTGATGCGCAAGCAGCGCTCGGGGCACGTCATCACGATCTCGTCGACCGCGGGGCTCGCCTCGGCCGTCGAGTTCACCTCTGCGTACGCCGCGGCGAAGTTCGGCCTCGAGGGGTGGATGGAGGCGCTTCGCGTCGAGGTCGCGCCGTTCGGCATCCACACGACGGTCATCAACCCGGGCTACTTCCGCACCGAGCTCCTGTCGGAGCAGTCGACGAGCTACGCCACGCCCTCCATCCCGGACTACGCCGAGCGCGGCGCGGCGCTCGTCGCGGGCTGGAAGGGAACGCACGGAAAGCAGGCGGGCGACCCGGCGAAGCTCGCGCAGGCGCTCCTCGCCATCGCGAGCCAGGAGCCGCCGCCGCGGCGCTTCCTCGCGGGCGCCGACGCCGTCGCGACCGCGGAGCAGAAGATCGCTGACCTGCAGGCGGACATCGAGTCCAATCGGCAGCTCTCGACCTCGCTCGCGTTCGACGCGTAGCGCGCCGTCCGACGCGGCCATGCTTGCCGAGGACACGGGCGGGTTAGGCCCGCGGCGGCGTCCAAACGCGAGAGGGGGTACCAACAGGCCATCCTGTGGGTGCTCCGGACGGGGGCCTCATGGCGTGATCCCGGAACGCTTCGGGCCGTGGGCGACCGTGTGGAGCCGCTTCCGCCGGTGGACGGCCGCTGGTGTGTTGGCGCGCATCCTCGGCGTCGTGCTGCAGGACACCAATGCGGCAGGTCACCTCGATTGGGCAACCCACTACGTCGACGGGACGGTTGTCCGGGCGCACCAGCACGCGGCGGGCGCCCAAGGCGGGCAGCGCAGCGTATCCGCCAGCACACGGACCCGCACGAGGTCATTGCTGTAGAGCACCGTCGGGAGGGCGTCGGACTCGACGCGCCGGAGCGCATAGACGCCCGTGACAGTCGGAGGCCCCAGCGGGTTCACGTCCCCACAGGCGAGCGTGGCGCCGGAGAGTAGGAACGCGACCCAGCCAGTGTTGACGCGGAAGGGCGAAGCGAGGGACATGGCTGACCTCTCGACAGGCATCCCCTTCCAAGAACCCGAG
>JBJMNN010000116.1:0-9056 GCA_045804245.1 Gemmatimonadaceae bacterium | reverse complement strand
TGCGGTGAAGGGCTCGTGACCGCGCCGCAGCCGAATCCCGCGCCCTCGCACGTCGCCGCGCGGATGCACATGGCGCCGCGGCAGCACGCGAGGTACGGCGACACGGTCCCGCACGCGGCGACAGCCGAGCACTGCACGATGGTGATCTTCGGCGCGACGGGCGATCTCACGAAGCGGAAGCTCTTCCCCGCCCTCTACCAGCTCGCCGCCGAGCATCTGCTCGGCCCCGACTTCGCCGTGCTGGCGGTGGGACGCGAGCCGTCGCTGAACGACGAGTCGTTCCGCGAGCGGATGCGCGACGCACTCGGCGAGTCGGACGAGGTGAAGCGCGTCGACGAGGAGGTCTGGAAGGCGTTTGCGCAGCGGATCTTCTTCGTCGGCGGCGATGCGACCGACGCGGCGGCGTACGAGGGGATCAAGCAGAAGCTCGACGAGATCGAGTCCGCGTGCACGCCGGCGGATCGCAACCGGTTCTTCTATCTGGCCGTGCCGCCGAGCGTGTTCGAGCCGATCGTGCGGCTGCTGTCGTCGAGCGGTCTCGTGCCGCGGATCGACGACCCGAAGCAGCGACCCTGGGCGCGCGTCGTGGTGGAGAAGCCGTTCGGGCACAGTCTCACCACGGCGCACACGCTCAACCAGCTCGTGCTGTCGCTGTTCGCCGAGCACCAGGTGTACCGCATCGACCACTTCCTCGGGAAGGAGACGGTGCAGAATGTCCTCGTGCTGCGGTTCGCCAACTCCATCTTCGAGCCACTGTGGAACCGGCGGTGGGTGTCGCACGTCGAGATCACCGCGGCGGAGACGGTGGGCGTCGAGGCGCGCGGCAAATATTACGAGGAAGCCGGCGTCGTACGCGACATGTTCCAGAATCACCTGTTGCAGCTGCTCGCGCTCACGGCGATGGAGCCGCCGTCGTCGATGACGGCCGACGCGGTGCGCGACGAGAAGGTAAAGGTGCTGCGCTCGATTCGCTGGCTCACGCCGGAGACGATCCCGGAGAATGCGGTGCGCGCGCAGTACGTCGCCGGAAAGATCAAGGACAAGGAGGTGCCCGGATACCGCGACGAGCCGGACGTCAGTAAGGACTCGCAGACGCCGACCTACGCCGCGGTGCGCTTCCACGTCGACAACTGGCGCTGGAAGGGTGTGCCGTTCTACGTGCGCAGTGGCAAGCGGCTGCCGAAGCGCGTGAGCGAGATCGCCGTGCACTACCAGGCGCCGCCGCACCTCATGTTCGGTGGACCGGGCGGGGACCACAGCCTCGAGGCGAACGTGCTCGTGATGCGCGTGCAGCCGAACGAGGGCGTGTCGCTCAACTTCGAGGTGAAGGTGCCCGGCGCCGCGGTGGCGCTCACGCAGCACGTGGAGGTCGCGCCGGTGGACATGGACTTCACCTACGCCGAAGCGTTCGGCGAGACGGCGGCTCCAGCGTACGAGACGCTGCTGCTCGACGTGATGATCGGCGAGATGACGCTGTTCACGCGCAGCGACGAGGTGGAAGCCGCGTGGCGCCTGATCGATCCGCTGCTCGAATACTGGGAGACGCATCCCGCGTCTCCGATGCCGACGTATGCGGCGGGGAGTTGGGGGCCGGGCGAGGCGGACGAGTTGATCGGGCGGGTGAATGGGGGATGGAGAAAGCCGTGAGTCAACGGGCCACTCCGCCCATCGCCCCTCCCCCCACGTACGTCACCGTAAAAGGTCCGATCCCGCTCACCTCGGTCTCCGTCGCGCCGCGCGCCTGCGCGTAGTGATGCGACTTCGCCGGCAGCGTGACGCGCTGGCCGGCCCTCCTCCAGTGCAGCTTCGTCGTGTCGACGACGTCGCCGAAGCCGTGGCCGTACTGGCCGCGGATCACGCGCACGTGCTCGTCCACCGGGTGGAAATGCGGTGGCACGGTGAAGCCGTCGGGGAAACGAAAACGCACGACGAAGGGCCCGGGCTTCATCGGGTCGCCGCGTACGAGCGCCATGCGCGCACCGGGCGGCAGCGCAGCCGGCGTGGGTATCCAGCGCAGCGTGTCCTGCGCCGCGACAGTCGATGCGACGCAGGACACCAGCGCGAGAGACACGAAGGCGCGAATGCGCACGTCGCGCTCGATACTCGCTACTTCGCCTTCGGTTTCGCGTTTCGCGGATCGTCCGCCGGCTTCACGTAGTTGATCACGAACGGGCCGTTGCCGGTGATCGCGATGAGCGTGCGCCCCTGCGCTCTCGCCCAGTGGCGCATGTTCGCCGGCAGAGTCCCCGACTGCCCTGGGCGCAGGCTCTTCTCCGCCTTGCGGTCGATCACGTCGCCCATGCCATAATGGAAATGGCCGCTCTTCACCGCCACCGTCTCGTCGGTGGGATGCCAGTGCGGCGGGACGACGTAGCCATTCGGCATCGAGAGCCGCACCTCGAACGGGCCGGACTTTCCGGGATCGCCGCTGACGAGCGCGAACCGTGCGCCCGCGGGGAGGAAGGGGGGCGCGGGGCCCCACTGCAGCTTCGCCGTCTTCTGTGCGTGAGCGGTGGCGGCGCTCGCGGCGACGAGCAGACCGACTGCGAATGCGAGAATGCGATTCGACATCTACACCTCCAGAGAGGATGGTGCTGCCTGCCGCGGGAATCGGCAGAGCCACCAATCTGGAGGCCTCAGCCGGGCGCGCAATCCGCCGCGCTCGATCGAGCGCGGCGAACGAAGCGCCAGCGGGTCTTCGCGGTTGCAGATACCGACCCTGGAGATTAGATAGTGTCACCTTAACATCTATTTAGGCTATCCTAATCCGATCATGGAGCCCTATGGAACGCGCTGTCGAGATCTTCGCGGTCATCCAGCTCACGATCATCGGGCTGTCGCACATCGTCTTCCACCGTGCGTGGGCAGAGTTCTTCATCTGGCTCCGTGCGAAGGGGCTCGTTGGCGCGCTCGCCAACGGCTTCACCAGCCTCGCGTTCGGCTCGATCGTCGTCGCGTTCCATCGCGTGTGGTCGGGAATCCCCCTCGTGCTCACGGTGTTCGGCATCCTCAACCTCGCGAAGGCCGCGCAGTGCTTCCTGCTGCCCGCGGTCGCGCTGCGCTCGATGCAGCGCGTCTCGCTCGAGCGATCGCGCGAGTTCGTCGTGGCCGGCGTGATCGCGCTCGCCATCGCGGCCGTCCTGACGGTCGCCCTCGTGCGCGGCGGGTGAGTCGAGGGATGGGACACGCAGCGAGCGGCGTCACGCGCGCATGGTGATGCTCGCCCCTCGCCGATGGGTCCGGCAGATCGCACATTAGGGCCACGCAGCGTAACGCTCGCCGTCCACCTACCTCCCGCCCGCGGACCAATGAGCCAGCTCGCACATACGCACCCCCGACGCGCCACGGAGATCCTCGACGCCAGCTTCCGGTTCTACCGGGCGCACTTCGGTGACCTGCTCGTCGTCTCGGCACTGCTGCTCGTGCCACTCGCCCTCGTCGGCGCGCTCGCGCCCGAATGGATCGGCCGACTGATCCAGCTCCTCGACAACTGGATGTATCTCATCGTCCAGGCGGTCGTCGCCGTCATCGTCGCCGCGGCGCTGGAGCGCGATCAGGCGCTCTCGGCGGGAGAGGCGTTCCGCGAGTTCGGCGGACGGGCGGGAACGATCATCGTCGTGTCGATCGTCACCGGGCTGATGATCGGTCTCGGCTTCATCCTGCTCATCGTGCCCGGGGTCATCGCGCTCGCGTGGACGGCCGCAGCGCTGCCGATCGCGGCGATCGAGGGACTGCCGACCGGTCAGGCCATCACGCGCTCGCGCGAGCTCGCGCGTGGCCAGATCGGGCACGTGCTCGGCACGATGCTGCTCGCGTGGGTTATCGTTCTCGCGCTCATGTTCGGCATCGCGCTCGCGCTCGGCGCCGTCGCGTCCATGTTCAGCCTCCCCGAGCGCCTCTCGAACATGATCGTCGAGCTGGTGATGGTGCCGCTCTTCCCGCTGATCGGCGTCGCCATGACCATGCTGTACTACGACCTGCGTGTGCGAAACGAGGGAGCGGATGTGATGGCGATGGTGGACGCGTTGCCGGACACGCCATAACTGCCCTTCACGCTTTCTCGAAATCGATGTGCCCGCGCTCCGGGTCCGTTCGCACGAGCCGCACCGTCACGCGTTCGCCGACGTCCATTCCTTCCTCGCCGCGTACGACGCGTCCCTCCGCTGGCGGCGAGAGGAGCCGCACGTACGTCCCGTCCTTGTTCACGCCGGTGACGATGGCGTGGAACACGGCGCCGATGCGGTGCGCGAGCAGCTCGGCCGCGGCGGCCTTGCGCGTCACGCGCTCGACGCGATTGGCGGCGTTCTCGCGCTCGGTGCACCGTTGGGCGATCGCCGCGAGCTCGTCGTCGGAGTACGGCGGCGGTGCACCGGTGATCGCCGCCTTCACCAGCCGCTGCGTCACGAGATCCGCGTAGCGGCGGTTGGGCGCGGTGGCGTGGGTGTAGTCCGTCGCCGCGAGACCGAAGTGCGGCTGGTCGTCGCTCGGACCGGGCTTGTCGAGCACGTACTCGCCCGGTCCGAGCAGCTTCACGATGGTGAGTGACAGATCGGGAAAGCGCATCGGGTCGGCCGCGCGCCGCTGGCCGAGGAAGTACGCGAGGACGCGCGCGTTCGGCTGCTCGGGGAGGGTGAAGCCGTACTGCCGCGCGATCACGACGATGCGGTCCCATCGCCGCGGCACGCGCACGACGCGCCTGATCGCCGAGCGTCCACGCTCGGCGAGAATCTTCGCGATCGCGACGTTGGCGGCGATCATGAAATCCTCGATCAGGTCGCGCGCGCGGTTCTTTCGCGTCACGGCGAGCGACTCGACCTTCCCGTCCTTCGCGACCGGGGTCGCCTCGATCGTCTCGAACTCCAGCGCGCCCGCCGCCTCGCGCACCTTCTTGAGGAGACTCGCCGCGCGGTCCTGCACCCAGAGCTGCGCCTCGAGCGCGTCGTCGGCGACGAGCTTGTCGGGCTCCGGGCCGCGCCCTTCGAGCCACGCACCGACGCTCTCGTACGCGAGCTTCGCGTGGTTGGTGGCGAGTGCGCGGTCGACGTCGTGCCGTCGCACGCTGCCGTCGGGCGCGAGCTCGACCTCGATGACGAGCGCGAGCCGGTCGACCGATTCGTTCATCGACGTGAGGTCGGTCGACAGCTGCTCCGGCAGCATCGGGTAGACGGTCACGCCGGTGTACACCGACGTCGCGTTCGCCGCGGCGTACGTGTCGAGCGCGGAGCCCTTCGGCACGAGCGCATCGACGTCGGCGATCCCGATCCGCACGACGATCCCCCCGTCCTTCAGCTCCTCAGCGACCTCGATCTGGTCGAGGTCACGGGAGGAAGCGTTGTCGATGGAAGACCAGAGAAGGGCGCGTTGATCCCTGACGTCGTCGCCCTTGGCCGGTGCCTGGTGGAGACTGGCGATCTCGCGCACGACCGCCTCGCCCGCATCGGGCTGGAACCCATTCGCGAGGAGAGCGTCGCGGGCGATGCGGTCGAGGGAAGGCACTACCCATCCATCTCCACTACCCGTCCCGTGCGTGCCGAGAGCCGCGCCGCATCCAGCAGCTCCATCATCGCGATCCCCTGCTCCGCCGTCACCGGTGGCTCGGCGCCATCACGGATCGCCGCCGCTACTCCCTCGTAGAAGCGCAGGTAGTTGCCCGGCTCGCTGCGCAGCGGGTGGGCAACGTCCCCCGCACCAACCCTGCCCCACGCGGACTCCGGCTCCTCGCCCCAGCCTGGCACACCGGGTGTGCCGCCGGCGAGGAGTGCTTCTTCCTGCGGATCGATGCCGTGCTTCACGTACGCGCCCTTGCTGCCGAGCACCGTGAGGCGCGGGCCGAGGATGCCGACGTTGGGACTCGTGAAGAGGTGGGAGATCACGCCGCTCTTGTGCGTGATGGCGATGAACACGTCGTCGACCACGACGATGTCGGGATGCCGCTTCTCGAACTCGGCGTACACGCTCCGCGCGGAACCGAAGAGGAGGAGCGCCTGGTCTACGAGGTGTACGGTCAGGTCGCCGAGCACACCTTCGCCGCGCTCCTCTGCACCGGGCTCCTTCCACCGCGCCTTCGGGATCGGACGCCAGCGCTCGTAGCGCGACTCGAAGCGGTGGATGTCGCCGAGCGTGCCATCGTGCATCAGCTTCTGCAGCGTGAGCACCTCGTTGTCCCAGCGGCGGTTCTGGAACGGGATGGCGAGTCTGCCCGCGGCCTTCGCGGCCGACGCGAGGTCACGCGCCTCCGCCGAGGAAATGGCGAACGGCTTGTCGACCACGACGTGCGCGCCCTTCGCCAGCGCGGCACGCGCATTCGGTGCGTGCGTCGCGTGCGGGGTGGAGATGACGACGAGGTCGAGCTGCTCGGCGGCGAGCATCGCGTCGATCGTGTCGTAGAGGTGCGCGGCCGGATAGCGCGCCTTCGCTTTCGCCACGCGCTCGGGGTTGCTCGTCGCGATCGCGACGAGGTCGAGCCCCGGCGTCGCCGAGACGAGCGGCGCGTGAAAGGTCGAGCCGCCGAGGCCATACCCGACCACGCCGACTCGGAGGGGACGGGGCCGTCCATCCGGGAAGGTCATGATGCCGCCTCGCGGGCCAGGGCGTTTCTCCTTGCGATACCAGACCATGGGAGGATCATGATTAGCGTTTCGACAGTGAGGGCGAGTCGGTTATTCGAAGGTCATCAGTTATCGGCTGTCGGTTCACGGCCGGCCTCGGGATGCAGGAACCTGCCCGAGCGGGCTGACTACGGAGAACCGATAACCGACAACTAGTCATCCAGTGTTCCTCAGCCCCTGCGCGATCCCGCTCAACGTCGTCGCCAAAACGGACTCCACGCGTTCGCGCTCGGAGCTATCCGCTTCAGGGAGACTCCGCTTCTTCTTCAACAGCGCGATCTGCAGCAGCGACAGCGGATCGACGTACGGATTCCGCAGGCCGATCGCCGACTGCAGCACCGGTGTGTCGCGCAGCAGGTGCTCGGTGTCCCGGATGCGCAGCACCGAGTCCACCGTCCGGTGGAACTCGTCCTCGAGCCGGCCGAGCAGCGCGAGATCGCCGCCGAGCTGACGCACGTAGGTGCGCGCGATCTCGAGATCGGTCTTCGCGCACACCATCTCGATCTTGCCGAGCAGGTCGTCGAAGAACGGCCACTGCTTCGCCATGCGACGCAGCCGCTCCAGTCCCTCCGGCGTGCTCGTCGCCTGCGAGAGCGCCGTGCCCGCGCCGAGCCAGCCGGTGAGCATGAGACGGATCTGCGTCCAGCCGAAGCCCCACGGGATGGCGCGGATGCCGCCGATCCCCGGCGTCGAACCGGGACGATACGCGGGCCGCGAGCCGAAGCGCGCCTCGGCCAGCTCGTCGATCGGCGTCGCGGTGCGGAAGAGCGTGAACAGTGCCTGATCCTCATGCACGAGATCACGGTACACACCGAGCGATGCGTCGCTCAGCTCGCGCATCGTACGCCGGAACGACTGCATCTCGTCGGCGCTGACCGACTCCTGCCACTTCGTGAACTCCTGCAGCAGCGCGCCGGCGAGCGTCACCTCGAGGGTACGCTCGGCGACGGGCAACAGCCCGAACTGCTGCGAGATGATCTCTCCCTGCTCGGTGATCTTGAGGCGGCCGTTCACCGTGCCGGGCGGCAGCGCGGCGAGCGCGCGATACACCGGCGAGCCGCCGCCGCGTCCGACGCTTCCCCCTCTACCATGGAAGAGGCGCAGCGACACGCCCGCCTCGGCGAACAGCTTCGCGAGCTCCTCCTGCCCCTGGTAGAGCGCCCACGACGCGGCGACGATGCCCGCGTCCTTCCCGGAGTCGGAGTAGCCGATCATCACTTCCTGCCGGTTGCCGCGCGCGGCGAGCTGGCGGCGGTAGACCGGATCTTCGAGCAGCGCACGCATCACCTTCGGCGCGTTCTCCAGATCGTCGAGCGTCTCGAACAGGGGCACGACGTCGATGCTCGACGCGGGTGGATCGGCGGCCAGATCGACCAGGCCGACTTCGCGCCCGAGCAGCAGCACGCGCAGGAGATCTTCCCCGCTCTGCGTCATCGACACGATGTACGTGCTCGCCGCGTCCTGACTCATCTCGTCCTGGATCGTGCAGACGGCGCGGAAGGTGTCGAGCACCCGCGTCGTCGCCTCGGCGAGCGGGACGTGCGCGCTGACGAGCGGACGACGGCCGAGCAGCTCGCGGCGCAGCGCGTCGCCATCGAACTCGGGGAGGCCGAGCTGCCTCGCGATGTCGGCGACGGCCGCGGTGTGATTGTCGGCGTGATCGCGCACGTCCATCAGGAAGCCGTGCAGCCCGTGCGCACGCAGCGTGGCAAGTAGTGGATCGACTGTCGTGCGCGTGGCATGCATCGCGCCGGCGGAGACCAGATTCTCCCGCACGAGCATCAGATCGTGCTCGAGCTCAGCGGCGTGGCGGTACGCCGCGGGCTCGTCGACGAGCTTGCCCGCGTCGCGCGCCGCGGTGAGCCGACGCGTCGCCTCCACTCGGCCCTGCATGAACGACAGCTTGAGCCGCACCGGCTCGTCGGCGTTGCGGCGGCGGTTCGCCTCCCACACGTCGGGGAGCAGGTGGCGGTCGACTTCGAGGCTGGTGCGCAGCTCCTCTTCGGCCGGCGCGAGCTGCGCCGACACCGACAGCCGCTCGACGAGGTCCTTGAGCGCGGCCGCGTAGCGGCCGAGGATCGAGTAGCTCCCGCGACGCGCCGTGGCGATCGTGACGTCGGGCGTGACGAACGGATTCCCGTCGCGATCGCCGCCGACCCAGTTGCCGATGCGCACCGGCACGGCGCTGCGCAGCGCATCGGACGAGCAGGCGAACTCCTCCTCGAACGCGCGCACGAGCGTCTCGCGCGCCCTGGCGCCCGCGTCGATGAGGCGCGTCTCGAGGTACCAGAGCACCGTGCTCACCTCGTCGCGCACGGAGGGGCGGTCCTGCCGGATCTCCGACGTCACCCACAACAGCTCGACCTCGCCGTCGAGCTGCTCCTCGATGCCATGCCGCTCGGCCGGCGCCGTCAGCTCGCGCGCGAGGAGGGCGTCCGCGACGCGCGC
>JBJMNN010000115.1:0-4249 GCA_045804245.1 Gemmatimonadaceae bacterium | reverse complement strand
GTCCCAGCGCCCGGTGTTGAAACCGACGAAGTGGGGCCCAAGCGCCGCGCGGATCTCCATGAGCTGGAACGACGCTTCGAGCTGCTCGACGAGCACGTAAACCCTGATCGTGCCGGCCGGCAGGCCGAGATACACCTCGACGGTGTCGAGCATGTCGTTCCAGAGCGCGGCTTCCTCGGCGGTCTGGATCTTGGGGAGATAGAGGACGACGCTGCGTCCCTCGCCACGGAGCCGGACATGATTGGCGACGACGTAGAGCGCGAGATCGACCAGAGACGCGCCGAGCGGATCGCCCGTGGAATGCGCGATGTGTCGATCGTCGAGATGCAGCCCGCGCGCGCGGAAGATGCGCGTCGTGAAGTCGAGCTGCGTGCGCCAGTCGCTTATGATGTCGCGGCTGAGGAACTCGCGCGCCCATGCATTCATCTCCCCGGCGACCCGCTCGGCCGCGGCCATGAACACGTCGGCTCGCTCGAAGGCCAATCGCAGATTGCGGTGGTTGTCGAGCGACATGGTGTCGACCTGCCCGAGCGCGTCCTCGCCGTCGAACATCCAGCCGTCGGCTCCCGAGAGGAGCGCGTAGGCGACGTTGCGAATGCTCTCGGCGGTGCCAGCGCGCGGACGCGCCGCGGGACCGGTGCCCTGGATCCACTGGCGCTGCAGGTCGTCTGGGATGACACCGCCGTCGAAGCGACCATCTCTTGCTTCGCGCACCGTGATGCTCGTTCCGCCGATCGTCGCGTCGGCTGGCAGGAAGTCGATCCGCTCATGGTCTCGCTGTCGCCGAGCGCGCCGCTCCATACGTGCACGCATCAGAGCGCGGCGTCTGACGTCGAACGGGGCGAGCGCGGCGATCGCATCGAGCGCAGCGGGAGTGAGCACGTCGTGATAGTCGTCGAGAACGCCGGCGCGGAGGCGGAGTGGGCCGACGATATTCATTGCGCACCGTCGAGCAGCTGGCGGTGACGCTCGCGGTCGATCACCTCGAACAGGTACCCGTTCACCGGTTCGCGGAAAAACAGCCGCTCGAAGTGCGTCGCGCGCAACGGCTCGACGAGCTCACCACCGGCGTCGACGATGCGCCGGCGGAGCGCAGGGAAGTCGTCGACCGGATGGAACAGTGCGACGTGCCGCCCGAACTCGGCCTCGAAGGGCGACGCTTCGAACCCCTCGACGTAGAACACGTGCAGCTCCTGCCCGTGGCCGATGTCGAGCCAGCGCGCGTCCACCGGCGAGTTGGCGGGCACGGACTTCCGCCGGTAGCCGAGCGTCGTCTCGATGAAACGCGTCGTCTCCTCGACGCGCTGCGTCGGCAGTGTCAGGTGCGCGAACATGCGCTCGCCTCGGTCACTCGAAGCCGCGGGCGAGCCACTTGGACCAGTAGAAGATCATCGGCGTGGTGCCCGTGTTGGTGATGCCGTGCGAGACGTTGGCGGCGCAGTACATGATGGCGCCCGGGCCCACCGGTGTGGGCTTGCCGTCGACCACGATGACGCCGGTGCCGCTGGCGACGATCATGTGCTCCTCTTCGGGATGCGTGTGCGGAGGGTGCGGCGACGCGCCGGGATCGAGCACGCACATGCCGGTGCACATCGTCGACAGCTGCGCCGTCGGGCCGTTGTAGTGGACGTACGCGACGGCGCCGGGCGCATCGCCCTCGCCGCGGAGGCTCTCGGCGGCGATGACGCCGTTTGCCAGAACGGGAGCGCTCGTGGATGGAGCGACGTAAGTGATGCCGTCAGTCATTGGAGATTCGCGTTGCCTCGGTTGAGGTCGATGTAGTGGCGGTCAACGTGAGCGTCCCTCGCAACCCCGCACGACGGCGAGCGCATTACCGACCGGACGCTCGCCTGCCGGATCGGATGGACGGTTCGCGATGCGCAGCGTGCCGGCGTTCTCCGGCTCCGAGTACACCAGAGTCGTCGAGCCACCGCCGTCGAGATTGATCGCGTCACGCGCGCCGAGGCTGCGCATGACGCCGGCCAGCTCGCGCAGCGTCATGCCGTCGCTGTAGGGCTTCTGCCGTCCGTCGACCGCCACGAGCAGGAGGCGCCGGCCGTTACGCGCGAGCCCCACCGCGGTGCGCGGATGTCGCCCGGCCGCGAAGCCGGCACCGCCCGCGCTGTCGATCCCGGCGACGATGGTGCTGTCGCGCAGCAGGAGCGGACGTCCGCCGAGCGCTTCGAGCGGATGGAAGGGTCGCAGCGCGACCTGCGCGCGCACGCTGTCGCCGACGCGGAGTGCGAGCAGCGCCGCACGTGCCTCGGCGCCGCGACCGACCAGCGCCACGCGTCCCGGCGGTATCGCGACGCCGGACGTGAGCGTATCGATCGCCGCGACGCGCCCCGCGCCGCGTCCATCCACGACCACCTCGACACCGCCGGAGAGCGTATCGGTCGAAGCGCCCCACGCGTCGTCGTAGAGCGCGATCCCCGAGGGCGCGGCTCGGTTCCAGGCGGCGATCGGGAAACGGCCGTGCGCCGTCGCGGCGAGGCTCCCTTCGACCCGAAAGGTCCCGAGATGCGGTGCGCCTGCCGAGTCGAACGCGAGCACGGGCTGCGAGGACGGACCGCTCACGACCCGGCCGCGCGACACGAGCAGATTCGTCGGCACGCCGGGCGGCGTGAAGAGAAAGAAATCGGCGTTGACGCCTCCGGCGACGTCAGCCGATCGGCGGAGCCGCTCCAGCAGGACGGACGTCTTCTCGCGCCCGATGGCACCGTCCGCACCCTTGACCGCACGGGCGGAGTAGCACGCGTCACGGTCGACGACCAGCGCGTGAATCGCCCACGGCCCCGAGGGGGCGTAGAGGAACCAGTGCGTCACGCCATCACGCAACAGTTGCGCACGCACCGTATCCGTCGCGAACGACACCGCAGGCACCGGAGCCACCCGCGACGGTCGAGCACAGCTCATCACCGTGAAGGCGAGCAGGAGGAGAACTGCTCTCATGCGCGAGCGCCCAGCGAAACTCTCGGACATTCACACTCCGTAAGGCCACGTCTCCTCCGAGGCTAGCATGGGGCAGCCAGCGCTACAAGGCGTACCAATGCCGCCGTCTGGGACACATCCGACTTGACGCGAGTCGCGCCGACACCGCATCATGCTGCAGGCGCTTCGGGGCGCCCGCGGGTCCGCGCGAAGGGCTGAGTCCACCCGTCGAAGTGCTTGGTCACGGCACATCGTCTCCGTGCTGGCCAGCTTGCGGACCGCCGGCCTTCAGCATGGAGGACGTATGCCGGCTTCCCGCCCCCTGCCCGACTCGCCCGACCTCGATCAGCTGAGGAAACAGGCGAAGGATCTGCTCCGCGCCGCGCGCGCGGCCGATCCAACCGCGTTGTCACGCTTCCGCATTCTCCCGTCGCTGGCGCGCGCGCGCGACGACGAGCTCGCCCGCGCGTCGCTCGCGCTCCACGACGCGCACTCGGTGATCGCGCGCGAGCACGGCTTCCCATCATGGAACGCGCTGCGCGAGCGCGTCGAGGAGCTCACGCTCGGACTCGACGACGCGGTGCGCGAGCTCGTCGAAGCCGCGACCGACGGCCGAACGTCGCGCGCCGAGCGGCTGCTCGCGGCGCATCCGCGCATTGCCGGTGCGAGCTTCCACTCAGCGCTCGTGCTGGGCGACTTCGCCGCCGTCGAGGCGCATCTCGCGCGACGACCTGCGCTGGCGCGCGAAGCGGGTGGACCGCGCGGATGGGAGCCGCTCCACTACGTCTGCTACGACTCGCTCGGTCGGTCGTCCCTCGCCGACGCGAACGGTCTCGTCGCCATCGCGGGGCGCCTGCTGGCGCTCGGCGCCGATCCGAACACGCGCTTCCCGTGGCTGCATCATGCCGTGCGACGCCCCGTGCTCTGGGGCGCGACACGCGTGACCCAGCTCCTGCCGCTTGCCGAGCTGTTGCTCGACTCCGGCGCCGATCCGAACGACGGCGTCACGCTGCCGATGGCGGCGAGCGCCGGCGACGTGGCGACGCTCGAGCTGCTGCACGCGCACGGCGCGAGCCTGAACCAGCCATGGGCGACCGACGGCTCCCCGACGCTGTACGCCATCCTCCACTGGACGAGAACACCCGCCGGCCCACAGTGGCTGTTGGACCACGGCGCCGATCCCGATCCCGTGTTCGCCGCGAATGGCGAGACGCCGCTGCACGTCGCGGCGCGCTCCTGGGACGTGCCGATGGTGGAGTCGCTCGTGCGGCGTGGCGCCGACCTCTCGCGTCGCCGCATGGACGGCCGCACGCCATAC